>CAZGMS010000201.1:0-22072 GCA_964526915.1 uncultured Nitrospirales bacterium
GCAAACCTCAATCGCTCTGCCTCAAAAACCCACGGGCCAGATCCCGGCTCCCAGCGGCCCGGGTTTTTACAAATTCCGTGTCCTTGAGGACTCACCAGAAAGCGCCATAATGGCTATTCAAAGATCAAGTGTGCCCCCTTTGGGCTCAGAAACATTTTGCGCGTATTGTGCCCCACGTTGGGAACAGCCAGCAGTTTGGTATTGTGTCCCTCGGGAAATAACTGCCCCAAATAGCGATAATACCATTGTGCCCGCTCATAGCGATGGTCTCCCTGCAACATGGCACCACACGATGTATCCAGATTGCCCTCATCAAAGTTATCGGCATCCCCAATCAACAGATAAACAGGGCGTGTCCGGGCGTTATCAACAATCTCAGACAGGGCCGCTGTCACATACTGATTGGGGGAATTCAAACCATAACCATACTTGTTGTATTGGGAACAGGTTGTTTGAGGGACAGCAAATACCTCCGCCGTTTGATCATACCGCGTTTCATCCAGATACAAATAGGCGGAGGGATTGGCCACAATATATCTGACCTCAATCCCCCTGTTGATCATCTCATCGTGCACGGGATTAGTAATGGCATAGCGGGTCACAAACTGGCCGCCAGCGGAATGGCCCACAATCACAATGCTATCCAAGTCGGGGTACAGGGCCTCATCGAGCAAGGTCTGCACAATCCTGTCCACCACCTCCGCAGAACTCAACCGGTACGGGTGACTGGCGTCAGAAGGTGCCAGGGTTTTCCATCCCACGGACCACGAAATGAATGACGGACGATAGTCGTCATGGCCAGGACACACAGGGGGGTCACAATCGTCGCCCCCATTATTCTTCGCAAAATACGGAGCGATCACAATGGCATTGGCCCTGTTCACACGCGAAGTATCGATCGTTGCACCGTGAGGCGACGCAACGGGAAGCTGGGGGGGCGAGGAAGAGGATTTGATTATGACTTTTGAAACACCACGTGCATTGGTGACTTCTCCGTTTACCGAAACACCGCCAACATCGTTCCCTGCTGACGTTGCTGGCGGTTGAGGCAAACCCTCCATGATGTAGTTGAAATAATTGAGCGCCGTCCTGTTTATCCCATGGATCACTATGATGGCCCGTTTGATTCCCGGTCCGGGGCAATCCTGAAAACCTCCCCTGTTGGTGTAAAGGGGAAAACTCGTGCCCGCCGGGAGCCTCAAGCCTTCAAGATATTTTTCGCCTTCAAATTGACAATTGGGGTCAATGAAATGGGCTTCCGGAGGCGCGATCTGCGCAGGCGCGGTTTTCCTCAGGGGATCTGTATTGACGTTACCTGTTTTGCTTTTTCCAGACGTGCTCGACCCAGAGTTGGATCCCTTTAGTGGACCACCCTTGGCCAGAGCAATGCCACAACAAAACAGACCAAGTACAATCGCCAGAATAACGGAGTAATACATATTTTTGTGCTTCATGCCATCAGTCATGCAAATCCCGTTCCAATCGACACAAAATATTAGTCGTTCAATTTGTTGTTTTTACTTAGTTTGTCTGTCTTGCGACAAATCCATCTGAGCCCTTTTTCTCTCATTCTTATTTTGATAATTTGGAATAATTGGTACAGCGTGTCCTGCAGGACACATGCCTGTCGACAGACTGGTTAAAATACAGATTATCTTCTTTGATTACCGCATGTTAAATAGCTTGCACAAATAACCATGGACCATGTCTCTAACTATCTCATATAATATAGATTGTGTTCTGTTTTTAGGGGGGCGTAATGAAAACTTTAAAACGACAATCGTTTGCTAACATATATTTTCTCATTGTGGTCTGCATCTTCTTATTCTGCGCGGCCTGTGGCGGTGTGACCGGCGGGTTCGCCACTGATGCCGAAATCCCCACGGGCACAGAATCGGATCTATACGAAGGTGGGCCGGTTGAAATCCCGGTAACCATTGCCAAGCTTGATGCCCCCGATGCCAGCAAGATTGTGGTCACCGTGGACGATCTAAGCGCCAACAGCATCAACACCCTTCCCAAAAACGCCATCAAGCAGGCCGTGGAAATTGTGGACGACTGCTCGCTCATCTACACCGTGGTGGGAGAGCCCGATGCCGTCACTGATGCTGACGCGACTCATGTCGGTATTTTCAACCTGAGCATCGACACAGGCACTGTGTACCACCTCTATTCTGTGGCCGAGGTTGAGAGCGATGGTTCGTTCGAAGGCCAGATCTGCGGTAACTTTCAGGATCAGGTCGTCATCGTGGCCCTCGACTCCGATGATCTGGCCTCAGCCAATGCCAGTTCACCACTCATCCTCACTGTTGAAGAAGATGCCGAGAACCAGCTCACGATCATCATCACCGACACCAACGCCGCCGCGATCGAAACGAATTTCAACGTGCTGACCGATGGCAACGGCAACGCCTACTACGTCCTGGTCAATGATGATGGCACCTCGGATTTCTATCGCCGCAACATCGATGGCAGTTCGCTCGAAACCATCTGGCAGGACGAAACAGATATTCCAACAGCTCTTGGCGCCTACAACGACAACCTCGTTATCTACTTCAACCAGAACGGCGCACTCAAACAAGTTGAACTCCCCGACACGTCGGCCAGCATCACCGCCAAATTTCTCAACGGTGGCGCTCCCACGCAGATTCTGTTCGCAACGATCTCCTCGGTGAGCGGCTACAACACAGGGTTGGACCCCTATGAGGTCGATGGCTTCCGAGTGGACGTGACCTACGATCCCGGAAGAGAAGCCCCCGACAACTCAGGCATGATCGTGGTGCAGTTCCCTGATCCGGGAGAGGGAGCCCTCGATGGCATTACCGGGGCTGTCTTTAATTTGGGATCGGACTCCGACGCACTGGATGAAGCCTTTGCCCAGATCGGCACCATGGGAGGCGAGTCTGCCCTGGGGGATTATCAGGCGGGCCGGGGTTATTTTGTGCTCATCGATGACAGCATCTACGGGTGCGAGGGTTCCGGACAACATAACGGTTGTCTCATCAGAATAGCCATCAACGACGCGGCCGAGGAATTCGAGATCGACAACATCACAGATGTGGGATTGTTCTACGTGCCCGAAGAAATCACGCAGGTCGATGTGCACCCGGTGGATTATGACGCCTCGGTCCTAATGGGCCCGGACGGTGTGTATTATTTTCACGATACGGGGCATTTTTTTGGCGCGGCGTTGGATGACGAACTCGAAATCCCCGCAACCACGGGCGAGATCGACCTCCACGATGTCGATGAGGACGATGATGGCGTTGATGATCGTCTGGCGGACAAGTGGATGGTGCTCGATGAATCCGCCGACATCAAACGTGTGCAGTGGTCAAGGCGCGGCCGACTCCTGCTGGGATGCAAACTCTATTCCGACGGGATTTACTCTCTGGTCTGTTATGATCCCAATACCGAAAGTTTCGTTGACCTCGTGCCAGCACAACTGCGCGAGCGGGATTCCTGCGTGCCCACAGCGGACATCACGACCAACTCGGATAACGACGTGCACATCTGGTGGGATGATCAGCATTCGATGGTTTTCTACGACGAGAATCCAGTCCTGCAAAGTTGTTTTTTGCGGGACTACGATGAATACATCACTGACGTTCTGCAAAACGATAGCAGTGACGAGAATTCGGTTGAGGACGTGTTTAATTTCTGCACCGAATACGAGGCCACAGATTCCTTTTCCCATTGGGACGATTTCTGTTCCTGTTACGGACCGTTCGCCAGTTCGACAGAGGACGACTGTCAGCAACACTGGGATGACAACTGCAACGACACGGGAAACAACACCAATCTGGGTGATTGTGTGGAATACATGATGGATTTGAATTAGAACCGTGTCCCTCAGGACACGGATTTCGTGGCTCTGTAGAATCAATCGGCAACAATAATGGAATTTTGCCGATACTCTGTATGAGCCATGGAACAGGTAACAGCAGACATCCCCCGCGACATCGGCATCATAGACGAATCTCCCGTCACACTTGATCCCCATGAGAACGATTTATTGTTGCATGAATTTGGTGAGGCCGCCCTAGATGGAGAAATCTCCTCACAAGACATCTATGCTTATTTTCAAATGCTCCGTGGTACTAATTATCAGTATAATGAAAATGAATTTTTAGTAAATCACAGTGTCGGCCAAATCCTTGCGAAGCATGGGGTTGTCACCTATGCCTTGCGCTTCGATCCACAAGATCCGCAGACAATAACCCTCCTTGATGCCTTGGGGATTTCGGCCTCCGCGTATGTGGATGGCAAGCTCACCTATGGGGAACAACAGCAACTAAGAAATCCTCTAACTCATTTTTTGGCCAAGTCTAACGAATGGGACGCTTTTGGTTCTCAATACCAAATTGATCACGATCTCGTTACCGGCTGGCTGGAAGTCTCAAAGAAATTTCCCCAATTTGGTCTAAAAACTCTATTTGAGCTATCCGGCTGTATCTCCCCTATTGCAGACGAGGCCATTGACATGCTGTTGCATGGCGGGACCGTTGATAAGGAATCGCCTTGGTGGGCTCTTCTTATGATATCTGGAATCTATTCTTGTCGGGAACAATACAGTCATTTCGAAGGCTTGCCCAGAGAAGCGATACGTCGCGTCTTCTTTGGCGATACCAATGTTCCTGAGTGGCTCCAAAGACTCGGACAAGCTGTCGTGCCTGTTGATACGATGGCAGGCAGAGGCTCGTCCGTTATCATTTCTCCACAGGGTCATGTCGCGACGGCCTATCATGTCCTCTACAACCTCTTAACAGGGCAATTCAATGAGCCCGCTATGCTTCAGTATGACGATGAGACAGCCTTTAGAATCACAGAAGAGAATGTTCTCTATGCAAATAGGGAAAGTGATATTGTCATTTTCCAAATTCCCGAGCTGGCCCAGCAAAACGATTTGTCCTTCATTCCACTCAGTCAAACGGCACCGACCGAGGAGCAACCCATCTTCTCCATAGGATTCCCAAAAAAGCATATCGCAAGGAATAAACCTGAGAGACAGTACAATGCCGGAGCCATCATCGCGCAACCTCAGTTGAGTCATAATAACCGCCTGCCATTAAATATGTGCGGATTTCATAATGATGAATTCATCTATAGCAACAGCACAGTCATTTGGGGAATGAGCGGTGGAGCCATGGTCAGTTCCGACGGCTATTTACTGGGAATCAACTCCGGCATGGATGAAACATTCTCTCACGGGCGACACGGAAGCCTCGCCCCTCCATATAGGGAAGGCAAGCTCCAATCCTTATTACAACAAATCATTGGATCATATGCGCAGGCCGGGGGTGGGGCCAGGTCTTGACTAGGGACATGTCCATCACGTCACACACTCACGACAAGTCCTTAGTCAAGACACAACTCACAACTTAATCAAGACCCGGGGTCAAGTCACCATTGGCCCATTGACGCTTCCGGATCTCTCGGATCTGTTGAAACGTGTAACCACTCCTCAGTGGAATCAAGGCCCAATTGGTCGGTAAAGAACCCTGCTCTTTGCCATCCGGAACAACTTTCACCACACCGGTCCTCAGATCCAACAAAACAGTCTCGTGACTGTCTGGCAGGGAAAATTTGATCCCGCTCTGTAGATGCAATTCCGCCCCCTCAGGAACCAGAGCTCCCCAACTCTCCGGACTGAGGTACTGTAATCCAGCGACCACCAATCGTAGACTGGCTTGACTTTCAAGAGGAAATACTATGCCTGCTTCTCTAATAATTTCTTTTCCCTTACGATTCGTCGTTGGTTTGATCGTTCTCAAGACATGGAGGGGCGCCGCCCTCTGCGTTGATCCCGCGTCATATTCTGCCCCCAAAGGATCGATGACATCTTTGGTACTGGTGATTGGACCAAACACATCGGCGCACCAGTTCCATTCATTGGATTCAGCAGACCCACCCAGTGAATGCCTTTCAGAAAACCCGGCCAATTCAGCCTCTGTGGGCAAACGCACCTCAATTTTGCCAGACACCGAAGCCAGGGCGCAGAGTAGCAATGCCTCGCGATAGGTCAGATCAGAAGCCGTCACATCTGGATCCGTGAGCGCGTCGACATGCAGATACCTATCTAACAAATGCTGTATGTTGAAGTGGTTAAAATCACTGCGGGGAAATTGGTCTTCGCGAAGATTACCTGCGTAGATGGGCAAGTATTTGTTTCGCGCGAATGTCATACCCGCAAACTTTGACTCTGGTGGAAGTGCGGGCTGATTAGCCACTGTTTCCGTGGTCATCATACACTGTTCTCTGCCATCACGGAATACAGCAGAAATTGCGTTACCACCTACGCGGGGCGCTGTCTGCAGTATTGAGCGCACATTTGCTTTGGTCAGCCCACTATCCGCCACAGCGCAGGGGCGGTTTAAAACAGCGTACCTCTGCTCAACCGAATCGAAGGCGTCCCGACAATCCATGCGAACGTACGCATAGTCAACGGCGTCCACCACAGGCTTGAATCCCATACCCAGAGTTCCCAATACGCCTGCCACACCAGGAGTTGTTAATTGTATCGTCGTCATAGTCATTCCTTTTTGTTGAAGGTTGTCTGATTTCTTCCAGCCTTGTTTTGATTATCGACCCAATATTTTATTTGTTGCCCCCCTAAAACAAATACCGTGTCCCACAGGACACGGTTTTAATCAGCGCAGAGCAACAAACATAATTATTATACGATAACAAAAACTGAGTACCATTTCTGCCTTTTGGAGAATAATGACTTGTGTCCTGCCAAACCGACCACTACCGCTTGTCCCTCAAAGCCTTAAGCTTCCCACAAGTGCTCCTGCTGGTCCTCTCAGCAGAGCAACCTCAGGCCTTCAGCTCTCTGTTGCAGAGACCGAAAGACCGCCAGAACCAGTCACAACGTCCAGTTCAATCGCCAATCTGGAAAGCACAGAACCACATCTCGCTGTTAAGACACCCACTCTCTCTGGAAACCTGACCGCCATTGACATGTTAACGCCTGGCCCTGCTTTAGCCAACGCCGCTGTGGTACGTTATGCGGCAACCACACCACCCTTTTCAAAAAACACAGCAGGCGTTTCTCTCGCGCTGTCACCGGCTGATTCTTGTTTTATAGCATTACATGAGTCCCTGGATCCTTTAGGCATCACCGTGTGCGATGTGAGTACTTTTTCCGCAACAGTGAAAACAGGTCTGACAGAATTTATGGGCCGCGCGTGCCTACTATTGGACAAGCTCTTGAATGATGATGAACATAAACAGACATTTCATTTTGTTTTGGTGGAAGATTTGCGGGTAAATGCCTGTCACAGCAGTCAACGTGATGATTCTATTGTTATTGGTGTGACTCTTGGCCTCATCAGAGAAATTGGCTCCGATGAAGAACTGGCTTTTGTTTTGGCCCACGAATTGGAGCACCATCATTCACAAATTGAAAAAGACAGACGGGAAAAAATGGAAGCCAGACAAACCCCAAGAAACGATGATCTACTCGATACGATAGCGTGGGCATTCAAACGCCGTTCTGTAGAACACGAATGCGACGTCCGCGCAGTCAAGAGATTGATCAACAAGCAGATCAGTCCCCAGGGTGGTCTGAGAATACTTTCAAAAGTTCGCGCCCGCCGTCTGGCAAACAATCCCACTGAACTACCAGCAGAGGGCCATCCTCTGAGCATGACACGCATTAATGCTGTCGGTGCCATCCTGGCAGATTCGGTGCGACACCAGGGACAGGCACAAAATTATCGATTGGAACAGCAAACACAAACGACAGAAGTTTTGGGAAATGTTCATGAGCTTCTTTTTAAGACAGACTGTCTCCAAAACGAATGTTTCGAAAAAGCCAGGGCCTTCATAAATCCTGACCGCGTTGTTGATGAGGCTTATCAGGCCATTGCTGACAATCACAAACCAGAGACACTGTCTGTGGAAGCCGCAGAACACTATGAACCAGCTTCTTGTTTTCCTGAAATATTTAACTACTACTGGAGCCGTGCTTCCCGACTACTAATGCCTGAGCTTCCAGCGGAACAAAGACTTGACCTTCAATTACAACTTGTCGTGAACCTGGACAGGGCGTTCAAACGCGCCAAACAAGAAATACTGGGGGATGATTTTACTGTTTCCGAATATTGGCAGTATGAGATGTTGCTCCTTCTGGAAAAAAGGACCCTTGATCTGGATATCCCCAGCATACAGTTATGTCTGGTACAACGGGCGTATTGCGTTGAGGCAATCAAGAAGCACGGAACCATACCCGATGACACGCTGTCACTCGAGACCAAGCAACAGAATCTGGCTCGTATCGAACGACAACTTGAAATAGCAAAACATGTCTTTGAACCGGGAAAGAAGCTCGAGCAATACATGGCCAAAGGATACACAAAAGAACAGTTGGATGTTCTTTTGTTGGACAGACGAGGGCGCCGGTTTCTTGACGTAGAATTAGCACGTCATGGTCTCAGAATAAGAGAAGTTCATGATATCATCGTAGGAAACAAACAACAGTTGGAAGCCATAAAAAGAAAAAATGGTTTCCAGGTCCTGTTGGCCGCAACCGATATCATGCATTTTATTGGCCTGCTCAATCACTATTATTCAGGATTCTCCCGAACAGGACAACAAGCCACGAACCCCTCAGGGAATTTTATTAAAGTCCTGCATAAGGCAAAAGCCCTTGTTGATGAAGCCCTGGCCAGGTGTGAAAATGGTAACCTCGATAAACAAACTTTTGAGCAGATCAAAACCCTGATCTCCTCCATCAGTTTTCATGGCGACTATTCTGCCCCACATACCCCTGAGGTGTTTGCTCACAGGCAAGGCTTTCTGGATAAAGCCATTTCCATTTTGTTCTCACAAAAGCAATTATTCAGTTCTACTGAGGAACTTTTCAACTTCGAATGTCAAATTGTTTCGCCGTCACTTGCTGTTTTGGGCCCCAGAGGCGCTGTCATCAAAGAAGAGGTGCAAAGGCTTCTGGTCGAGACCGCCATGACACCCATCAAGCAACACATTGCCAACGGTCATATCCACGAAGCCATGCTGGCGCTGAGCGATTTGACGAAACAACATAAAACATTAAGAACAACAATTCTCGATTCACTGGATCCCGTAGCACGCACCAACATCAATCACCACATGCTCACTCTGCTGAAAGAATGGGCCAATGCCATCGGGTTAACCTCTGACCAGTTACAAACATTTGTCTGGATCACTGTCCCCCAATTCATGCCAGCTGATGTTAACTCCGAACAACTCGCAAAAGCAAAAGCAGATTTCCATGCCCTGTGCCAAAACAAGAATTTCACAGCCTCTCTTCAGGGTCGTTGTTTTCATTTCTGGGCAGTCATGCATGTCTTTTGCAATTCGGGCCACGCCAAGGCACACTTGTCCGAGGCCTATGCTTTGGCTGTCATGGCACAGGAACTCTGGTATTCGATCGACAGTTTATATTATAATGTCAATTTCGAGCAGTCCCTTCATGATTATCTGTTTAAAAGACTCACTGTGGAGAGACCCTGGGACCTCAAACTGGCAAAGATTCTTATTCAGCAGGTAGAGCAACCCACAGTCTCAAAAAGCATGCCTTTTCTTCAGGCCTGTTTTCGCTGGTACATTGACCGTTTCCACGGTGTCACTGAGGCCACTTATCAATTCTGGCTGGCCTTCGACGAAGCTGGCATTTCACCCTTGCAAGATCAATTGGTTCTCATCGAATGTCTGATTAACAGTTTTTATACGCACGCCATCTCGCCCGATGCTGACCCCAGCAAACATCATTTAATCAGTCTGGAATTTTTTGAAGCCTATCGGGCTGGGGTTGTCCGATTTGCCGAACAAAGGCAGGCAGAGGGGGGGGCCAAAACCACGTATTACAAAACCAACTATGATGAACCCCATGATCAAATACCTGTTAAGGGGGGCAAGGCCCTCGACATGAATCTTCGCATAAGCTGGCAACCTCTGAATGATTTCTGGAGTGAACCCGACAACTACGAAACACTCCCCATAGCATTGGTGGCCACAGCCTTTGAGCACTGGATAACAGAATACGGTTATCACGGAATAAACTATCTGGGTCATAGTGGCTCTCAAACCAGCTACCACGTTCTTATGTTTCTCTTTGAGCATCACCGAGACCACCCCGACGTCAGACGCGTTCTATTGAGGGCCGAAATGGTGAAAGCCGCCTTCTTTCAATCAGCCAAGAGCAGGCTCGTTAAGTGGCAGTTGGAGCAGTGGCCCGGCTTTGCTGATTTTCTCCCCAATTTACGTGCCGGAAAAGGGCGATTGCCATGCAAGGAGGAATTACGACCGATCATTTCAGACATCCATGAATTTTTGAGGATTCGCTTCCCGGAGCCCTGTAGCGCCAGCTATGAGGTGGTCAGTTTTGTGGAACGACACCTCCTGACCAGCAAAACCGAAACGGAATTGTTAAATCAACTGCGCGTCACCGAGCAGAACTGGACCAGCAATCCCGCCTTGTACGCCCCTGATGCCGCTGATTTTATTGCACAGGCCTTGCGTACAGACCAGGAACGTATGGGCACGCTCCGTTATCTTCTGGGGATTGATGATGATCCCCCACAACTACAATGCTTCTCTGACCGTTTTGCAATAAACACATACTCACCACATATGGTTGGCGAATTAAAAAAAAGAGTGGCTCACGGAAATGAGTTTTTTAAAATTCTTTGCGTTCAAGCCCTTCTTGCAGACAGGGTCAACGCGATTGAGTCTCAGCTCTATTTGGAATGCAAGACACTCATCATGGGAGAGGCCACACAGCACGAAGCGCTCAGTGTCCTGTTTGATGAATACATGCGAGTACTACCCTGTTCGGAGCGAAAAATCCTTCTGGCTCTGGCCATAGCGGCCTACGATCCCTCAACAGGTGATCATGTATCGTTCAAACGCCTTTTGCAGGCCGCTGGTCCCTTGGGAGCCAAGATGTCTCAGGCGCTTGTCACCAGTGGCGCGGTCACAGGTTCCTTGCGTGCCGAACTCTTGACCTCATTTGATGATGCCCTGCCCCCAACTCGTAAAGATATTTTTGATGATCTGGCAAAGATTTTTCCTGATGATAATATCGTCCTGTCAGTGGGCCGTCTTCTGGGGTCTGGCTCCCTGAATTACACTGTTGAAGCCTTGCTCAGATCACCAGTTGAGGGTGTTGCGCAGCGCGTGGCTGTGAGAATTCAAAAGGCCAACGTCAGAGGTCAAATTGATAACGAGTATCTCGTTTGGTCAACTGTCCTTAATAATTTGTCGGGACATGGCAACGCCCAGGTCAGAAGATATGTCCGGTTGATTAGAGGATTGTTAAGAGACGCCTACGATATTTTAGGACCCTCTGCCGCGGAGCTTGATTTGGAACAGGAAACGAATACATTTATACGAGCCCAGGCTGTCTATGAAACAGACACACCCAACAAACAAACAGGTTACACTACATCGGTGACGCAACCACTTCCCGCACTCCAACAGCTCGTCGCGCCTGACTTTCATAAAGTCGTCTCAGTGAATGCACTGATAGACCATGTCAGGCCCGGCACACTCACCCCTGAGCACAAAAAACAGGTTGCTCTGACGATATTTGATGCAGAAACACGGGCCATTGAGTCTGGTTCGTTTGATCCGGACGGTCACCCGGGTAACTGGTTGATCCTGGCGGATCGCAAACATCTGGTCCGCACTGATTACGCCCGCTTCACTCACATCTTTGACCCTGCCCATTTTTCTGGCGGACCAAGCCCCCTGATCTTGTTCAAAATCCTTTTTCGATCATTGTTCAACACAGGCAGGAGTGCAAATAAGGACCTTGCCAGTTTCATTGTCGATAAGGCCGCGGAGATTTTTGATCTCACAACTCTGCCAGCTGATTTTGCCGACACTTTGGATCAGATCATCAACAGTCCTGATATGCCCGCGGCAAGTGAGCCCATTGAAAAACTGTTTTATATTCAGAATCAATTGGAGACAATTTACGCAGAAAATGGCCTGGACCTTGAATTTTCCTTTCGCCCCATCATTGCCCTGCCTATCGCCAGTTTTGTGAGGCTTAATGTTTATCGAAGTGACCTGGGTGATTTGGAGTATTTTAAACAATTCATGATTTTTTTGTGTCCCACAGGACACGGTTTTTGGGGCGCATAAGCAACAAATCACTCTTTCATACGATATGACTGCTATGTACTGACATCGTCAGGTTTGCAAAACGATGTTACGAAAATTGTGAGCAACATTTTTACAAAGGAGATAGTTATGGCTTTAACAGTCGCACCAACAGCTGTGACACCGGCGATTCAGGAATAGTGGAGTCAGGTCTTGACTTGGGACTTGCAGTGTGTGTGTGACTCATGAACCATTTGTGGCAGGCAAGTCCCAAGTCAAGACCTGACCCCACTATTTTTGTGGCAGGCAAGTCCCAAGTCAAGACCCGACCCCAACCCACTACAATCCGTGTCCCTCAGGACACGGATTGTGTGGCCGAGAGGCAACAAATCATTCGCTTTGACGATAACCTGTAATAAGAATCATCATGCGACTAAGCCCCGAATTTCGTTATCAGAGAGGTGCAGAATGTTTGGACTACCAACCAAGCCTACGTGGATGGCAACAACAACACTTTCTGGCGACCAATCTGTCCCTGTCATCCATGTTAACACTTGTGCGCCAGATCTGAGAGTAGCAGTGGATGATTTGGTTGACCGCGCCAAAAAGATCCAGTCAAGGCCGGATAAATACATCAGGGCAACCGGCAAAACCACAGCGGGAGATTGTCGACACACAATTGTGTCTACTCGTATTAATGGAATCCTCATACAGATAGGATGGGACCGTGGGAAATTCACTGGCACCGATGGAGAGGCAAGAAGCGAACTTTACGACAGGGCAAGACGTAAAATGGCAGAACGAGAACCGCGACCCACACCCACAGAAAGATTGCGCGATCAGCTACATAAAGAGAGGACCCTCAAGGCAGAAATAACACAGACAAGAAAAACACTCGATGAATTGCAACAGAGCCATGCCGCAGACGGTCTCGCTACAATGACAGATGATCAATTGAAGGCCCTGTTGATCGATGTGTCCCACATGTTAAGAACAAAGGCTGGTGAAATCATATTCAAAGAAATCGTCACCAAAACATTATTACATATTGGCATTGATGGACCACGATACAGACGGTCCCGTTTTTTTAGTCTAAAACAAAGTGGGGCCAAGACGTTCCGACAACAGCTGGAATGGTACGCGGGTGAAATTGTTGACATGATCCAGACCAACCAACTCCTTGCCATGAACACCTGGCTGAACTGTGTGGATGTCTTTACTTCAAAAAGAGGTCACCTGCGAACCCCTTATGGAATCGCCAGCTACGCCTACGAGTTCATACGGGGAATCCGAGGGGTGGGGTCAGGTCTTGACTAGGGACATGATACCTGCTACAGCGCAGTAATGGCAAGACCGCTAAGAATAGAATATGATGGTGCTTGGTATCATGTGATGAACCGTGGGTTGGAGCGTCGGAATATTTTCAGAGAACCCAAGGATTATGATCACTTCATCTCGTTGCTCAAAGAGATTACCGAAATATTTTCAATTGAAATACATGCCTTTTCGCTCATGCCCAATCATTATCATCTGCTGATTCATACTCCCAAGATGGGATTAAGCAGGGCCATGCGACATCTCAGTGGCGTGTATACACAATGTTTTAACAAACGCTACAAACGAGTTGGAGTCCTGTTCCGGGGGAGATACAAAGCATGTCTTGTAGACAGCAACGAGTATTTAACTGAGCTCGTTAGATACATTCATCTCAATCCTGTAAAAGCAGGGTTGTGCCAACACCCCAAAGAGCATCTATGGACAAGTCATCTGTATTATTTAACGGATTGCAAGGGATACGATTGGCTGTTTAGAGACATATTACGTGAATACGGTAAAACGACAAGGGTCGCACGTCAAAACTTTGATTTGATGGTAAGAGGCAATTTGTCCGAAGAAATCATTCAAGCAATTGAACAACCCAAAAACGGTATTATTGGAGGGGATTTTTTTGTAAGTTGGGTTAATGAGAATTTTGTAGAAAGTCGTCATAAAAAAGCAAAAGAAATCAGCAGAAAAGAAAAAGAGCTCCAATCATCGGTAACTGGGAGGGATATAATTGAGAACATTCAACACTGTTATGATGTGAATTTGGCTGAGCTGAGGTCAACCATAAGGGGGCAGAGAAATGAAGCCAGATCATTGGCGATATACCTCATGCGACATCGACTCGGGTATTCTCTGAAAACAATAAGCAGGTGGTTCAGAGTAGAAAATGAGTATGTTATCGCCAAAACGCTGAGTCGTTTTAAAAAAGACCTGAATGAGAAGACATGTTTGAAACGAATGAGGGAAATAGAACATGCCGTTTTGAGAAAAGCAAGTCCCTAGTCAAGACCTGACCCCACTCTTCTATCCTCAATCGGCCCAGTCTTTGAATCTGCTCCTTGACGTGCAGAACTAATGAGAGCATCACGGCAACAGCTTGCCGGTCTTGTTGCGCCACACAAGCAATCTCGGCTCGAAGTTCGGTAAAAAATGTGCGAACACGCTCTTTCAACTCACTATCATTCATGTGCACATCCAGTTCCAGCACAGGAAGCAACGAGTCAAAGTACGCAAATAAACGGGCCTTGTATCTGGTCAGTTCCCTCTCTTTTTCCTCTCGAGTGAGTGCCCTTTCGTGTCTGCTCAAGAATTGATCATATGGTGAGTCTTTGTCGGTAGGTAGCAGGGGAACATCCCCATCTTTGAAACTGGCGTGGCAAAATACGGAGGTCACCTTTCTGAACACCCCGGTGCTCTCCCGCACTTTATCGGAGGTGATGGCCTCAAGCTCCCGGCGTATTTGTGCGTGAGGGCTGAGCATCTCCCCTGCAGAAAAGCAGGAACCACCATCGTGCCCATCGGAGCCCATCACGTAACAATGTGTCGACGGTATGGTTTGTCCTGAATACACATCGATCGTAGGGTGCCTGTCAGGATCAAGCGTGGGATCAGCATCGGGCAATAGAAGGAAATGCGGGGACACAGAAAAGGGGCCGGTCATTCCGCGGTTGCATACTGACAGAAACATAGAGCACTTCCTTTTTTGAGATAGGTATGATACCCTACGGTATTTTGATGCCCCGCAGATCCTCTGGCGGCAAGATCGCCGCAGACAAGTCCGCGCCAGACAATAACCTGCACAGCAAACTCATTACTGTCACCACCTTGGTCCCTGGGTCAACATCGACCCTGCCATTGCTATCGAGAATATCATAGCCAAAGATATTCTGCCAGGTCAGCCGCACACCCGCAAAAATGGCGTCGGCGACAATCGCTGTCGTAAAATCAGTCCCCCCTATGTCTGCCCCTGTCAGGTCCACGTCGGACAAATCGGTGCTGGTCAGATAGACATTTGTGAAGGTTGTGTATTTCAGATTCGCCCCCATGAGGTCAGCGCAAAAGAGGTCCACCCACTTGAGGTGCGCGTGTTCAAAATTGGTCCCCCTCGCCTGGGCGCCAACGAGCAAGGCTCCCTCAAGATTGGCATGTTCGAGATTTGCCTGACTCAACACAGCATCAGTCAGATCGGCATTGACCAATCTGGCCTGGGGCATCTGCGCTCCGATCAGCACTGCCTCAGTCAGGTTTGCCTTTTCAAAATCGGCCTGTGCCAAACAGGCATCGAGAAGCACCGCCTGCTCTAATTTTGCCCCGATAAACGACGCATAGACAGCATCGATGCCCCTCATAAGCGCCCCCGTAAGCTCTGCCTTGTTGAAATTCGCACCTGTCAGGGTCGTGTTGATAAATTCACTGCCTGTAAGATCGGCCTCTTCGAATAACGATCCGCCCAGATCACCGTGATGCACAACAACCCCGCGCATATTGGCATGAGAAAATGTTGCCGAGAAAATCGGGTTCTCAAAATATTCACCCGCCAGATCCACGCCCACAAAACAGTCCACACCCTCTCTGGCCAGAGCACAGACCTGCCGCGCGCTGAGTTTTTTTCCATAAAAGGGGCATTCTTCTTTTGAGAAATGCAAGGCCTCATTGATTTTGTCAACCCCACCAAAAGCCCTGATGATGCTGTCTGGCTGATATGTTCGGAGGTCGGACGCTTTGAAGATTTCATCGACTGACGCGTCCAGCAAGGGGGCATCTGGTGGTGTTGACGTCAAAACGGATTGACCACCTGCCAGATAACGTGTGACCGCTGAGTGCCAATCCGCTGGATCGGCACGCTCCAACAGTTGCGTCACTGACGCCCTCATTGGCCTCTGTTGCCCTGAGGGCACATGCGCAAACGTGTCGGCACCATTGGCCAGCGCGCGCAGACTTGGCGGATTGGCCTGCTCTCCCACGCCAATGGCTTGACTGAGAACAGTGCAGAACTCACCTTGGCCATCGGGTTTTAATCCCGCAAATAACGCAGACGCCTGTGCTGGCGCCATAAACGCCAGCGCTCTCACCATATTTGGTCCCATAAGCTCCTCCCTTCATCTCCCCCCACGCCTTAACCCTAGTGCATTTGCTGGCGCAAATGCATTCCCAATCTGGCACACGCACCACAAACCGTGTCCTGCGGGACACGGAGATTGTTTGGAAGACACAACTCATCTTGGCCATCGCCGATAACCCTCATAGGGGGGCGAACAATTTATGAGGGAGACCTTATGATAAATTTTCACAGTGGCTTGCGCATCAGTTTAAGCCCACAAAACAGTGGCGGCGGGTTGAGGCCTCTGGTGCCAACACTACCAGCAGATACTTTTCAACAAGCAACCGCGCTGGCAAGACAGAGAGGAGATATCTCGCAAAGACGTCCACCAGACGCAGAGGCGACAACAGTGGGAATCCATTTGGATGAGCTTGATACGCAGACAGGCCCGGGATTAGAAGAAGTGGGTGCAGACGTTGAAGGATGGGGTAGCCCATCGTCTGCTGATATGCCTGATGCTGACGATCATGCTATCGATGCCTTTCTCAGGTCACACGAATCATATCCGTTGGCGAGGGAGCGCACCGAAAGACCCACCGCTAAATTTCCGTCACCGTTTGTTTTCCACACGACCGCTTTCATGCATTCCCTCTCATTCAGCGGGGTACCAAAGGATGCCTTCTGTAACATTGTAGCGGGTGCGACTGTGCTGGCTGGCCAAAAATCCACAGCCTTTTTAAAGACATTAGTCAAACAATTGGGGGTCGCCATGCGGGGATCTAGTTGGGTGTACTACGGTGACTCAATGGGTCAAGTTTTCGATATTGGGCGTTTTTATTTTGCCCTTGAGGCGTCACACGCAATAGATTTTGTGCGAGCCACTCAACAAATTTACGATCAAGCACATGGACTGGGCAAAGGACCCCTTCAGTACAAGGTGCGCAACGATCCCGCTGAATATGGCAGGGCCGATGCCGCCCTAGCCTACTTCACAGCCCCTCATCAGGCGTGGCATTACTGTGAGTTTGTCAGAATGGCCCGCGCCCATCCGGAGTGGTTTGGCACCAGAACCCCGCATTTTGTGGCCGCTGTGACCGATTGGGCTGGAGTGGTGCCGGGTCTGGGATTTGCCATGCAACCGCCAACGGGAGGCTCTTTTGGCCATGTCATTTCGGAAGCGTTTAACAAAACACAGGCGGATTTGATGCGAACACTCACTACCGGGTGCCCCGTCACAATGGTTGATCTGCTCACCTTACTGGCCGGGCACGCAAAAAAGGCGGGTCTGGATCTCGAACACCCGGGATTTTTCGAGCACACCGAAGAGGGGCAACGGGGTCTCGAAATTTTTGACTTCATGGCAAAACATTCGAAGTGAGAGCTTCAAAGTGGCGACACCACGACAAAGGCCCCTTTTGCAGGGGCCTTTGCTGGTTGGAATTATTGACAACGCTATTTGCTCTATCTTCGAGGCGAGACCCTCTGCTGTTGGGGGGTTATGTTAAGCCCGCTTGGCCTGCCAAGAGTACTTGCTGGATTCGCTGACCCCTGATTTTGCATCTGCGTCTGTTGGTTCACTGGTTGCGTCACATTCTGTCCCGCATTTTGTGGTGCGGCCTGGGCATTGCTTGGCAATGCGATGTTGCGCACAACGCCCTGCATGTCGATCTCGAACTGATGCAAATCGATGGTGCCATTGCAGTACTGTCCAATCATGTCATTCAACTGGCCCATGATTTGGGACATGATGTTATCCATGATCGAGGTCCTGCCGCCATCTGGGCAATCATTTGGTGTCCCATCTGGCTTTTTAGGTGGGCAATCTGGAGACGAACTGATGCTATCAGACTCATCCTCGTCGTCGTCGTCGTCATCTTCACCATCGTCTTCTCCGTCGTCCGGATCAGCTGAGTCTCCATCGCTATCACCATCACCACCGTCCGAATCTGTTCCCTGTGGGTTGTCATCGTCTTGATTATATGTGCCATCTCCATCAATGTCTGAATCATCGCGATTTTCTATGCCATCCCCATCTGAATCAATATCATCAGGATCTTGGTCCTGGTCATTGTTCAAACCATCTCCATCCATATCAGTATCTTGATCATTAGGGGTTCCGTCTCTGTCCATATCGCTTTCCCATCCACATGGGGTTTGATCTCCATCATTGGGTTGTCCATCACCATCCATATCATTATCGTCACCATTGAGTTGTCCATCACCATCTATGTCACCCTCTTGAGGCACTACATCATCACCATTATTCTGCCCATCTCCATCCATGTCCTGATCATTTCCATTCGACAAACCATCACCATCGATATCATGCCCTGAACCATTATCATCATCATGATAACTTAGGCCGTCATTATCACTATCTTCATCGTATCTAAGTGTAAAGTCTCCACTCTCAGTTCTTTTCCAGGATTCGCCGCTATGATCACCATTTTCAACATTTGAAGTGTACTCTTTTTCATCCAATTGTCCATTTTGATCATGCACGGTCGAATATAGCTCATCCCCTTCTGAATTGCCGTAATATGCATATGTCTTGTGACCCAGTTCAAAATCACTAATTAGTGTGATATTGCCAACCCCCAACGCCCATCTGTTGATATTCCCCAACCCGGCAACCACGGCGTCGATCTGATCGAGGAAAGAGTTCATCATGTCGACAAGATCATCTATCACGTGATCCACAAGACTATTGTCGACAACATTGTCACTAGGATCAATATTATCCCTGAGCCCCTCAGCGTAATCATTTATGCTAGCCCGTTGCGCCTGATTGAGCGAGGCTTGATCAAAGCCATTCGTGCCAACCTTAAAAGTAGATTGATTGCTTTTCTGCACCACCGCGCGAAGGACAGCGCGCAGGCCATTGACTCCCTCCAACTGTTCGTTGGGGTCCACGCTCTCCAAGGCTGATGTGTAATAATGATTGCCCTTGGCATTGGTGATAACGTACGCATTTCCCAGTTTTTTGACCTGCGTGATGTCACTACCGAGCTCGCTCAAAATCCGGGTTTTGCTCACGGTGGTTCCAACCAGGTTGGGGAGTTTGACCCTCAATGTAAGGCTGGAGGCCTTACTATCGGCTTTCTTAGCCGACACCTCAGCCGCTTTGGCGGCAGGCTTACCCACACTTTTGACAAATCCCTTTGCCACGGGGGCGGCCCAACTTTGCTGGGCGCCCATGACCATAAGCCCTAATCCAAACAAAAAAACCAGCACCCAAGATAATGTAAATGTCTTTTTCATTGTTCCCCCTTTGGTTATGAGAAATTAGCAGACAAACCCAGTCTTCAGTTGTGTATATGCAATGTGGGTGCCAATATTGTTAAATAATAATAATAATAATAGGGGGTTATGATTTTGACTGATTAAATTTATGGCCAATATCAGCATTATTCTGTTGGAAAATTGACGCTGATAATATCGAAATGAGAGTTTTTTATGAACAGAGTCATTCAATTTGAGTCAATAATATTGATCTTGTTGCGAAGAACCCTAACCTGAATTCCGCGCTTGACAGTGCTCCATTCAGGCCAAACCGCTGAAATCGCTGAATCTCCGCGTTGCTCAGGAATTTTTAAATCCTCATGTATTTCCCTATACATTCCGGTTTCAAAATCCCTGAGCGCCTTGATCTTCAACGATTTGATCGGTTTTCTAAATTCCGACTTGAATTTAGGCTAAACTTGGCGGAGAACTCAAAAAAACCCGTGGGTCAATGTTTTCGACTCAAATTTGCGACGCAAGTTTAGATACAGTCACACTTTATCAAAACCCCTCTAATGTATCTTCAATTGGGATCCCTGTTCGCGTGTGTCCCGGTTCAATGATCAGACCGGTTGTGTTGGTGTCTGTCTCATATTCAAAGTTTTTTACGTTGCCCTGCTTTGTCAACCAAGCCCCTCTGGCGGTCACGCTGTAGCTTTGAATCACGAGAGGATCAATGGGACTACTATCGGTAGCAGACAGTTTTATTCTAAAGCCATTCCTGATATCTTCTTCAGTCACAGCCATCCCTGAATAAAAGCTCATACTCTTTTCGACATTTCTGCTGGGGATTATGAATAATTTCGTGTACCCGCAGTTCTCATCTTCGAATCTGATCCAGACCCTCTCGAAAGATCCCGCATTAGCTACATCCAAAGTTTTCATTGTGAACTCGAACCAGTGATCCTGAGGGGTAAACCTGAGGGTCGACGTCACAGGAAATTCTGGGATATCATAAGCTACCCCTCCCAAATAATCAGGTGTGCCCGGAAATGTATGAAACATGCCATTGTACAACTGCACCATGCAAATATTGTTGCTTGATGTTGTCGGGTAACTGCTAATTGCGTCGTTTCTTCTCAAATATGACCATACCCCTTCGTTGTAGTAAAACAATACAAACACATTATTAATAGCCGCATATATCCCAATTTTCTGTATACCCCATTGATCGTTTGAATTATTGATCAATTCAATCCTATTGATATTGTCCAGTTGAAACAACGTCGCAAAATCGGTTGCATCGTAATCACTCAAATTTTGCATTGCGTCTGCATAGTTTTGTAGGTTGACCTCAAATGTATCACTATCGTTGGTCGTTTCATTCTCCACTCCCAAATCTGCCATTGTTTTGCCAGAAAGAACAATGGGGGAACCATCTTTGCCTTCGAAAAAATGAATTCTGACCTCTACATTCCTGAAGGCAGTGTTCGATATTGTAGCGATTGATGTATTTAATCTGTCTATATAGAACTTGATTATGTTAATCTTTGTTTCATTGGAATTCAGCAACGAATTGTTGGGGCAATTTTCATCAACTAGTCCATTACAATTTTCGTCGCTAACTCCATCACACATTTCTGTAGCCGCTGGGTGGATACCCGCTTGAAAATCATCACAATCTGTATGGTCTAGAACATAGTTTGCAGGTTTTGTGCATGCACTCATTGATTCACCAATATCAGTACTCCCGTACCCGTCCCGGTCATTATCGAAATAATACCGTTTTGTTTTACCTTCGTCAATTTGGCCATCACAGTCATCGTCGATACCATCACATCTCTCTATCGCATGAGGATGTACATAATAATTTGAATCATTACAGTCGTCATCATCTACGCTAAAACCATCTCCATCATTATCTATTTCTAAATCAATTGGGGGACAACCCTCGTCGGTCTGACCGTCACAGTCATTGTTGATACCATCACAACTCTCTATCGCATGAGGATGTACATAATAATTTGAATCATTACAGTCGTCATCATTCTCGGTAAAACCATCTCCGTCATCATCTGTTTCTAAAGCTACAGCTGGGCAGCCTTCGTCGACTGTTTCATCACAATCATTATCAATGCCTTCACAAATTTCTATGGCATTCGGATACACGGTTCCATTCGCATCATCACAGTCACCAGTTGTATCAGAGAACCCATCACCATCATTATCGGCACCATGATCATCTGTAGCTGTAGCACTAGGTGCAACGGTAACATTGTCCGTAGCAGTAACAATTTCATCCTCGCTTTCATCATCCTCAATTTCATCATCCTCAATTTCATCATCCTCAATTTCATCATCCTCAATTTCATCATCCTCAATTTCATCATC
>CAZGMS010000202.1:0-6050 GCA_964526915.1 uncultured Nitrospirales bacterium
TATAGAGATGAATGATCAACGCGCCCGTAGCTCATATGGGTGAGGCGAACGGCCTAGTTCGCCGAAGCCGAGGCGAGTGCTGGCGGGGCCAGAGGAGCATGTGAGCGGCCCAGCGAACATGCGAAAACGAGCCGAGGTGGGGGCTAAAGATTGATGACGTTCAGGAATCAATCGTAGCCCAGAGCCGTCAGGCTCTTTGTCACAAACAAAGCAGGTCTTTGCTATAGAGATGAATGATCAACGCGCCCGTAGCTCATATGGATAGAGCATCTGGCTTCGAACCAGAGGGTAGGGAGTTCGAATCTCTCCGGGCGCGCCAAAACAAATGAGCACCCTTGTGGTGCTTTTTTGTTTTGCGTGTCCGGATGGGAATGAGAACTCCCTTGGTTCCGACCGAGCGCGCCTAAAGCGCGAGGAAGTCCTTGGAGCGCCGCAAGGCGCGTAAAGGGGAATCTCTCCGGGCGCGCACGTTTCTAATATTGATTTGTGCTGGGTTTGCGAGGCTAGCCCGGCATGAGTTTAGAACCATTTTTCAGGAGTGCTTATGAAAGGATTCTCTGTTTTGACACTTGTTGTGGTTTTATTATGTCAGCCTGTTTGGGCGGAATCCAAAACAAATGTCAAAAAAGGACTACTGATTGGGGGTTTATCAGGAACAGCTGTTGGATTTGGGACCTCGTTTGCAATAGGGCAAAAATATACATGTAACGCAAATCAAAAAGCTCAAGCCGAGCCCTGTTCACTTCCCACAATTATCACAGTTTCAGGTACAATTGGCGGTGCAGCTATTGGAACGGGTATTGGTGCTTTGATTGGCAGTCTTATTCCCAAGAAACAAAATCTGAGTGTTCTCCCGCTAGTGACCCATGATGATAAACTGGGCACAATGGGCGGCTTATTGTTGTCCAAGAGATATTAAGGTTTTATGGAAACAAAAATCTCTATTTTTAAGGCTAGGAGTCAAGTCTCTGGTTGACTAGTTGCTTTAGGAAACTCGACACAATGTCTCATGTAGGTGCTGAAAACATTGACTTGTCATCGCGAGCAGTGCATTGCGGCGGAATTGCCCAAAGGCAATTCTGATGTTATGCGCCGGCGTGGCGATCCGCCTACAACAATTGATAACAGGGAGATTGCCACGTCGCTACGCTCCTCGCAATGACATTAAAGCTCTTGGAATCGGCAAATATTTATGTCGCTCAGTATAACACGCCAACAACTAGTCAACCAGAGACTTGACCCCTAGCCCTAGCCTCACGCCACGTTCTTGCGTTTGCCGATCGTTCGCACTTTTTTCTCCAGCGAAACGATCTTGCCAGCGAGGTCTTTGATGTCCTGCTGGGTCGGCAGGTCAAGCGCGCTCAACAGCTGTTGTTTGGTGGTCAACACCTTTTCCTTGGCCCGGTCGAGCACATCGGAATTGCTCACGCGATCGACCGCGTTGGCAATGTTGTCCTTCATGTGGTCAATGATCTGTTGATCGATGAGATCAATATTTTTGACATTCTCCACGACCTCGTGTGAACGTTTTTTAAACTCACGCGCCCATTTGTCGGTCTTTTTGCGGGCCAACTCCTTTAAGTCCTCGGCATCAAAACGGGTCAAAAAAGAATCCAGATTCTTGAGCAAAGATTCCTTGGACACCTGCGTCTCACTAGCCAGCTTGCGTACCCCCTCAAGACCATTCCCCAGTCCTTCTTTAACCTTGTCCCAATAGCGGCCTTTTTTGTTAGTCACCATCTTTTTAACACTTTTGATTTTTTTTATTTTTTTTGCTTTCTTAACCATAATTTCCTCCCTTGACGCGCCGTAGTCCTTCGACTTTCCTCAGGATGAAGGCGGTCCTGTTGCTATCTTAACACAGCGCGTTATCTATTGTCAACGCTTTGCGTCATAATTATCAATCAGTGATTTCATCAAGATACAAACTCTTTCACAACAAGCTGGATATTTTCTTTCTCCCTGTATTTGTTGATTTCGAGCCCAAACACAATGCCGGACTTTTCCCTGAGAGTCTCCAGCACGTCCCCCCGGTTGAAGGCAATGGCATCGAAATTCCCACCCAGGGTATTAAAATTCAATTTAAGATGTCCGTTCCCGACAATTTTTTTGAACTTGATCACCGCGTCCTGCGCGTAAAACAGAGGGCGCGCGTTCCCCACGCCATGTGGTTCCAACAACTTCAGTTCGTGCATGAGGGGCCAATCCAGCTTGTGCTGGGTCACATCGTCGTCGACAAAAATGGACGCAACGGTGTCCTCAAAACGCATCTGTTTTTTTACTGCCGCATCAAATGCCTGCGTAAAATCTCCAATCATCGTCTCATCCAAGGTCACCCCTGCCGCGGCCTCATGTCCGCCGTATTTGATCAGGTGCGCAGAACAATCAGCGAGACAGGCCACCAGATTGACGGCGGGTACGGAACGTCCAGACCCCTTGATCTCGCCATTCTCACCGCGACACAAAATAAAAACAGGGCGCCGGTATTGCTCCACCACCCGCGAAGCCACGATGCCCACAACACCCGCGTGCCAGGCAGGATCGTACAAGACCAGCCCCAGTGTCCGCTCAAGATCAATACCCCTCTCGATGCGGGTCAGCACATCATTGACGATTTTGAGTTCCACACTCTGTCTTTCGCGATTGAGGTAATCAAGCATCCTGGCGTGCTTGGTCGCTTCAATATCATCACTGGTCACGAGCAACCGCACCCCCATATCCGCATTTTTGAGTCGCCCGCAGGCATTGATGCGAGGCCCCAAGCGAAAACCCACGTCGTACACGGTGAGTGACTCCTTGGCTGACAAATCACAAATGGCCTTGAGCGCAATCAAGCCGACGCGTCGCGTCTGTCCCAATTGCTTTAAGCCTTCCTTCACAAAAAAACGATTTTCATCCTTGAGGGGCACCACATCACAGATGGTGGCCAGACACACAAGGTCGAGGTATTGTTTGAGGTTGGGCTCGGTACGTCCCTTGAAATAATTCTGTTCGCGCAGTCTCTGGCGCAGGGCCATGACCAGCTTGTAGGCCACACCCGCCCCGCAAATCCCTTTGAAGGGATACGAACAATCTTTGCGGTTTGGATTCACCACCGCCAAAGCAGGCGGCAGAGTCTCTGGTGCCTGATGATGGTCGGTGACAATGACGTCCATACCCAATTCACGCGCGTGCGCGATGGCCTCATGCGCCGAAATTCCGTTATCGACTGTGATCACCAATGTAACACCGTTCTCCTTAAGTGGTCGCAGGGAATCTTTATGGATGGAATAACCCTCCGTCAGACGATTGGGAACGTAAAAATCGATCTCAATTCCGAGCTCTTGAAAAAACAACATCAAAAGTGCCGTCGCCACGGCACCATCCACATCGTAATCCCCATAAACACAGATGCGTTCTTTGACAGAAACGGCTCGCACAATCCTCGCCACCGCCACATCCATGTCCTTGAGCAAAAAGGGGGAGTGCAAGGCGCTCACATCCGTGTGCAGAAATTTGTTGGCGTCTTCACTTGTCGCAATGCCACGGTTGACCAGAATCCGGGCCAATACCGTTGAGACACCCAACGTCTCCGCCAACCCCGACACCAGAGGCTGATCCTGCAGACGAAATTTGACGAATGTTGGCGCCTTGATCATAGTCGGACGTAACAAGGAAACATGACTGGGTAAACGGTATCGCGATCAGGAGGGATCAGCAGACACAGAAATCATGACCGCGCACAGTCTTGCGTCCATTGGCCTGCGCACGTTTGGCGGCCTGTTCAATGTACCAGTACAAGAGCCCATTCAATGCCTCGAGGGCATCCCCAGCCACATTGCAACCTTGAGCTCTGAGAGCGTCCTTGGTCTTGCTACCAACCAAAAGCATCTCACATTTTTTGCATGATTTTTTTTCGGAAGATTTTTTCTTGGCCATGTTAAACTCCTTGTTAAGTGAAATTCCCCTTTACGAGGTGCCAAAGGGGTATCCTAATCATTTTCTTTTGGCAACATTTTTGTGTCCCAAAACGGGGCCCCTTCCATCACGCCAGCAGGGTAGCGACACACCTCGTGCAATGACTGTTTTTTTGGATCAGGGATTTTTCCCCGCTGCAATAACTCCTGAAGATAGCGAATATGTTCATCTACTCTCACACTCTCATCATATGATTTCCAGAGTGAGCGCGCAAAACCATCGAGCCCCAACTTGCAATAGACCTCCTCAAGCACTTTCTTGACCCCATTCCAACGATACGAAAAATAATAGCTGTTGTTGTAGGCCTCATCCCATAACGGACTGACGTATTCCTGCCATTCAATGGGTTTATTGATATACCACTTGCGCACCAACGCATCATAAGCCAAATGAGGGGACTCGGCCTTACACATATTGATACCCAACATCATCCCCTGAAAATTTGCCTCAATATCTGCGTACGAAAAAGCCCCCGATGTCCAATATCCCAACACCCCTTTTTCTTCGAACACGCTCAGACCAAAATCAAGGGCCTTCTTGATGGCCTCTTCGTGTGACAGTCCCTGTTTGCGGGCCCGGCGGTACACGTTGAAGTAGCGGCGTCCCGATGAAAAGAAATGATCGATCTTGTCCGTACCCAGATACACCCCGTTGATAAAAATGGTTTGTGCCACAGGCATCACAAAAGGCCAACGAAACCCTTTATAAATACTGCTTGAATAATCCTTGAATAAATCCGTCTTCTGCGGGGACAACTCAATTTGGGGATCGTCAACCAAGCCGCCCTTGATCCGGTCCAGAAAAAAATGCGGTCTGACATATAATAGAAAACGAACCGACAGGGATTCGCAGGAGGGGTTTCTCTCGAGAGCCTCCTCATTGTTGACATAGCGATCAAGAAATTCCTGCAACACCTGGTTGGTCAAAGCGTTGATCTGAGGCGTCGCGTCCTTCAGTTTATCAGACTTGGTCCAAATCACGTATTGATCAGCCTCAAGGGCGTGTGCCTCGGGAATAAACAAGACGACAAAAATGAAGGTCAATATTAAAATTCTATTTCGCATCACAGCTTTGAATCTGCCCTTAAAAACCGCTCCAGCAGAACTCCCGCACAGTGCCTGCGGTACTCCGCCGTGGAACGGACATCGTCAATCGGTGAAATTTCATTAGCGGCAATGGAGATCGCCTGCGTCACAATCTGTTCAGACAACATCTGTCCCACCAAAAACTTTTCCGTCTCACTGAGACGAACGGGGGTGGCCGACACGCTCCCCAGAGCGGCCCTGAACAGGGACACCCGTCGGCTATCATCACAAACCAGTCGAAAGCATCCCATGACCTTGGAAATGGCCTGCGCCTTGCGTGTTCCAATTTTGTAAAACTCGGCCCGTTCGGGCAAAACGGGAAGGGGCACCCGAAAACCGATAACGATTTCATTTTTCGCCAACACTGTTTTTCGATAACCGGTATAAAACTCACTGAACATGATTTCTCTCTGACCTGCAACGCTCCTGACCAGCACCAAGACATCATAAGCCAGCAAGACGGGCAAGGTGTCGCCTGCCGGAGACGCGTTCATCACATTGCCCCCGATCGTCCCCCGGTTCTGGATTTGTCTGGCGCCTATTTCCGCGCAAGCCTTGGCAAGAGGTGCCGTCTTTTTTTGGACAATGTGGGATTGAGAAATCTGCGTGTGCGTGGCCAAGGCGCCAATCAGAAGACTGTCTCCCTCAACCTGAATACCCGAAAGTTCTTTGAGCCCACACAAACTGATGATGGCGTTGGGTGTCAGCACAGCGTTTCTGATTTGCACACAGAGGTCCGTCCCTCCTGCCAACACAACAGCATCGGCATGACGCGCACGCATTTCCAAGGCTTCATTCAATGATTTTGGACAATAAAAATTCATTTCGCCCCTCGTCTTCTCTTGCTGGTCAACAGATCAGGCTTGAAGCTGGCCCGCGCCAATTGAATGGCCTGATGCAGTTTCTTTTCTAGTACTTCGACCGCATGGAAAGTGTACTTTCCATGCTCAGCACAAGTGCCCGCAATCGCATGAAAGCCAGACTTGAAAGTCTAACTTTCATGCGGGC
>CAZGMS010000203.1:0-15159 GCA_964526915.1 uncultured Nitrospirales bacterium
AGGGAACTGGTCTGAATTATTGCCGGGATAAAACAAAGGGGAAATACTATGAAGGTCTCAATCCCTTCACGCAGGGAACTGGTCTGAATTATTATGAAAACGATAATTATTTATGGAGCGAAACGTCTCAATCCCTTCACGCAGGGAACTGGTCTGAATTCGGCAATGACAGTGAAATATCTGTTATGAATACGGGTCTCAATCCCTTCACGCAGGGAACTGGTCTGAATCCATCGGGGTGATCAACGTTACGCAACCAGGGCGGGTGGTCTCAATCCCTTCACGCAGGGAACTGGTCTGAATAGCACCATCAAAATCTTCATAAATCACGCTTCGTTCAACACCAAAACCGAGAACCTTCACCACTTTTTTCTTCATCATCGTTTCTTTACAACAGGTTTTCGAAGAACCCTGTGAAAGTATTCATAAATTTTTATGCGAGAACCATCTGAAATCATACAATCATAAAACTCCTATTCCAATCCTCATCCACAAATTTATTCACACCCAAATACTCACGCTTCTGCCAATCTGTCTCACAAACAAAATAGTACCGCACAGAATCAAAACCAACATCAATCACCCGATTAACTCGATTGTGCAGTTCGCGCAATTCTTTGGTGCTTACAAAAAGTTCAAACACAGACTTTTGCACGCGTTCGCCATAATCTTTTACAATCTTCGCTACACGCGCAAGCCTTTTTACATCTGCTATATCGTACACTGCCAGCGTATTGTAAACCGGATTTCTCATACGATCACAAAATCCTTCAGTTCAATTTTCTCGCCAATCCCCTGAACCACTGATCTTTTAAGACACTTGACGCACAACGGATATATCCTCAGCGAATCTCTTTTAAGATCCAATATTTTTTTCGATGCGACCTCGATTTTATGAATCACTGCGGAATCAACATCAAATTCAAAAATTGATCTCTGTCGACGCCAGCCATAATTCTCCAAAACTTTACTCAGTTTGCGCAAACGCCTCTGAGCTTTTTTGTCGTCAACGGAATCAAACGCAATATCGTAAGTGAGCACATAAATCATCGCATCACCAAAGGTTCGTACACCGCAACATCACCCCGCAAAAAATCCGCGTAGTGGTCCACCTGTTCATCAATCGCCTTCCGATAAGTCGTTCTGGCAGACAAACGTTCGTGATAAAATTCAGTATCCAATTTATTTTCGAACTGCTCCAAAACTTTTTTCAGAGCGGGCTTGGCCAGCACCATCGCTCTCTTGCCAGTGGCCTCATCGTGCCCGTCATCGTCCAATGAAGTCATAACATCTGTTTCCGCGTGATATTCCCGCGGCATCGTATCGACCCTGCCCTCACTGAACACCCCTATCGCGTCCTGCGTCACATCAGGTTGGGACAGGGCTGTCACAGGTTTTACTGTTGACATGATATCGGTAGTTTCTTCATCATTTTGAAAATATTCAAAATCAGACGCACTAATAATGTTCAGATTAAAAAGCGAAAGCACCAATGTATCAACAACGATGGGCCTGAATTCTTCCATCAGATCAAGCACCAAAGACCTTCTGCCATAGCTGTGCGCATGCAAATGCCCTAAATAGGGATCCAGTCCCCGCCGCTCAACCGCGTTGTCTACCCGATAAAACAGCATCGTGTAGAGCAAACTCAAGACCGCGTTGACGGGATCTGTCGGTGGGCGTCTACGCCGCACCCGGAACCCCTGCGATTTGATAAAGCCTTTATCGAAAACAGAAAAATATTCCTTGGCGGCCAACCCTTCATAACCCCTGAGAGATTCCAGGTTATCTGCTGTATCAATTTTTTTTAAGACTTCCTCCAACCTGTTTTCTTTGCCCTGCAAATCGCGGTTCTGAAACCGTTTGATGCGACCCAAAATCACCCGCTGATTGGCCACCTTGCCTTTCACAACAGATTTGGCAAACCGCAGACCAAAATCTGAAGTGGCACTCTTGGTATATTGTTGTTGTCTTAAAAAGATATTTTTTGCCATCGGCGCCATCAACTGCCCGTTGTAATGTCCGTTCTGGCTCAAGAAAACTGCACTGATCCCATGATACAGCAAGAAGTTTATAGCCCCGCGCGTGACCTCCACGCCACCGAACATAACCACTTGTGAGGTTCTAAAGGGAAAGATGGTATTGTACGTGTCACCATCTTTTTTGGCCACGAGCGTTTCGCCCTGTTTGTGAAGCGTCACACCGGGCGTTGTGATGTAAACTGTTTGCATTCACACCTCCGAGCTCTTGATGCGCCCCTGACCAAAGCTTAATCCCTTCCCTACGTGAGTAACTTCCGCGAACTTGAGTAATGAAAATAATTTTGGTGACGGATTTTGAACCACAAAACTCCCGACCAGTCCGTTCAGGGGGTGACTTTGGCGTTGGCGAAAACTGAACCTTTGTTCGTTGTGCATGGCAAGCTGACTCTCAACGATATTCCCCAGTTCTTCATCTCCGGTTGTCCTGTGGCTTGTGTAGCCATCGCCAAAAAAAGATTGAAGGGAATCAACACGTCTTTGAATCGTTTGCGCCAAAACTCTCAGGTCTATATTTCTCAATTGTTTGCCGTCGTGTTTAAGGTTAAGCGGCGTGATCAGTTTGACCGCAATTTTTTTTGGAATATCATGAGCTGAAGTCGGCTCTAATACGATGGGTTTGGAAACAGTGATTCGTTCGGGTTCTTGTGGTGGCTCCTGGTCACTAACAAAGACTTTCATTTTGGCAGAGGCCTTAACGCTCACGTCCAACACCTCGTTCAGATTACCAAACACGCGCAAAACAACACGCACACCTTCGTCACACGCGTCCCATTCAAAGACGATGCCGGGCGTCCAAGGCACTGCGCCTTCACGTTCGTGTGATTCGAACACCAGTGAATAGGGACAATTCTTGAATAGTTCACAGGTAGGGCATTTGGCTACACGATCTTTGACACATGAACCGCGGCGCAAAGATTTGCCAAACGCCCCGCGCAAGGCGGGACCCACAACAAATAACTCTTTGTGTAAATTCACACCAAATAATAATTCTACCTCCGTGTAAACCATTCTAGACATGACACACCTGATGTGAAAGCTCCTGAAACAAATCACGCTTATCAACTTGTAACCTGTCAAACAATAGTGCAATCGTAGCAAATGCGATTTGAGCTTTTTCCTTTGTCAAAGGATGAAATCCATGTGCCAAGATTGACATGTTTCTGAACGATAAAACGTCCTTAAGTTTTTTTTCTATTGTTTTATAACATGTCGCCATCTCATCACTTGGCGCCAACTCACAGTACTTGTCCCACGATTTTTCCAATCCAATCATAAGATCTGCCGTTTTGATATTGTAACGCTCAAGCAACAACCATTGGACAGTCATTTCAACAAAACGATACAAACGCGCCATCGCATCATCAAATAAACCTATTTCAAATTTTCGTTTTGCATTGAAAAACAAATCAACACATAAATTTGCCGTAGGGGAATCATGCAATTGTTGCAATTTATTCTGTGCCTCAACCAATAATTGGCGCAGTTTGGCGTCGTTTTCACTGCGCAACCTCAGACTTTCCCAAAGTCTTATCGTTTCTGTAATACCAATTTTTGCATTTTTATGATCAAACAAATCCCAGGCTTGCAATGCTTCAGTCAATTTTTGTAGCGCAGTGAATTCCTGTTTGATGACATTATTTTTTTCAATTCGCACGTCATCGATGACAGTTAGTACGTGACTTATGGTGTTTTGAGCAGATCTCCAATCATAAGTTCGCATGTGCTCCCAAATCGAAGCAACGTCTCTACTGTACAAAAAATTAGGAAAGGTTCTAATGAAGGAATCACTGATAACAACACCCAACCCCTGCTTGTCTCTTTTTTCACCATCAACGTATGATGTTGGAATACCCAATTGAAGCGCCGCGTAAGCAAGCCCTGCGCTCATGGTTTTCGTTCCACCAGTAATATCGGCCAATATTTCTACATCTGCCGCCATAAGTTCTTTTAACCAGCGGTAACACTCATCAGCACAGTTCACCGTATTCGTGTGATCCTCAAGTTTTCTTGTATCATCCATTTCTGGATTGTAACCAATATCGCCAACCTGGCCAAGACTACCGCGCGAAACAATAAATATCACTTTATCAGGACCATATTGTCCTTTGATTTGTTTGCACGGCTCAATCGAGCCTCCTACCGTCATCACAAGTATTTTTTTCTTTTCCATTTGTGCCTCGCATTATTTTTTCTTTTTTTGTTCCGCCAAGAAGCTTCTCCCCTTCACCGTCAGCCGGTATTTCTGCAAACGGCTGTTGGGTTTATCAGGGATAGTCATTTCAATCATTCCAACATCAACGAGCGGCATAATATGTCTCTTGTAATTCATAAAAACAGAGGCCAAACCAGCACCCAAAAGCATCTCTCTTTTTGTTTTCGGTAACAGCACCAGCAAATTCATAATACTGACTTGCTCATTGACTTGCTCATTGACTTGCTCACTGACTTGAGGGGTGACTTGATGGGTCAAATCGTTTTGTTGCGATCCTTTATCCCCGCTAATGGCGTCTCTAATTTTTTGCGGCAGAAAAAAGGTCACTGTCACACCGCCAGACTCTTCCTCAAAGTTGGGCGGAGGCACACCATATTTTTTACACTCATCCATCACTCGATTCGTACCACGACCCCATATTTCAACCACACCCGTTCTGTGAAAGGTTCCCGCAATCAAGTGATTGCGGGGCTTTGATTTGTGTTTTTTTGTCAGTTGATTAATCGTCACTCCCAATGGCAAAGTTCCATTGTTATATATTTCTACCCTGTCATCGAAAATAGCCACCGACACATAACCAGGGACCGCCGCGTAATCCCTGTGCATAACGGCATTGAGCAAAACCTCCCTCAGTGCTTCTGGCGGCAAGGCCAATTTGTCTTCACGGTAAATGCTGTCAGATCGAAACACGCCAGTGAGCGGCAAATGCCGCTCCAAAAAAGCCATTGCCTCACGAACAGTCAAAAAAGCGTTGTAATGCTCTTGCCGATTATCAATAATTTCACCCGTCACACTCGAGCCGCGAAATCGCCCCAATTTGATATGGCATTGCAACATTTTTGGAAAAAGATTTTTGCCGTACAAAACGACTGCCGCTCTGAGCAACTGACCATCAACCAACAGGCCAAGCCTTTCCAAAATATCAGTGACTTTCGCTGGCGTTGCGGGATCGATGCGCATATTGCGGATAGCGGCTTCTCTGGTCCGTAAGATTTCGTTTCGATCCAAATCCTTCAAAGTGAAATCTTCTGCTATCTGATTTTCCCACCTCATGCCAGAGTGCATGCGTTCGAACAGGAGTTTTTCATAATGGTCGCGACTCATTTTTTTTGTGGTATTGCCCACGCGAACATATGAGCGGCCATCAAACACATACGGCACACCTGTTTTGTCTGCATCAACCAACAAGATGATGACCTCGTTGCCATTACCCACCTTGAGTCTCTCTATATTTGGATAAACTGCGGGGTCAAATTTTTCGAACGCTTGGGATATTTCGTGAATCGTGTTGCCAGAAACAGATTGCCCCTTGATTTGGCTTTTTGGATCAACGCCAAACAACACCTGGCCGCCTTTGGTATTGAGAAACGCACAGATTGTCTCGAGCGCTTGCTTTAGTTCGCCTGTTGATTTTTTGAATTCAAGGCTAATGCCTTCATCTTGTGATACCAATTTTTTTAAATCTTTTATTGTCATAAAACATGAAGGGTCATGATCCCAAGAGTTGTTTGATTTTTGCTATTTTTTCCTTGTGTTTGGCAGATCCGCACTTCCATTTTTTGATTGCCGTGAGTTGGTTTTTTAGGTGTTCCAAAACATGTCGTCCAAATGCACCATCACAGCAGCGTTGTAATATACTGGCAATCAGATCGCTGGTTGAGTTGTCGGTCAAAGTATTTAGTTCAACAATCATTTTTTCGTCAGGGGTCATTTTTTCTAAAAGTTGTTTTTGAATTTCTTGCTCGTGCTTTTCGTTTGCCTCTTTGATTTTTCTAGAGATTTCTGGTGGTTCGTCCCACGCCGTAATCTCAAATAAACCATAACCAATTGATGTCTTTGCCCCTACTCCTTCTTGTTCCAATGCTTTTGTGATTGTGTTTCTGAAGTCAAGCAAGGTTTGATCAGATATTTCTTTTGATTTTGAAACCAAAAATCTAAAAATAAAATCGGTCCCCGGTTTGACTGTTAAAAATTGTATGGGTTTTGGACTTTGATTGTCTGCCGGGGGAGAGTTTTTTTCACCGTAATAATCGGGGTAATGGGGATTGATGATATCAGCTCCAAGGTTTGGTGTTTTGTGTGGGTAGGCATCAAGGAATATCATTTTTCCTTTGTTTTTTTGGTTGCCAAAAAGCTTAAGCGTCAAATCGTCTTCATCTGTATCAATAAATTCTTTATTGTTCTTTTTATCGTATTTAACTACAACTTGGCCAATCAAGTTCAATGCCCTGGCAAAACGCACAAGTCCTTTAAGGCTTGATGCAGGAATGTAGGGGATACCAAGATTATGATCCAGGGTTAATGAAATTTCAAGAGGATGTGATTCACCAATGCCGGTCACCAAAGGAGTTTTAAGACGGGCCGTTACGACAATCTTGAGCCATCCCATTCTGGAAAGTTTTTCACAGCAATCAGATTGAATCATGTGTTTTTGATCAAGTAACTGATTTGTAAATGGTTGGAGTATAGCAAATTTTTTAGCAATAGAAGATCGGTCTTCTTTACCTTCTGGTGAATGCTTTACGGGGTCCAAAGATAATAACTTATTGTACCAAAGAGAAAAGTTGCCTTTTTTGAAGTCCGACAAACTGGCAAGCTCTTTATAAAAAGGATGATACATGATTAATCTCCCGAATGGAGGTTGTCTTCTTTTTCAACTGCAAATGCGGTCATGTACCTTTTGACCCATTCCAGCAACCGAAGTGTCTCTGTTTGGGCCATTAGGTACGTGGCTTGATTTGTTTGGGCCAGTTGTTTGATAAAATCTGAATCTTGGTTGGTGTCAGTTTTTTTAATGTGCTCATTTTCAATGAGCCAATTTTTAGCAATAGAGATTGCAGCTTTGTGTTGTGGCTTGTCTTTTGCGAGACAAAAGGCCAATGTATGTCCCAGACCATTTTTGAGGATCATGGAAGGTGCCGATGCAAAGAAACTTTTGAGTTTTTTATGATCCCTTTCTAATTTGAGTATTTCTATCACACGGATCAAGGCAAATTCGGATCGTTTTTGACTCAGTGTTTGTTGCTTTATCATTGAGCACCTCCATCAAACCAACTGAGCTTGCAAAGCCCCCGCCCCAAGGTTTCATCACCCCCAATTTGAATAAATCCGCTGATGGATTGATTCAGATAATTTTTAACTTCTTGTGCTGAATGTTGTTTTGTCTGGCTGTAATAACTGACCACATAAAGAACAGTAGCAGAAGGCAAGAGTTCTTGATAGCGCAACGAACCATCAGAGGTTGTTCCGGTTGATTCATCAATCTTGATTTGTGTTTGGATCTCGGTACAATTGGAAACCATGTGGTCAAATGTTTGATCCGAAACAATAAAAAAACGTTCAGATAATTCCTTGAATCTGTCAGTAACAAAAGTCAGGGGGTGTGATTGATTGTCAATAGGGGCTACAAAATCTTCTAAAACAAGTTCGGGTTCTTGTTGTATTTGTACAGGAATGGCTCTGCTATCTTGAATGACTGGTATTTGATCGGCTGTTGGCAACCCCAAAAATTCTAAATCAGTTTGAAAACGCTTAAGAATTGCAGGGGACGTGACCCAAACAAATGGAGCAATATTTGATCTCACAGGAAAGGCCAGTATTTTGGCATCAGAGAATGCAACAGAAGAGCTTTGTGTGTCTTTTCCGTTGCCTTCATTTGATTCAGATCCAAACACACTCACAACTGAATCTTTAGACTCCAGATTTTTCAATTTTTGTTCGGCATTTCTGCAATGTGCCCTAAAGGCACCTTTTACACCAGAAGCCTGAATGACAGGCCAATTGGTGTGTCGTTCACGCTGAATAGGCAAATCAACAGCCCCCGTAGACATACCACTTCCGGCATGGATAGGCGAAATGGCGTATAATCCGCAAAGAGCGGTGCATTCATTTTTTTGCATAAGAAACTCCTATAAAAGGGCAACAAAATTGTCGCCAAGATTCTTGTTAAACACTGAACCTGCGGGATAAAAACCAGTCAGGGGTTTGTGAAATCTTTTGTGCATATCCCAGCCGCCTCTATACAAAGGGCGGCCTGCTGCCATCAAACACTCATCGAGTTCTTTTGTTGATTCAACTGCAGAAAGGGCCATAAAACATTGAGAATTTTCAGCCCTCAATTCCATTATATCCACGCTACATTTTTCGTAATGGCCAAATCTTTTTTCACCCCCCAACATCATCACCCCATTGCTTGCCAAATCCAGTTTTTGTGTTACTCCAAAAAAAAGAACAACTTCTGGTGCCAAACGGTAATGAGTAAAGCTGTATAAACAACCCTCTCTGACCTGTCTGTCAGATTTAAGGGCAATGCCAGTTCTTTGTTCTGTTGAATAAAAGGCAGATTGATCCAAAATAGTTTTTGTCAGGCATTCGTTGTTTGGTAATGTTGCCAATAGGGTTACTTGGTTTTCTTGTGTTAGCAGAAGATCTTTTGTCATCCATTGACCTCCCAGAGTTTTAAGCTCACTGCTTTTACCTTTGGCCCATAGGAGTTGGGTATTGCAAGCCTTAAAGACCTGATTTGTAGTATTCAGGGGTTTTGCCTTGTAGATTGGGATTGTGTTTTCGGATTTTTCCAGGTTTTTGTCGGTGTACCAATGATAAGGGGTGGGTACAAAGACAGTTTTTTTGTACAGGAACAAAGGGCCAATCACCTGGAAGGGGGCTTTTTGACCAGACTTGCCAATGGCCAAGTGAACATCTGGTTTGACATCTCCATGATTGTAATCTGTAAAAGAGACATTGTTTTGTTTGAGGTAGGCTGTTCTGAGTGCGCCCGAAATAGTTTGTGGCGCTGGTGGAAATATGGCGCTGGCAGTGTGGTTTTGACCAATTTCCATTGGTTGGGCACCCTTAAAAAATAGCGTATCTATTGGCTTAAATGTGTACCATTCAATCATGAGCCCCCCTTTTGGCCAAAAAGGACGCCACAATCAATCCTTCTGGTTCAAATTCGAGTTTGTCGTTGATGTCTTGACTGGGTCTTAAGATGACAGGCAAAATGTGTTTTGCAACTTCTGTAGTGTTCACGTTTGAACCTGTTTGCGATCTTTCAAGTTGTTGCTCCAAAAATTTGACCATGTTCCCGTAGTGGCCAATTTTAATTAGGGCAGTCATTCCATTACGAAATTTTTCCAGTCTGTAAATAAGGGATGTTGACAGTTCCTGCTCGTTGTTTTTTTTTGTGTAATTGATGACCTGATTAAAGGATTCCCACAGATCTTGCTGTTGGCCAAAAGCAGTAAAATTTTTATCCCATTTACCGGCAAAATACCGTGAGCCACCAGATCGTTTTTTAAGTTCAATAGCACAGGCATTGCGCCCGCATTTATTTTTGGCGTGATCATCAAGCAGATGGTGCGCGCGTTCAATCATGTGGGACAGGTTTTCCATGTAATGGCAGATCAAAATGCCAGCAGAGATAGAAATATTATCCCCTTGTCCCATGCCTGTCGTCAATAGTCCTGGCCGTGGCGTCCATTTTTTATCCAGATCAATGTGTTCAATATTCCCTGTTTTTGGGTCAATGAGATTAAAATGGGCCACGTAATGGTTTTTGATCTCTTTTGCAGCCTTTAGCGCTTTGCTAACAGGTAAAACAGCGCAAACGTCGTCGCCACCGGCATAAACAAGACAGCCGTGATTTTTTTTGATGATGTTGTAAACACTATAGACGGAAAAGTTGCCCAAGGCTTCGGAAATTGCGGCATGTATGGCAGGGGTGATGAGCCGTTGGTTGTGTTTTGTAAAAATTGCGTTCCAGTTTTTTTGATACAAGGGATCAAAAGTGGTCTGGTTTAAACGTCTAGCCAGTTCGGGGTGCATAATATTTGCCCACTTGGCAGCAAGAGTTTCTCCATTGATGAGTGAACCCATTTTGTCACCATCCATGAGGAGAATAGCATAATAACAATCGTGGTCTTTGGGTTTTTCTTTGTATTTTCTTATGAGTGAATCACCTGCAGATATTTTATGCTGTTCATCCTTGTCGTGAAATTCGTTGGCATAATTTTTTCTTTCTTCTTTTGGGACATTATTTAGTTCAAAGTAGTCGTGGAGTGCAATTTCTGTCGTCATGGGAAAACTATTGGGGCTGTCAAAGACTTTGGATAAGAAATGTTCTTTGTCTTCCTTGATTCGGTAGGCAAAACGTTTGATAAAACACACGGAACACAGTTTTTCAACATCATTGAGATCGTACCTATCGTTATTGAATGTATTTTGAATGTTTCTCCAAAATTTTTCGGCTTTTTCATCATAAGGTTTTGCCGGTTCCCCTTCTTTGTGGGGTGTGTCGTGCAAAATCTGGTATTCACCACAAAGATGGCATTTTTCGCCCCCTTCGGGATTCTTGCTGATTTTTTTTGCTGCTTTTGAGGCCGCAAGGGCAGACTGCAACAATGTATGGCTTGTCGAGTACAAAATCCCCTGACCTTGAGAATAATATTTTTTTTCTTTTTCTATGTTTCCAAAAACTCTCAAAAGATTGATCTGATTATCGTATGAACAATTTGGCAAAACCTCTTTAAAAAATGATTCATCTGATTTTTCCAGCAGTTTTGTTGCCACCCACTGGATGTCCCAAAAATTATTATTTTGGGTTTCAAACAGCGTTGCAACATGGTTTTTTTGTTGTTGATCAAGATTTAACTTGCCAACCAGCAGATTCTTGATGTTGTCAGCCAATTTTGTCCAAGCCGCACGGATATGTGCCGTGATGGCTGCTGCAATATCATTTGCTTGGGGGAGCGGTATCAAAAAAATTATTTTATTTGGCAAAGAAGCCACATCACAATGACCACGATCCAAACATTTGATTTTCCATTCTTCATCCAGGTATTTATTAACCAGGGGTTGATTGATGGGGGACGGATAAAGAATGTGATCGGGTCCCAAATTTTCCATGACCCATCGCAAACCCTCAAAAGCCAACCAGGAGAGCAGAGTTGACCCTGTCCAGTAGTCACGGAGTTTTCGGGCCTTGCCAATAAATCCCTGCACAGGAGACAAATTCACAACCATCATGCCAACAGATTGACTATTGCCAGCCAATTTCATGCACGAATAAATTGCCGATGTGAGCCCTGTGTGTTGCCAAATGCTGTGATCAGGAAAACGACTGTCCGCTGGGATGCGGTGCCAGAGAGCTCCAAGATTGGCAACGTTGTTATTGGCCAAGGCAGTGCGCAATGCCAAATGTGTATAAATGACTCTGGCTTGAGCAAAGCGGGCTTCATCGCCCTTAAAAGAATCTGAATACCCGCCATCTCCAGGTTTCATGCCAATATTTTCTTTGAGAGACTCAAGCAGTTTTTTGTGGACCGTTTCAATATCACAGCCGTCAGGTAACTGGATGTGCAAGTGCGCCCTGTCGGCAGTTGGGTGAGTCAGACAGGGATCATTGATAAAATCAATCGCCCCATTTTTGTTTTCATTTGCGCTATAAGATGGGATTTGGCCCCGTTCAAAACCAGCGGCAATGGAATCAGCAATTTTCCAGAATTCATCCAATGGCTTTTCGAGTCCAAAAAGGCCAAGCAGGCTCCCCGCACGTGACTCATGGCCTTGAATGCGAAAGACCTTGTCAAAGGGGTCATGGAGGTAGGCTGCAAATTTTTCGTTCCAGTAGTTGGAATCGGGATTTTTAAATGGCATGAATGACCTCCGGACTGGCTGTGCGTGTGATTTGTTCATTCATTATGCTGTATGCCTTTTTGTAAAGTGGGTTTGTATGTTCATAAGGCAGAAATAGAATTTGACCCCTAAATTTATCATTTGGAGTTTTTATAACTTTCAAAAAGTATGATTTTGTTTGTCTTTGTGATCTCATCCATCCTTCTGTCTCAGTTCGATCCCTGCTGATGATGGGCAAAGCAATTCTTGACCGCATTTCAAAATGGTGTGGTTTTTCAAGTTCCGGAGACAAGCGGGCACCACGATAGGCATTCCCAATTTCCGATAAAGCACCTACCCAATTGTTGTGTTCTTTGAACAAAAACAATGTGCTTTTGTTTGAAAAAGCTGTAAATGCAAGGGGTTCGTTGCTGATTTTGTCGCGCTTTTCATGTTCAATAAAGTGACAATGCAAACTGCCAAAGCCATTTCTGGATCTGGACCCAAGACAGCCGTATTTAAAAAATGTTTTAACAGTGTTGGTAACTTTTATTTGATCTTCGCTGTGGAATTGGATTGATAGTTCAAATTTTGTAAGTGGTGGAATGAAGTTTCTTTTGGAATAAGCTTGACCAAAAAGATAGTGAATGATCCCAGTTGATTTACCGTGTACACAAAATGGGATGCCAGCTGGCAAATCTGCCCCAACATATTGTTTTGGTTCCTCTTTGTGAATAATTCTGATTTTAATGGTGGATTTGCTGGCTGTTGAACCAAAAACTCTGTTTTCTTCTTTTTTCATACCGATAACATCATCACTCCCATACAAAGCCCTCCACCAAAACCTGAGCATTCCCTTAATCGAAGCCGTGCGAAGTTCTGCAACTCTCTGATCTGCACCACTCAAAAACAAAGGCGTCACAACTTCAAGATCAAAAGTCCGTTCTTCAATATTGGTGTATCTGGAAATGTAAAATTTCATTGCGCCTCCATTTTTTTTGAACAAACCCTCGATCCAATTTCAAACGGCGACTCAATTGTGGGGACAGTGTCCCCACAAATCTTTTGTATCACGATTCCATCAAATAACGAGAATTCATGTTGACCCAGATATTTTTCTAAAAATTCTTCGGTCCACAATACGTGTTTATGTGTGTAATAACCACCCTGTTCAGAACAACCACGCTTCAGATTCTGGTTTATCAATATTCGGTTCAGCGGCCGCACGCTGGCCGATTTTGCCCACGTCGTGTAAAAGACCCGCTAACAGCAACAACAAACGCGACGTTTTTGGTGTTTGCGCCATGGGGTGGACATGGCATATTCATTTTCATCCATCAACCCCAAAAAAAACACTTGTGTCTTGGCGAAATTTGGATGAAACTGTCGCGCAAATCTTAACCAAAGGAGTTACCCATGAAAAAAATAGCAATCCTCGGCGTGCTCGTTATCGCCGTGTTAGTCACCGCGTCAGCCTTCGCCGGCTTTCCCAAGATCAACACAGGCAACAGCACCATGAACAAGGTCGTCAACACGGGCGTGAGCACGGCCGTGAACACAACAGTGGCCAGCGATATCAACAAGGCCATCAAATCCTACAACTGTGCCTTCAAGAACAGCACAACAACCACCGACACCACCTGTGACATGAGCCAGGTCATCAACACGATCAAATCCAAAAAGAGCGCCTTGGAAACCCTGGGTTTGGCCAAGGTTTATGTTCACGTTAAAGCCAGTGGCAATGACACTACAGCTTACAAACGTTCCAATTTCATCAGAGACCGCCTGTACGGTGAGATGAACTGGTATCGTTACAACGTCAGCTCCAGCACAGACAACTCAAATAACCTCGCCATCTGGGTCGAAGTTCAGGATTAAAGCAAAAACGATCATATCTATTTTATTAAAAAACCTTCCTGCTGGCACTCCCAGCACGAAGGTTTTTTTATTTTTTTTGCGACGATTGCATTATCATAAATCTCGTAGTATCATGAGAGTCGGTTATTTAGTATTTTTCTCGGGAGGGCCTATGATACATAAGAGAGTCGGAATTTTGACAGGTGGGGGTGATTGCCCGGGTCTCAACGCGGTGATTCGTTCGGTTGTGAGGAAGGGCATCGATGATTACAAATACGAATTTTTGGGTATTTTGCAAGGCTGGAAAGGCATGATTGAGGGCAAGACCCGTTCACTGGGCCTCAACGACATTTCCGGGATCCTGCACTCTGGTGGGACTATTCTGGGAACATCCCGCACAAACCCTTCCAAATCTGCCGAGGATATGGAGACTGTCATCACCAATTACCGACGGATGGGACTCAACGCCCTCATCGCCATCGGTGGTGACGACACCTTGGGCGTGGCGGCCAAGATGAGTCAAAACGGTTTGAACGTGGTCGGCGTCCCCAAGACCATCGACAACGATTTATCGGGAACAGATCAAACCTTTGGTTTTGACACGGCGGTCTCAGTCGCTACCGAGGCCATCGATCGTCTGCATTCCACGGCCGAATCGCACCAGCGCGTGATGGTGGTCGAGGTGATGGGGCGTCACGCTGGTTGGATTGCCGCACACGCAGGCATCGCCTCCGGGGCCGATATTGTTTTGGTGCCGGAATTTAAATTTTCCCTGGACGATATCGTCAAGGTGCTGGACAAACGCAAAAAACGCGGCCGCGTGGCCACCATCATCGTGGTGGCTGAGGGATTCAGTCTTCCCGATTCCGATCTGATCACTCAGGACGAGACTGTGGACGCCTTTGGTCATAAAAAACTGGGGGGCATCGGCAACCTACTTGGCGAAATGATCGAAAACAAAACCGGTTTAGAGACCCGCGTCTCCGTACTGGGTCACATTCAGAGAGGTGGCACGCCCACAGCCTTCGACCGGATTCTCGCCACACGCTTTGGCATCAAAGCCATTGAACTCGTGCATGCCGATATTTACGGCAACATGGTTGCCTTGATCGGATCGAAAATTGAGGCTGTTGATCTGCAACAGGCCGCACAAAAAAACCGTCTTCTCAATGAAGAAATCTACAACATCGCCAAGGTGTTTTTTGGCTGATGATAACTGTCTGTCTGGCAACAAAAAAACCGACTGTGCAAGGGTCGGTTTTTTTTGGGGGCAACTCTGAATCGCAGGGTTTAATTCTGCGCCAGCTGACTCAGATCATTTCCACGTTTCCGGACCATCAACCGCGGCAAATCAAAAGACAGATCAGAATTTTTGGTGATCTTCAGTTGTTTGCTGATGAATTCAATGTCCACGTCTTCCAGATCATAACCCCG
>CAZGMS010000204.1:0-4446 GCA_964526915.1 uncultured Nitrospirales bacterium
GGCATTAGTTATCTGTTTCGCACTTGTTCTTCTGCTAAATCCCCATAAACAGAGCTTCGCAAACCAGCCTTCCTTTGGCAGAGCCAGTTGGTACGGGGGAAACTTCCACGGCCGCCGCACAGCCAATGGAGAATACTACAACATGTATGCCGTCAGCGCCGCCCACAAAAAAATCAAATTCGACTCCCTGGTCAAGGTAACCAACCTCAATAACGGCCAATCCATCGTCGTCCGCATCAATGACCGGGGCCCCTTCATCCCCGGCCGTGACATCGACCTCTCGTATGGTGCCGCCCAAAAACTGGGCATGGTCAGTGACGGCGTCGTGCCGGTCAAACTCGAGGTGCTCGCAAAACCCAAACAATACGCCCGTCGCGGCGGAGATTGAAGAAAAAAAAGGTGCCTGGCACCTGTATCAATGAACAAGGAATATCAATTGGTCAATTATTTCAACTGTTTCAACTTTCAATTGTCAATTGAAGTAGTTGATCATTGAAACAATTGATGTAATTGTGTGGGCGTGCCGAGCAACCTCTTTCAACACAGCGCTAATCCGGAAGAAGCCGAGAATTTTTTTGCCAATTTCCGCAAGGCATTCAGACAAAACCATCAAAAAGAATTTGTCCCTGATGAAACCAATCTGTCTTTTTTGAAGATATTCGGCAATTCCAAATTTCTGTGCCGTTTCGCCATCAATAATACCTGGGTTTACGAGCAATATTTAGGTTCGAAATTCAAAGGCACGGAAAAACCTTTGGTACAATTCACAAGCGAGATCAAAACCATTGTGACCAATGAGGCACAACCCGACAGCACACTCAAAAAATACAAGTATCAGGAGTTTCTAAGACTCACCCTAAAAGAACTGTCGGGAATGGATCAGGCCACCACCTACCGCGAACTGTCACATCTGGCAGCCGCCCTGGTTGCCCATTCAGTCAAAAAACATCATGCCGAGCTGTCCCACAAACACGGCATCTCCGCTGGCAGTACCGGCGAATACGCGATCATCGCTCTGGGCAAACTGGGTGGGCAGGAACTCAATTACAGCTCCGACATCGACATCATCGGGCTGTACGACGAAGACCCCACCCTGTCCGATCTGTCTCGCCATCAGTTTTATTCACAACTTTTCGCTCAAACCGGCCAGCACCTGTCACATGTCGATAAAGACGGTTTCTTTTTTCGGGTAGACTGGGACCTGCGCCCCGAGGGTAAAACGGGAGTGTTGGCCAACTCGCTGGGTGCCTTGGAACGTTACTACCAGACCTTTGGGCAGGAGTGGGAACGACAGGCCTTCATCAAGGCCCACGTCCTGTTGCAAACCAGAAATCTGGGTGACCGATTTCTGGTGATGCTCGCGCCCTTTGTGTTCCGACGATCTTTCGACTCCAAGACCATCCACAACATCTGGAACATGAAAACGTTGATCGAACAGGACCGTAAAAACAACAACCCGGAAGGCATCAACATCAAACTCGACGAAGGGGGAATTCGCGACATTGAATTTTTCGTTCAAGGATTTCAACTGCTGCACGGTGGCAAAAGTACCGAACTCAGGACCACCAACACAGCGGAAGCCCTGCTCCGGCTATCGCAACACCAACTGATCACCACACAGATCAAGAACGTGCTGACGCAAAATTATTTTTTTCTGCGGCGTCTCGAATCCTGTCTGCAAATGGACAACGAACAACAGACCCATGTATTGAAAAACGACCCCCGGCACAAACTGGCCGTGGCCAGACGCCTGGGGTTTACGCATCCCGAAAAAGAGGCCTTGAGCATTTTGGAGGAACGACTATTCAATGTCATGAGCGCCACCAAACGCATCTTTCACGAACACTATGACCGCTAGACCGCCAACGCCAACGCCCTTTTGCGCCATTCCTGAACCCAAGGATGATGCCTACACCTGCTACCCGAGGGATCCGCGATTGGAGTTGAGTGTCTATCAAATCAAAAAAAAACAGAAGGCCTCGCAGATCAGACGCGACATCGAACGACACTTTCGAAAATACCAGGATGACGAGAGTTTTTTTGACGCACTCAGAACCTTTAAAAACCAGGAGACACAACAAATCATCGACAGCCTTGAATCACAGCCACTCCACAACCGGCAACGGATATTGGAAGCACTCTCGGATCTGGCCGACAACATCCTCTTTGCGGCGTATCAGCGCGTTTTTCAAAGACTGAGGGGCAAATATGGCGCCCCCGGTTTTTTGAGTTCTTACAAACAGACAGGTGAAACGCCGCTGGCCATTGTCGGCATGGGCAAACTGGGCGGCCGTGAGATCAACTATCAATCTGACCTCGATCTCATTTTCGTATACGCACACAAAGGCGAGACCTTGGGCGCCCCCCCTGTGGACAACGGCCAGTTCTTCATCAAACTGGCGCAACAACTCATGAACACGCTGTCGGTCATGACTTCTGCCGGTCGTTGTTATCAGGTGGATACCGAACTCAGACCGTCCGGAAACGCAGGCACTCTGGTCACTTCCTACGATCACTTTCTGGATCATCAAATGAACCAGGCCCAGCCGTGGGAAAGACAGGCCCTCATCCGCGGACGGGCTCTGTCGGACAATTGGGAGTTTCAACAACAGTTGCAGGCACAGATTCAGCAACTCACCTATGAGCGGCCCCTAAATGATGCCTTCACCCCGTACATGCACAGTGTGCGACAGCGTGTGATCAGAGAGCGCACCAGCAACGAGCAGAATGGTTTCGATCTCAAACTCGCTCCGGGCGGGCTCATGGATATCGAGTTTGTCCTGCATCACCTCCAACTCAAGCATGGCCGCATTCACCCGGACCTGCGCGTTTCTTCCCTCTTTGACCTGTTGCACATTCTCAAACACCACGATTGCCTGACCTCCGATGAGCTCACGGCGCTAAACAATGCCTACGTGCATTTCAGGACCATTGAATCCTGTCTGCATATCGAAAAAAAACGTGCCGATGCTTTTTTGGAATACGCATCCCCAACCGCAGAACTCATCGCGACCATGCTTGACCTGAGTCGTCCGCAACAACTGCGCGAGCTGGTCGAAGCACTCAGGCAAGAGGTGTTAAAGATTTATAAAAAGATGTACGAAGAAACCAGCTGAACACGTAATGATTACGAATTCCCTGTCGGCACTTCATCTTCGAGTTGAATTTCCACTTCGTCTTGAGCCCTGCGTTCGGGATCTCCCCAATCATCACCCAGGGCTTCAAAATCCAGTTGTTGTGTGGCTTTTTTGGAAGAATGCGCGGCCCGCGGTCCCACGGCACACGAAATGAGTGTCGTGGCCAGAAAAATCGAGAGAAAAAGGAGACTCATCTTAGCTGTTTTCACAAAACTGCCAGGTCTCAAAACCCGCTCCTTACCTCTATTATACAGGAATTATTCCCGCACGACTACGAAAATCAACTGTTTGCTGGATGACCGCTTAACCAACCAGCTTCATTGAATTATTTAAGATTCTTCAACTCTTCGTCTGCCATTTGCAGTCCATGAGCCGAGGCCTTTTTGAGCCATTTTCTTGCCTCCGATCTATTTCCCAAATCAATGTACAACAGCCCCAAATTCAGCTCTGCCAGAGAATCGCCCTGGGCCGCCGCTTTTTTGTACCAGAAAATGGCCTTGGTGGTATCTTTCATTAACCCTTCTTCGGTCTGGTTCGCGTACAGATACCCCAATTGTCCCTGTGCCCTCACATCGCCCTGTTTTGCTGCCTGCTCAAACCAACTCGCGGCTTGCTGCAGATTTTTTCGAACCCCCTTACCCTCCGCGTACAAAAGACCCATGGAAAACTGAGCGTCGATCAAACCAGCGTTCGCGGCCTGACCGATCCACTCGAACCCTTTTTTGTAATCCTGCGGCACACCAATCCCCCTCAAATACATCACACCCAAATCGTTCTGAGCCTTGGCATTGCCCTGATTCGCCGCCTTCTGATACCAGGACGCGGAGATTTTCAAATCTTTGCCAACGCCCTGCCCCAATAAATACATCCGGCCAACGTGATATTGAGCCTCAGAACTCCCCTCCTCTGCCAAGGTCATGAAATGAGCCAAGGCGGACGAGTACTCCTGGGCCTCATAACTTGCCAGGGCCTCCTTCAGCTTGCCCTGCACCGCCCACACTGAGGTCGATTGCCCTAATAATATCAAGCCAATAAGCATTGTGATGATGATCCGTCGATTCATTTTGTTTCCATCCTTGTTTATTGATTGGAAAAACTAGCTTCAAACCATTGATTTATTTCATACAACTTGTTACGTGGCCTGTCCACTGTGTTCTGGGGGGCAAAAAGTTCTGATGGGACATACCCTCTTCGGGGCGTTTCTCTGAAAAGCATTGCTTTTCCCGCCCCTTAAAAAAACGCCCAGATGCAAGGCGTCCTCAAACCTGCAACCGGAGCGTATATGGAAATACGTGAGGATTGCAGGTTT
>CAZGMS010000205.1:0-10953 GCA_964526915.1 uncultured Nitrospirales bacterium
CCTTTGGGACACGGTGTCTTGCACAATAATGATTTGTTTGGTCGCAATCCCGATAAGGCTTGTCTACATAGATAAGGGGTCAGATAAGGGGTCAAAGATTGACAAGAGACAAGTTCATAAAGAAGATTGTCCCTAGGGCAACTTGTCTCTTGTCAATCTTTGACCCCTTTTTGTTGTGACCCCTTTTTGTTGAATCAGCGCAACGAACTTAAGATCTGTTCTGCCACTTCCTGTGGAACCCCATCAGGATAGGCTGTTTCGAGTTGAGTCGCCAACTCTGCAAGAAGATCGATTTCTTCCTGCCGCACAGGGTTCATCGGGCTTCTGCTCCCTGCCGTTTCTTGGGGAGAATTGTTGGCCATGAAGGGCGGGATCGTGGCAGCGCTTTCTCGCAACAGTTCACGAGTCATTTGCGTGTAATATTCCAGATTTTTTACACCCTCAAAAGTCAACCCACCAACCCCCATTCCAATGTAGGACTTCGAGTCAGCAACGCAGTAACAGGGGTAAATGATTTTCTGAGCCCAGAGTTCCTTAATGCTCATTCGCTTGACTAGCTGTTCAGGATCTCTCAAGACTTCGTTGTCCGGAAAGAGAATTTGTTTGTAACGCAATATTCTCAAAACAGAAGCTTCCAATACCTCTCGGGAAACCTGACCTGCTTCCGTTGTTTTTTCCAATTCATCCAGTACCGTGAAAAGCATGTCTTTTGAATGCGAATAAAACAAGCAGACATCTACCCCAGCCAGCGTAGCATCGGCAATCGACTTGGCGCAGTCGTCTGCTGTGAAGTTGCTGATACCGTAATATGATTTAATGGCATCCGTACCCAAATCGTCCGAAAACAACACCACATCTTCTCCAAAATTTGCTCGGAGTAAAGAGCACACATCGGGTGACAAACAGGCTGGTCTCAAGGTGGCTGTTTCGGATTCCAGATTGGGATACGCCGCTCCGGTAACCATAACCGCAACTTGTGAATGCCCTCTGAGCGTGGCAGTGAAAGCAGAGAGTTCACGTAATATCGCCGCCTTGTCCCTGTAATCCGCCACCAGGCCTTCCCATTCGGGGTTCATGTCTATTGCCCCAATGCCTGGGGCATGCTTAATCACAAATCCCATTTGGGGATAGTCTTGATGTGTGGCTTCAATAGTCAGCGCGGCAAGCAAATTGGTCACAACAGGGTCATGCGCAAAGACCCGTCCCACCTTTTCCATATAGCCAGGTGTTCCTTTTCTGGCCACATCACAAAGAGGACCATAAACAAGATTGAGACCATGTTCTGGCAGACTGCGATAACTTCTTAATCTATCCTGGTACAGCCGTGCCAAACTTACCATGTTTTCGATGTCTCTGGGGCTTTCGCTTTCAACAGTATCCGAAACATGATCAACGGTCCTTGCCTCAAGACTGTTCAGATAAATTTTCCGTACATCCTCGAGGGTTTCTGTCCCCAACAAGGGCAAAAGTTTTTCAAGATTAATTACAAAATCTTGTAACTGTGCGGGAGTTTCTGGTGTATTCGCTCTTTGAAGCAACAAACCACATTGATGAAAGATGTCATGAAATGCTGCTTTTTCCTCTTCTGTCAAAAGACCTTGATCAGGTTCAATTCGTTGCAAGATCACCTGTATGTGTCTGGCATAGGCAAAACAATAACTCCACAAATCATGATCAATGACAAAAGGAATTTTCGTGGCATCATCGAGTTGCAACATCGCTGTGGCGTTTTGAATGACTGGTTGTGTCTCTTCGTGGAAACGTTGTTTGATCAGATCTATGAGCCTTTGGGAATTTTGAGAATGGGCAAGAACCAGAACCAAGGCTTCTTCATGATAAGTCATCTCCGACAGGTCTCGAAGTGATATTTCCCTACTCTCCAAAAATTTCGAAACACCCAAAGCAACCTTGTCACACAACTGCTTGAGTATTTCCTCGGCCTCTCGACTCGATCGAACATAGTCCGGCTCGCTGATCGCATTCAGCAGGCGTGAAATGTTGTCCGCAGAATACGATTCCATTGGCACATTCAAGGTCCGGCTCGCGCTCTCCATCCAAAAATTCAACATGTCTTCAGATGAGACACTTGAATCTTTGGATGCACGAATAGATACTGATAACAGCTCTTGCAATGCCTGGCCGTCAAGACCAAGCTCCGTTGCCTCCCTCATCATGTTTTCCCAATCACTCTGAAAAATAACGGACCCAGGAGGAAATTCTGTGCGCCAATGTTCCAGACGCCAGTCCTTGACTGACACCAGCATTTCATCATCTATCCCGATTTTCTTGGCATATGAAAAGATAATTTCCCATGAGATGTGACCACTTTCAAAACATCGTGCCTCGGTCGCGTTACGCAATAACATGATGACTTCTTCGTGAACATTGTGTTCCGTAAAAACAATCTTCTTTTTTGTAAACGGCTCGTATGTTTCTTGATAAGCGACCGTAAGTTTTTCTAGGCTATTGAGTGCCCCGGCATAATCTTCAATGGAAAAATCCCGGATGCCATACGCAAGCTGGGTTTCGGTATCCGTAATGGCGGCGAGAAGAGTATCGATTTCCTTTTGGTAGATGATCTCCTTCATGGCTATTGGCAACCCCCGAGCGTATTCATGAGAAAGTGCCAACTGTTCCAACAAGGGAGTTGCCTCGTCCTCTTTGTTTTTTATAGAATCAAGAATGGACATCGAATATTCAAAGGCCTTCGCGGGACTGATATGTGGCACTTGCTGACCTGGCAATTGGTTGTCTGTCGTTACAGCGTTGGGAATATACGTATCTGCATTTTGTAGAGCATTAGGATCAAGCTTGGCCTTGTAAACAGAAACTTCCACAACCGCTTCGCGCTCGCGATTAGTGACATTAGATATGAATGGAATCGACATGCAGATAATACATGCAAAAATTACGCCACCACGAAGAGACAAAGAAGACAGAAAATAGTCATATTATGACAACAAGTTAACTATCTAACACAGGTAGCTAACGGGAATTCATAGGAAAAATCCGCGCACCAGCACCTCTCATAACGATAGGATTATCAAAAAGGGAAACAGGGGGGACGTTACGCTCACACAAATCAACAGGCAATGTTGCTCATTGTTCCTTCGCCTTAAGCGCCGCGTTGATGTTGTTGCGGGCAGAGAGCATCAGGCCAAAGGCCACCAGCGACATGATGACCAGAATTCCAAAAAAGCGGCTATGCAACATTTTTTCCCAGTACGCCCCGCCGAAAAAACCCGCCAGATACTTGCCAATGGCCGAGGCCGTAAACCAGCAACCCATCATCATCCCCCGCATCCTGGGGGGGGCCAGTTTGTGAGTGAGCGAAAGCCCCATCGGGCTCAAACAAATTTCGCCCAGCGTGATCAGTGCATATGATGTGATCAGCCAGATAACCGAAACGCGTCCGGTATCGCCACCCACCATGCCCGCCAGCATCATCACAGCAAAGGCCGCGGCGGTCAGAAACATCCCGCCGGACAGCTTTGAGGGGGTGCTGGGCTCCACGCCCTTCTTGCTGAGTTGCGACCAAATCCAAACCAAAATGGGCGTGAAAAATACAATGAAAAACGGATTCACAGCCTGAAACAATTCAGGCTTCCATGAGGTGAGCGTGCAGTCCCGCGCCCAGAAAGTCAAGGTCAGGCCATTTTGATAGTACGCCATCCAGAAAACAATCACGATCGCGTAAACGATAAAAAGGCTCACCAAACCTTTCTTTTCTTGAGCTGTGGTTGGTTCCTGATACAACACCCCTGTGCTCTTTGATGTCTGCGCAACCAAAGTCACATGCCGATTGAATATCAAAAAGATGGCCAGCGAAACCATCATGCCCACAGACGCCGCGATAAATGCGTAACCCCAGCCATAAGTGGTTCGCATGTAAGAGGCCACAAAGGGAGCAAAAAAGGCACCAACGTTGATCCCCATGTAAAAAATCTGAAAACCGGAATCCTTTTGAAGGCTCCCCTCTTCATACAAATTACCCAGCATGGCAGAAATGTTCGGCTTGAAAAAACAGCTCCCAAAAACAATCAACAACAGAGAAAAGAAAAATACGGGCAGGCTGTCGACGAACAACAAGGCGTACCCCGAACCCATCAGAATGGAACCGATGACGATCGACTTGGTGTAACCCAGCCACTTGTCGGCCAAAAAACCACCCAACAAGGGAGTGAAATAGGACAAAGCCAAGAAAATACCGTAAATCTGACCGGTGGTTGCCTTCTCTAAATGGAAATGCTCATCCATGTAGAGTGTGAGCAGAGACAGCATGGTGTAATAACCAAACCGCTCCCACATCTCGGTCATGAAGAGAACTGCCAACCCTTTGGGATGATTTTTCCACATACGACACCTCTCTATACTCTGAGCATAGATTCATAGTCTGTCAACAAGAGATACTTCTCACGCGTTCTTTTTGTACCACGCCACAGATCTGGCCAGGCCCTCATTCACCAAGACCTCAGGATCGTATTTGAGGGTTGCCTGAATTTTGGTCGTGTCGGCCAACACGTGTTTTGGTTCTCCCCAGCGGGCGTCACCCAAAATCGGTTTTTTATTCTTGAGATGGGGAAAATCCGGCAACAACATCTCCCTGAGTGTGCGATACAACTGGCCCAGAGTGATGCGCAGCCCACTGCCCACATTAAACAACGAATGGATTTCGTCGTACATTGGCCTCAGGGCGGCCAGAATATTGGCCTGCACAGCGTTATCAACGTGACAGTAATCCCGTGTGGCATCTGGGTCACCAAAAATCGTGACAGGTTCGTCCTTGATCATGGCCACAATCCAGCGGGGGATCACCGCCGCGTATTCACCGTCCGGGTCCTGACGAGGACCGAAAATATTGAAATACCTTAGCCCCACGCTCGTGAGTCCATACACCTTAGCAAAATTCTCGGCACTCAATTCGCACATGCGCTTGGTGACGGCAAAGGGAGATGAGGTCTGCCCCACCATATGCTCTCTCTTCGATTTTTGCTGGGTATCCCCGTAAACAGAGGAACAGGAGGCGTACACCACACGCTTGACCTTGAGTGTGTGACAGGCGTGAAACAGCCTGACTGTGGCCATCAGATTGGATTCATAGGTCAACAAGGGGGCTTTGACTGAATGGATGGGCGAGACCAACCCCGCCTGATGCAACACGTAATCAACCCCCTGACAGGTTTTGCTGATGCGTTCAGCGTCTCCGACATCGCCCTCAACGAAGGAAAACAACTCCCAGGCCTCCGGGCCGACAGCGTCTTTGACCTGTGTGAGATTGTCCTCAAACCCGCTGGAATAATTATCGACCCCCACTACACGTTGCTTGTGCTTGAGCAAAAACTCCAACAGATGTGACCCGATGAACCCCGCCACACCGGTCAAGAGCCAGGTATGCTGTTGTGTCAGAAGTTCTCGTTTGATTTGCTCAAAATATTTGTTCATATTTCAGCACCCGCCAAAAATCTTTATCTGCCTTTATTTTTTTCAGGTCCTGCTCCAGGTCGCTATTTTTTTGACTTTTCGCTCACAAGCTCGCTACGTCACGCTATGCGTGACTCAGTCAAAAATAATAGCTCCCCGTATCACCCGAAAAAAATACTTCACAGAAGAGCGGGAAAAATGATCTAATCCATCACCTCAATATCAGATGTCTCCACATCCACCACCAAAAGAGCTCCCGATTCGGAAACGATGAAGGCCAGCGAATCCTCGCCATCACCGGACGACAAGGCGGCGCTGTCGGTCAGGTTCGCCGCCGAGGTGGACAGAGTTTCTGCCTCATAGGCCGTCAGATCGTCACTCACGGTCACATGTTGCACATTGCCATCGAGCTCAGAGAGATAAGCGTGCAATTGATCGGAACCGTCCCTGACCAGCACCAGGCCATTGATCGAAGAACTGATGCCATGCCCGTTGGTCAAAAAACCATCAACGTAATCGTCTGTCTCAGCCACCAGCGGTGTCGACAAAGCGTAAGTGGTGGTATCGACAGAATGAATGAGCACCACTTCATCATCGTACTGTCTGACCAACATCACCGTGCCCACCTCGTTGGATTGGACGGCCAACTGATGACAAGGAATATCGAGATCGATTGCCGTCGTGGTATAGTCAGCCGTGTTGAAAACCGTCACCACCTGCTCTGCATCCACAACGCTGGAGTTGCAAACATAGAGACGCGCATTGTCCAAGGCCAGCCCCTGCGGAATCCCGGCAATCGCGTATGGGCCGGACACTGTCGTGCCATCAACGGCGCTGAGCACATACAAGAGTCCCGCTGTGGCATCGGTCACATAAACAACACCATTGTCTCCGTCCACGAGAAGATCAGCAAAGGCGTTATCCGAATCGTCCGTATCCGCGTCCCCATCGCTCAGTGTGATGGGCGAAAAATCGGTCTCGGTAAAATCATCCCCGTCAAAATCCAGCACACGAATCTCGTTCAGTTCTGTCCCCTCCGGGGATGTGACCCCTCCCAAAATAAACAGGCGTGAGGTTGTCCCCTCGGCGTACACCGCCAGTTGAGAAACCTGCCGCGGCAACAGGGCGGCAATGTCTTCGTTGGTATCCTCATCAACGAGGGGTTGTTGGCTAGCAAGATTTTCCTGCGTGGAGGCCGTAAAGACAAACAGTTTCTGTTCAGGCTCCGTCAGAAAAAACCGGTCATTTGTCGCGTCAACGGCCACGTGATTCACGGCTGTAAACAGCCCAGGATCTGAATCAGAACCGCATTGGACGAGAAACAGTGAAAACAAAACAAGAAAGATGAGTGTCGATCGGTTTGTCATAATGTCTATCTGGTAAGTCGTTGCTAAAGTTCCGTATTCGGGAACACCTCCACCACAGCAAGTGTCTGCGCGTTCAGCACCACCACATCGTGCGACGCGAAACACGCCGCGAACACAAAGGGCACGTTGTTGTACGTAGCGACCGTCAGGTCGAACGGCTGATCACATCCCCTCTTGAACGCGGACGCGATATCGTCATCATCTAGGGACACCCTCGTGATTTCCTGATTGATCAATGTGTCGATCACGGAAATCGTGTCGTCATCGGTGTTGGCCACGTACAACCTGTTGTTTGCCGCATCGAGGGTGAGTCCATACGGACCGTTACCCACCGTGATGCTGGCCATAATGAATTCCGAATCATCAGCCGTGTCGAGACCGTCAGCCGCGGCGACCAAATCGTCGAGGTTGAAAATCATGACCGTCTCGCTGATAGCGTCCAACACGTAAAGCGTGTTGCCGTTGATAGACACGTCCCGCGTGCTCTCCGGTCCCTGAATCGTCTGCACCAGCTCATTGGTGGCTGTGTCCACAACAAACATTCTGCCGCCCATATTGGTGACCACCGCACGCTGACCCACTGCGTCCAGCGCGACACTCATCACATAGGTCGCATCGGTATCATCAACACCAGCCGACGCGGCCGTGGTCAGATCGATGGAGGTCACATCGTTCAGGGCCATATCGAAAATATCGAGGGCATCATCGACCACGACGTAGATGTGATTTCCATCGCCCGCCAGACCAAAGGGGTTGTTGCCCACAGTCGTTCTGTCCGCCTCATCCACATCACCAGCGGATAGCGTGTATTGGATCAGGGTATCGGACGAAGAACCTTCCGTGTAGGCCTCCCGAAAAGGCACATACAGCGCACTGCCGCCATCGAAATACATGTCTGTTGCAAAGTTGGGCGTGGCAATGATTTTCTGGGCAGTCAGCACCGGAGCATCGGTGTCGGTCGCGTCAAAACCAAGTACCGCCAAGGAACCCGTGTCGTACAGGATATCGACATTAGAATTGGCCACCACGATCTGTGCGTTGGCCGCATCGCTGACAATACTGATGGGATTGGGCAAGACAGCATTGGCCTCTGAGGTCGACAAATCGACACTCGGAAAGATACCCGTCTCGGAGGCACAGGCCGTGAATAGCAAGATGAGGACAATGACAACGATGCCCTTTGTATTTTTATCGATCATAGCGATACCCCCTATTACGAACTCACGAGCTCACGAGCTCACGAGCGTACGCTGTTTTTTTCGTGAGCTCGTGCGCTGATAAGCTCTTGAGCTCGTAAGGTTGCCCCCCTCATCCCCTCAACGCCTCCTGTGCCGCGCTCAATCTGGCAATGGGCACCCGATACGGTGAACAGCTCACATAGTCAAATCCCACACGATGACAAAATGCGACCGAGGCGGGGTCACCACCATGTTCTCCGCAAATCCCCACCTTGAGGTGATCACGTGTTTTGCGCCCCCGTGTCACAGCGATTTGAATGAGTTCGCCCACTCCTGCCTGGTCAAGAGTCTGAAACGGGTCGGCGGGAAGGATTTTTTTATCGAGATAATCCGGCAAGAAGCCTCCCACATCGTCACGCGAAAAACCAAAACTCATCTGCGTGAGATCGTTGGTCCCAAACGAGAAGAACTCCGCCGTTTGCGCCACCTGACCCGCTGTCAGTGCCGCTCGTGGCGTTTCGATCATGGTGCCAAACAGGTGATTGATTTTTTTGACACCGTATTTCTGGCACACCTCATCATGAATTTTCAGGGCAATATTTTTCTGGTGAATGAGTTCACTCTCCACCACCACCACCGGGATCATGATTTCGGGCAACACTTTTTTGCCTTCCTGCAGCAGTTCCACAGTCGCTTCCAAAATGGCCCTCACCTGCATTTCGGTAACTTCCGGGTACGTTACACCCAAACGCACCCCTCGGTGCCCCATCATGGGGTTCACTTCGTGCAAATCACCAGCACGTTTGTGGAACTCTTCGAGAGAAATGCCCACACTTGCGGCCAGTCGCTGTTGTTCTGCTTCGCTGGTCGGCACAAATTCGTGCAAAGGAGGATCCAAAAGCCGGATGGTCACAGGCAATCCTTCCATGGCTTCGAGGGTGTCCTTGATGTCTTTTTTTACGTAGACAGAAAGTTCACCAAGGGCACGGAGTCTCTCGTCCTGATTTTTGGAAATAATCATTTTGCGCAAACAGAACAACGGGGCTTCTGAATGTTTGCCATAAAACATGTGTTCCGTCCTGAACAAACCAATCCCTTCGGCTCCAAAGGCCCGCGCGATACGCGCGTCATCGGGGGTATCCGCGTTGGTGCGGATTTTGAGTTTTCTGAAGGCATCCACCATTTTCATGAACGTCACAAAACGCGGGTTCTCGGTCGCGTCGATCATGGTCAAGCTCCCCGCGTACACATAACCGCGCGTGCCGTTGAGCGTGATGCTATCGCCTTCCTTGAATTCATGACCAGAAATGCGCAAAGTTTTGCCAGCCACATCGACTTCGAGGGCACCACAACCCACAATACAGCACTTGCCCCAACCACGGGCCACCAAAGCGGCATGACTGGTCATCCCGCCACGAGCGGTCAAAATCCCCTCGGCAACCCTCATACCTTCCACATCCTCGGGGTTGGTTTCTTCGCGGACCAAAATGATGGTCTTGCCCGCCTTGGCCCACGCCACAGCCTCGCGCGCCGTAAACACAATCTGTCCGGTCGCCCCGCCCGGCCCTGCAGGCAAGCCCTTGGCCAACACCTCTGCCAATTTTTCAGCCTCGGGGTTCACGATGGGGTGCAACAATTCATCGAGTTGCGCGGGGTGCACCCTCATAACAGCTTCTTGTTTGCTGATCAGTTTTTCGCCCACCATGTCCATGGCAATGTTCAGCGCGGCTGTGCCTGTGCGTTTGCCCACGCGGCATTGCAACATCCAAAGACGCCCTTCCTGAATGGTGAACTCAATGTCCTGCATGTCACGATAATGCCTTTCGAGTTTCTTTTTATATTCGTTGAGTTGTTTGTACAAGACAGGCATGGCCGTTTCGAGCGAGTGCATGTGCTTGTTTTGCTCGTTCTTGGTGGCCTCATTAAGCGGACTGGGGGTGCGGATCCCCGCCACCACATCCTCGCCCTGCGCGTTCACGAGCCACTCACCATAAAACTTGTTTTCACCCGTCGCGGGATTGCGCGAAAAAGCCACGCCGGTGGCCGATGACTCACCCATATTGCCAAACACCATGGTCTGCACGTTGACAGCGGTGCCCCATTCATCGGGAATGCCCTCAATGCGGCGGTAAGAAATGGCGCGTTTGCCGTTCCATGAAGAGAACACAGCTCCAATGCCACCCCACAATTGTTCATAAGGATCATCCGGAAAATCGCGACCCAGAACCTCACGCACCTTTTGTTTGAACTGTTCACACAGTTGTTTGAGCTCGTCTTCGGGGATGTCGGCATCGGTCGCATAGTTTTTTGCTTTTTTGAGTTGGTGCAAAATACGGTCGAGTTGCACACGAATGCCCATGCCCTCGGCTGGTTCAACGCCAGCGGCCTTTTCCATCACCACATCGGAGTACATCATGATGAGTCGGCGGTAGGCATCGTAGACAAAACGGGGGTTGCCAGTTTTGGCAATCATGCCGGCAATGGTCGCAGAGGAAAGCCCGACGTTCAAAACGGTTTCCATCATGCCGGGCATGGAACTGCGCGCGCCGGAACGAACCGAAATGAGCAGGGGGTTTTCGGGGGACCCAAAAACAGAGCCCATGACCTTTTCCGTCTTTTGCATGGCAGACGCAACTTCCTGTTTTAATGACGCCGGGTACGTGCGTTTGTTTTGATAATAATAGGTACACACGTCGGTCGAAATGGTAAAACCCGCGGGCACTGAAATGCCAATGAGCGACATCTCGGCCAGGTTGGCGCCCTTGCCACCCAACAGATTTTTCATGGTGGCCTGACCATCGGCCTTGCCACCACCAAAGAAATAAACATGTTTTTTGCCCACAACTTTTTTGGGCACCAACGTTTTTTGTTTTTTGACTTTGGTCGTCACGATTTTTTTAGCCAACACTTTTTTGGCCGGTTTGGATTTGACTGCTTTTTTTGTTGTTTGTTTTTTCTGGATTGTTTTTTTGCTCTTTTTCATTTTT
>CAZGMS010000206.1:0-9346 GCA_964526915.1 uncultured Nitrospirales bacterium
CGATCAAATCGCTTACGGCATCAAATATATTCAGGAACGCCACAACGCCCGCAAGTATCTGGCCCACTTCCAAAACGGGACCAACACCAACGCACCAACAGAGCTGTTGAGAAAATTGTTTTTTGAACCCCTGAAATACGACAATGTTGTGGGCCTCATCATTTCGACAAGGCCTGATTGCCTGTCCAATGATGTGATTGATCTGCTTTCGGAACTGAATGACAAAACCTATTTGTGGGTCGAGCTTGGTCTGCAGTCGCCTTATGACGAAACTTTGCACTCCATCAACCGAGGACACGATTTTGCGTGTTTCAAAAATGCGCTCAACCGACTCAATCAAAAAAACATTCAGGTCTGCGCGCATGTGATTTTGGGTTTGCCCGGTGAGGACAGAGAAAAGATTCTGGAAGGGACAAAAATCATCAATGCCCTGCCGCTAAACGGCATCAAGATTCACAATCTGTTTGTGATTAAAGACACACCCCTTGCTGAGGACTATGCGCAAGGACGTTTTACGGTCATGTCGCTTGAAGAATACGCTGCGCTTTGTGTGGATTATCTGGAAAGGCTCCGACCGGACATCATCATTCACAGGCTCAACGCTCACGCCCCCGCCAGACTCACCGTGGCCCCTCTGTGGTCGGTCAACAAGCTCGCCACGCTCAACGCAATCCATGCGGAAATGGCTCAAAGAAAGTCCTGGCAGGGACATCTGTGTTAGCGTTGTGCATTCCTGCTTACTGTTGTCACTCTCAATTTCCACAACATTTCACAAATTTTCCCTTCTCACCATTGAACACATTATGCTAAAATGAAAGAGCGTTGTTGTTATCAATGTCGTTCATAAAAACAAGGAGCCGTCCATGAAAAAATTCTCACGCATGCTTTTCACTGTCACCCTGCTCGTATTGTTATTTGTTTCGAACACAGGGTATTCCATCGACGTCTGCAAAAGACTCTACACAACTTTGACAGACCCTGTGGCAAGAACTATCAGCTTGGCCTGCGCGGTCAACAAGGGATTGATCGAGTATGCTTTCAGAGAAATGAGAGAAAAAGGGGTCATGGTATTTCCCCATCAACTTGATGGTTCATTTTTTGGTCCGGGTTCCTGTTCTACAGAATACCCCTGCTTTACGGAAGTCTTGCCAGCCGGACTCGAAATTTCAGATTCCTCGTGGGTAAAAACTGACACCGATCGTTACCAAGATGTGAGTACGGGTACTGAATTTGAATATGACAACGTATTTGGGCGTTTTACAAAATATGACGACTGAATTCACTTTGAAAAGTTGATCACCTTGCCTGATTCGCTGGTGTTATTTTGATCCTGGGCTGTGGGCTCGTCGTGATCAGCCGAAGTCTCTTCCATCACCGACACGTCACCAACGGCATCCTCATCATCAGAAACCAGATCCTCATGCCGCGCCTCATAAAAACGATTCCACAAATCCCTCACGCCACCAATCTTGTGCGGTGTTTTGATAAACCACTGCACAATCCCGATGGAAACATACACCACCCCAAAGGCGAAAAACATGATCTGCGGCTCCATTGCCATCACAAAAACCAGCGCCACCAGAAAAATCATGGAGACAAAACTGGTACGCTCCAATCTCTTGAACCCCTTGTAACGCACGGCACTCACCATGAGTAGTCCCATGGCTATCGTGAGCGGTACCAAAACAAAAAGATATTTATCAGTATGCCCAAAGACGTGCAGATAAAAAATAACAAACGTACAGAGCACGCCACCACCAGATGGCGTGGGGAGCCCCTGAAAATCGTTTCGTTCAACGTCCCCAGACTGCACGTTGTACCGCGCCAAACGCAAGGCCCCGCAGGCCAAAAATAAAAATCCCGCCGCGATCCCGATCTTGCCGTAATTTTTGAGCCCAAAGAGATAGACCAGAATCGTGGGAGACACCACGAAGGTCACAATGTCCGACAACGAGTCATATTCGCATCCAAAGTCGGATGTGCAACCTGTCATGCGGGCCACACGGCCATCCAAAAAATCAAAGAACATGGCCAGCACCACCAGCCACCCGGCCGTGGCGTAATGCCCCTTGAGGCTCTGCACGATGGATAGGAAGCCACAAAACAAATTGGCCGTGGTCAGCAAATTGGGCAGGAGCAAAACACCGCGCCGCATATCGAACCGGGGTTTTGTCTGGATTTTTTTATTCTTTGCCTTTTTGCCTTTTTTGAATTTCATGCTTCACTCTTCTTTCTGGCCAAAAGGGTCTCTCCCGCCCTGACTTTTTGCTTTAATGACACCACTACCCGATAATCATCGGGAAAATACAGATCGACCCGCGAGCCAAACTTGATCACACCAAAAATATTGCCTGCCGCAACAACATCTCCCGCTTTAAGATAGTTGACGATCCTTCGCGCAAACCAACCGGCAATCTGCACCATCACTACATCGTGCCCTTCTTTTGTTCTGAGCCAAACAGCCACACGCTCATTTTTTTCGGACGCGTCTTTATCAAACGCCGCCTTGAATCGCCCTGCCAACTCTGTTTTGTCTTGCACCACCCCACTCACAGCATTGCGGTTCACGTGCACATTAAAAGGCGACATGAACACACTGATTTTTCGCATGGGGATGTGTAAAAAATGCGGTTCTGTAACGAGTTCATCTACAATAACCACGCCATCGGCGGGTGAGAGCAAAACCCCTTCTTCCTTGGGCGACACCCGTTTGGGATTTCTGAAAAAATAAACGCAAAACAAAAACCACACTATCCCCAACAAGGAAAGATAAGGACAACAGTGCAGAAGCACCAACGACAGCAATAATGAAAAAAGAAGAATCAAATTCCCTTCGGGAGAAACCCAATGATGCTCTTTGGTTTGACCACAGTGACACCGAACATTTTTTGCTTGATTGGTCATGATCGGCCTCTCACTTGATAGTGTGTTTGCCTTTTTGAATGGCCACTGTGCCTGTCGACACCAGTTCCATGACGCCATACGGTGTGAGTTGTTCGACAAGTTCCTGCAATTTTTCTTCTTCTGCCACCAATTGCACAATAGAGCAACGCTCATCGGAGTCAACGACCCGTCCAAAAAAAGGCTGAATGATTTTTTTGAGTTTTTCCTTGTTGCGGTGTCCCAGATTCACCTTGATGAGTGCCAACAGGCGATGGATGGGATCCTCGCTGGTCACATCCTTGATCTTGATCACATTGATGAGTTTGTTGAGCTGTTTGATGATCTGCTCAATTGTTCGTTCATCACCATTGGTGTTGATGGTCATGCGAGACACTGTGGGGTCCAGTGTGGGGGCCACTGTGAGTGATTCAATGTTGTAGCCACGGCTGGAGAAGAGACCCGCGATGCGTGCCAAGGCACCAAACTCGTTTTCGACCAGAATAGAAATGGTGTGTTTCATGGAACGTTAGTGAATACTGGTCTTGTATTGCTACCGTCAAGAAAATCATCGGCGTCTGCTTCGCACATAAAAAAAGCCGGAGGAACGCTCCGGCCTTTGATAAAAAACTTTTTGGACGTTTACCCGCAAAAAAATTATTTGCCCCAATATTTTAGGATGAAGGGGCTTTGGGACCTGGAAGCGGCAAGTGACGCGGATTGTGCCGACTCAGGTTGTGTCGATTTTGAGCCTGTCAAAATCTTTACTAGCCCCTCAGCGGCACTTTGTAACATGGCTACCACATCAATATCAGGCAGTGTGACCGAATCTATCGGCTGCGTTGTAGCAGAATCATATCTATGAATAGACATTTCACTTAAAGAATTGAAATCCATCTGGTTCTCCCTAGAAAAGACTCTGTCCCCAGCATTATGTGACACTGTATGCCGATCAAACTACCAACAACAGGCGGTCACAAAGCCAAGAACTTAAATTAAATTTTAGGGAAAATCCTTGTAAGATTTTCTGGATCAAGTCGAGATGCGCTTTGATACGCGCAACATGCCAAGCCCCTCGGGTAGAAAAACTCGGCCTAAATAAAAAGTGTCCTTCTTTGAACACTTATATGCGCATATATGCGCAAATAATACGGATTGTCAATAGAATTATGATTAAAACATGCTATTCTGCAAGAATTCTCTGCAATTCCGATAGGATAACCACATTTTTCTCTGGATCCGACAGCCCCACAAAGATGGTGTCATCGCCAGTGACTGTGCCAGCCACACCATTGATCTTTGCGTTATCTATGAATAATCCTGTGGCCTGAGCGAGTCCGGCAACGGTTTTAATCACAATGAGGTTGGGTGGACAAAATCTAATCGTTTTTATGCGACCCATTCTTTTGAGGGCATAATCAAGTTTGGCCAAGACGTAATTACCATGTTCTTTGTACGCGCCAATTTTGTGCAAATCACGCGACAAGGTGGTCTGGGTCACATCAAAACCTTCTTCTTTCAATTTTAGCAACAGACCTTCCTGACTATCGAAAGATTCTGTGCCTATGAGTTGCACCAACCTTTTGATGCGTTGATTGAGTGTGTTTGGCATAATAGCGCCTCCCGCGGTGATAGAAGATAATCATCGAAACACGACTTGGCAATGAAATTTTGTTTTTGCTTTTTCATTTTGTTTTGACCATACAGGCGCGCGATGCTTAAGGGGGTTTTAAAAACTAACGGTGCTGATCTGCAATACGTCCAACACACACAAACAGGGCGACCCATCATTCTGATCCATGGTGGTCCCGGCCTAGTGGGCTATACGGATTCACTTGCCAAACTCGTTTTGGGGTGCGGTCAGGTCATTGAATATTGTCAGCGAGGAACCTTCGAAAGCCCGGGACGCGGTCCTCACACGATGGCGACCCATGTCAAGGACCTACATCATCTGGTGCATTTTTTTTCCAAAGAACAAAAACCCATTTTGGTCGGGCACTCCTGGGGAGCGGTGTTGGCCTTGTTATACGCGGCCAAACACAAAACTTCGGCACACGGCATTGTCGTTATTGGCACTGGTCCTCTGGACATCAGTGTGGCTAGTAAAATGAACATCAACATTGGTCGGCGGCTGGAAAAAAAAGACAAACAAAAAATAACTGCCCTGAAAAAGCAAATCGTCGTGGAGAAAGACGAAAAAAACAAGGCCCTTTTAGACTTGGCCTTTCTCAAACTTGTTCTGCCACATTACAATGTTTCCCATCGCTCCCTTTCGTGTCTTCAATTGGGACTCAGAAATACCAAAACCGTCGACAAATGTTCTGCCGATTACACAGAAAAACTAACAAAGGGATCGCTGGTCAGGTGTCTTAAAAAAATATCTCTGCCTGTCACGGGGATTTATGGCTATTGTGATCCCATTCCAGTTCCCCTCAATACGAGTCTACTCAAAAAAAATATCCCACAATACACCGACATCATCATCAAAAATGCCGGCCATTTCCCGTGGTTGGAACCCAAGGCCCGTCAGGTGTTTTTAAGAAAACTCAAGATGGTTCTGCGGCACATGTGATTAATTTGTCAATTTTAGAGCAACTTTTGGTGTCCCTGACCGATGAAGCTGGTAACTTAGAGGTTTTCATGCCCCACACAACAGCACCTGCCTTCAAACCAAAAGACCCTTATCAAATCCTTGGCACAGGGGGAGAAAACAAGCAAGAGCTTGACCCGCAAGACACCGTCGTCATCAACGGACAAATCATTTATTGGCCGGGGGCCTCCGATTGCTTTGAGGACCTGCAGGAAGGGTTGCAACTGGGACTGAATTCTTTTACATGTCATGGACAGGTCGCGCAACTTTCAAACGACAAACTGGTTTCCCCTCTGTTTAGCAAAAAAGAACAATTGACCGCTTACCGACAGCTTTTGGCAAAAATCGCTGACAAACCTGTTTTTGAGTCCGATCGGATGTTGCAGGAAGTGGGGGTACTTTTTTCTCTGCTCGACAGAGGATTTAATAAAGAAGCCCGTCAACTGGCGGACCAAATTGCCATCAGGGATCAGCAAATGGAACCAGACGATTTCACCACGGCCTTGGTCAATTTTGATCTCGCCATCGCCTATGACCGCATGAATAACCCCAAACAAGCACAGGAGCATTTTGTCAGGGCACAGACCGCCACGAGCGAATTGATTTTTGATGATTACTTTTTTTTCCTCACATCAAAAATGTGGCAAACCTTGATGACTGTTCGTCTTCCCGCCGACTTCAGGCGCGAAACACTCTCTGGTTTGGAATGGATCCTGCCCCACATTGACAACCCAACAAGTCGTGCCGCTTTTTTAAGTCGACTGGGCCAGTTTCACCCCGACAAAGAACAGGCCCTGAATTATTTTAGACAATCTTTTGAGCTGTTGCAAAACTCAGGCCTCATGGCAAACAGAAGATCATTTTTGGAACTGCTCGACGCTATGGCCAATGCCTCAGCAGACATTGAAAATGAAACCTTTGAAGTCTCCCAATCCCTTTTGGGCATTTTCTTCCCCCTGGATGGTGGTGACCAGGAAACAGAAAATCTCAAATATTATTTTGTGCAGGAACTGCACTCCGCCCCACTACCCCCAGAATCCAAGGCCCTGCTGTACAAACGAATTCTGGACTACGAAAACTTCATGACACACGACCTGCCGGGCCAAAACACATCCACCCGCGTCGCAGACTATGTGCGCGGTTTTATGGAAGAGGGGGATTAGCCTGGGTTAGAGGGCACCTTAAATCATGAAAATTCATTTGGCAGACTTGATGGAAAGAGGTCAAGACTCAGCACATACCGGATCAAAGACAATTACCTGCGATTTTATTTAAAATATGTGGAGCCAGTAAAAGACAAGATCGAACGGGGACTCTATGAATTTCAGGGGCTGGAAAATTTGTCGTACTGGACAAACATTCTTGAGCTTCAGTTTGAGAACCTTGTCCTGAATAATTTGCATGACATCATCAAAGCGCTGGGAATTGATTTTAACAGCATTGTGGGTGCCGGCCCCTATTATCAAAACACCACTCTGGCCCAGCAGGGTTGTCAGATCGATCTTCTGGTTCAAACAAAATTCAGCACGCTTTATTTGTGCGAAATGAAATTCAAAAAGACGATTGGGACTGAGGTGATCATAGAAATGAATAAGAAAATTGCGGCGCTCAAGCGCCCAAAACACATGTCGGTCAGGCCTGTTTTGATTTATGAAGGCGGGGTCGAAAATGAATTGAGGCAAGCCGAATTTTTCGACAAAATGCTTTGTGTCGGTGATTTGTTCCGAAAGCCAGAAAAAACCTGAATCCCTCTTCGGTCGGCGTTCGCCCCAGGCCTCGAAACATCACCTGAATTTGAAAGCGCACCCGACCCGATTCGAACGGATGACCTACTGGTTCGTAGCCAGTTGCTCTATCCAGCTGAGCTACGGGTGCGTTGATCGTTCATCTCTATTGCAAAGACCTGTTCTGTTTGTGACAAAGAGCCTGACGGCTTTGGGTTCCGATTGACTCCTGAACGTTCTCAATCTTAATTTCCCCGACTTTGGTCTTTGATCTTCTGCCCTGAGCGAAGTCGAAGGGTTAGTCCTTGGTCTGTAGAGCCCGCGCCTTATAAACACTTCGGCAATAAAAAAGCAACCCCCACTCCATCATTTCCTGTTAATCAGCCCAAAGAGCCTGTTCGCCGCCGGGGCATCAAGTTTTTTGAGCTCATCACATTGAGCCAGGGCCAATTCTTTTTTGTCCGACCCCAAATATGCCAGGCCCAAGTTGTAGTGGGCATTGGGAAAGGCCGGGTCCAACTCAATCACCTTTTTGTAATTTTCGATCTCTTCATCGTATTTTTTCAAATCAAAACACAAAAGCCCCAGTTGAAAATAGGCCTTGGTAAACTTGGGATCCGCCTTGACCGCCGCCTGATAAGCCAAATAAGCTTCGTGGTTCTTCCCCATTTTGATCAACACGTAACCCTGGTAGAAATGGGCTTGGGCATTGTTCGCATTGATTTCGATGACCCTTTGAAACGACAACAACGCTTCGGAATACCTCTGCAAACGGACATTGGCCAGTCCTGAGCTGATCATGGCCTCTTCGTGTTTTGGTGAAATTACGAGCGCCCTCTTGAAGGCGTCGATGCTCTCGGCAAACTTGCCCAGACCCTGATAAGCCAGACCGAGGTTGTAATAGGCGTTCGGGGCATCGGGTTTGAGGGCAATCGATTTTTGATAAGACTCCGCCTCTTTGGCATAGTCTTGCAGGACCCCGTAAGACAGCCCCAATTGATACCAGACATTGGCATCGTTGGGATTGAGCTCAGTGGCTTTGAGCAACGCCGCAACAGCCTCACTGGCCTGACCCTGCTGGGTATGGGCCTTGCCCAAATAATAATACATTTCGGCCTGATTGCCCTTAATGCCAATCGCTGTTTTAAAAGACTCAACAGCAACGGAATAGTCCTTTTTAAGATAATAACACAGCCCCAATCCATAGTGGGCCTCGGCAAAATTGGGTTTATACTGGATCGCCTTTTGGTACGCCGCTATTTCCTTGTCGCTGTCTTTGCGCTGCATGTACACGGCGGCCAATTTGAACCAGGCATCAGCAAAATCGGGTTTGAGCGCAACGGCCTTTTGGTATGACAACAGGGCCTCATCGTAGCGTTGTTGATCATAATAGACAGTGGCTAAATTGTACTGGGCAACCGGATCAGTAGGATTGTTCTCGGCCGCTTGCAAGTAAAGATCGATATCCGCGGCCAATCCCTGCACACCGGCTGTCAAGACACACACTACCCCGATCACAAAAAACAAATACAATATTTTCGATTCGCATCTCATATCACCGCCTATCCTCTTCCCCTCATTCATCGAACGATTAGTACCTCACCCCCACCAAAAACAACATCGAAAAATCAACGCTCGGACCACGACTCAACACATCCTCACTAAATGACCACTGATAAAACAACTCACCGACTCTGCCCTTTTTGGGCAGAAAAGTCCCCGCAAAACCAAGGGTCAAATCCATCACGGGGTCACTCAGGTCTGTCGTGTCCACACGATCAAACGCCGCGGTATTGCCACTCAACTGCGCCAGAACAGACCACCCGTCAAGGATTTGATACTCAACGCTCTGCCCGAACACAAATTGAGCGCGCTTCTGTAGGGGTGCCAGCAGGGCATCTTCTCCCATCACCACCACACCCAGTTGTGAAACCAGATGAAACCTTTTAAAACTTTTTTGTCCAAACAACGACAAGCCCGCATCTGCCTGGCCGCTACTCAATCCCTTGCCGCTTCTTCCCACCGGAAGCTTGAAATAAAATGCTGTGGCCAGATCAATTGGCAAACTGATGTGTTTCGACAAAAAATACTTCCCCCGCAAAACAACATCGGAGAGCCCAAACGTCTCTTGCGAGTAATCAACCAGGGCATT
>CAZGMS010000207.1:0-9122 GCA_964526915.1 uncultured Nitrospirales bacterium
GGGCCCGCAGATCGGCCACAAAATCGCAGACGGTAAAATCGGTCTCATGACCCACAGCGGACACGAGCGGGATCGTACAGCGGGCCACAGCTCTCGCCACGGCCTCTTCATTGAATGCCCACAGATCTTCAAGGGAACCGCCTCCGCGCCCCACAATGAGCACATCGCAGTTTTGTTCACGCGAAAAATAATCGATGGCCCCGGCGATTTCCTGTGCCGCGCCCTCACCCTGCACCTTGACGGGATAAATCACCATATCCAGGTTGGCAAAACGCCTCTGCGCCACCGTAATGATATCGCGAATGGCGGCTCCTTGCAAAGAAGTCACCACACCCAATCTGCGGGGCAGGACGGGCAGGGGCTTTTTTCTTTTTGGGTCAAACAGCCCTTCTTGCTGTAGTTTGTTTTTGAGTTGCTCAAAGGCCAACTGCAGGGCACCCAAACCATCGGGTTCGGCATGGTTAATCTGGATCTGAAACCGGCCCTGAGCCTCATAGACAGAGAGTTTGCCGTGTGCAATCACCGAAAGACCATTTTCCATTTCGAATTTGAGGGCCTTGTTGTAACCCTTGAACATGACGGCGCTGATCTGTGCGTTTTGGTCCTTGAGAGTGAAATAATAATGTCCCGAGGGGTAGGCCTTAAAATTAGAAATCTCACCCCGCACCCAAACACTCTGAAAGCGATCTTCAAGAGCATCGTTGACCTGAGCGATGAGGTCGGTGATGGAGAGAACACATTTTGAGTCGTTTGCAAGGTTATTGGACATGATCGAATATGACACAGGTGAAAACATTCCGCACAGGTGACTGGCGAACCAACCAATACAAAACTATAAGGATTTCTGGTGGAATTCAAGTTATCCTTGTCATAAAAGAAACAAAAAACAATTTACGAACAAAAAACTTGGGGTTATAATATAAGGGCATGAAGATCGACATCTACAAAAGCGACGAAAAACAGGCCCAGATGCAGAAGTTCCTGCAGTACGGCACCGTCATGGTCTTTGTCGATTCGCGTCATCCCGAGGTCATGGTGCCAGGGTATCTCAAAGGGGACTACCAACTCAGGCTCAACTTCGATTATGCCTACGAGCTTGAGGATTTCAGGGTGCTGGCGGACCGCATTGAGGCCTCCCTGAGCTTTAATAAAAAAGATTTTTTCTGTGTCCTTCCTTACGAGGCTGTGTACCTCATGGTGAATCACAGTATCCAACGAGGATCTCTCTTTGTTGAGACCGTGCCCGTGGAGATGTTACAGTTTTTTGCCGATGAGGCCCAGGCCGGAGAAGGCAAAAAAAGCAAAAAGCAGGAGACCGTAGCGCAAAAAAAGAGCCCTCCCAAAAAAGGACATTTACGGCTGGTAAAATGAAGGCGGATTTGAATATCGAATATTGATCAAGGAATAACGAATGTCGAAGGGACAATTGATTTCGAAATTCCTTGTTTCAGCCATCGGACTGATCCCGCTCCGCGGGACGCTATTCGCTATTCGTTTGCTGTGCCGGTTCCTCTTTTTTAAACTCCTTCATGATCTTGTAAAAATATCCCTGAGAAACATCGAGCTGTTTGATCGCCGCGTAAGGATGCTGATCGTGATGCTCCAGCGCCGCCTTGAAGATCTTGACCACGTATTCCTTGAGCGTGCTCTTGCCGTCGTAATCAAAGCTCTCGGCGTATAGCGGGTTGGACGTGTCATCGAGGTTCAGCTCGGCGATTTTTTTGTAGATGGTCGAGTGCGACAACCCCAACTGCTCGGCGGTTTGGACCTTTTTCTTTTCGTTGGTCTCGTAGCATTTGGCGATGATGATTGATTCGTATTGTTGCCAGGTCCGGTGTGCGTTGTAAGCGTTTTTGTCGTCGATCACAGCCTTGAACGAAAGTGACATCGACAAACTGCCCAGGTCAGCCAGGTTGGCGCTGAGGTGCGCGATGGAGATTTTTTCGGCGAACTGCCTGATGCCGTAATTGGGAGGGATGCTGTTGAGCGACAGCACGTTGTTCTCTGTCAGTGCGCAAGCAACGGAGATGAGATTTTCCAACTCACGGATGTTTCCTGGCCATTGATATTCCAGAAGGGCCTTCATGAAAAGAGGGGGAATCTGGAGCTCTGTCTTGAGGTTGTTTTGCAGTCTGTATTTTTCCACGAAATGTTTGGCGAGCAAAGGGATGTCTTCATTACGTTCTCTGAGTGATGGCAAATCGATTTTCATTTGGCAGAGGCGGTAGTAGAGGTCTTCGCGGAATCTGCCCTGTTTGACCATTTCCGACAAATCCCTGTGGGACGCGCAAAGCACGTGAACGTCAACCTTGATGGTCCTGGCCTCTCCGATGCGTTGCACTTCCCCCTCCTGCAATACGCGCAGGAGCTTGACCTGCAACTGACCATCGAGTTCCCCGATCTCGTCGAGCAACATCGTGCCGCCGTTGGCCTCTTCAAAGAGACCCTTTTTGTCCTTGATGGCCCCCGTGAAACTGCCGGCCTTGTGTCCAAAGAGTTCGCTCTCCATGAGATTGGCAGGGATGGCACCGCAGTTGATCGCCACAAAGCGGTTTTGTTTGCGGGCGGGGCAGTTGTAATGCAGGGCCTTGGCCACCAGTTCCTTGCCGGTCCCGGATTCACCGTGGATGAAGATCGACAGATTGGTCTCGGTGATTTTGTCGAGCAGCTTGAAGATCTCCTGCATCTTGGGACTCTTGGCGATGATTTGCTGGTAGGCGTATTTGGTCTGGTACGTTTCGCATTCACTCTTGAGGATGTTCTTGACCTCGGTGAGTTCCGCTGTGGTTTTTTCAAGGTTGCTTTGCAGTTGTTGTTTGGCCCCGAGCAGTTCATTGATGAGTTTGCTGTTCTCCAGCGAGATGCCCACCTGATCACAGAAGGCGTTGAGCAGGTCCACGTTGCAGTTTTCAAAGGCGTTAGTGCGGTAGCGGTTGTCTAAATAAAACACGCCCACGCTTTTGTATTTGGAGCGGATGGGCAGACACAGCACCGATTTGAGTTCGTTGAGCACGATCGATTCCGAGGAGTCGAAGCGTTCATCGCTGAGGGCGTCGGAGGACGTGATGATCTCGCCTTTTTCCAGCGCCATCTTGGCGACGCTCATGCTGATCTTTTCCTGATCGGCCGCGCTGGTGTTGAGGGTGGCCCGAACGACGAGTTCCCCTTCCTGATTCAGCAACAAGACAATTCCGGATTCAGCGTTGGAGAGCTGGATCGCGTAGTTGAGCACGATCTTGAGCAGTTGATCAGTATCGTACTCAGAATTGATGAACCGGTTGATCTCGATGATTTTTTTAATGTCCTCATTTGACGTGTTTTGTGTGTTGGTACTCATAATGGTGATCCCCGTGGGTTGGGTTGTTTGGCTGGCAAATGTTTGCACGTAGAGCTCGCGCATTTTGGAGAGCTCCGTTTTTTCATCCTCGTTCTTTGCGATTGTTTTGGCTTTTTCCAGATACGTATCGGCCTCCTTCTGATTTTGCTCAATGATGAACAAATGGGCCCTCCTGACCTCTTTCCAAAAGGCCCTGTACTGCATGAATTCGTGCTGATTGATGACCGCCTCGGCCTTATCGAGAGCCTTGTGCCCTTTTGCTGGTTCGTTACATTCCGCGTGAATTTCGGCCAGAGATTGATAGCTCAGGAACAGAAAGTCCTCCCTGTGTGGAGAATAGTTGCCCTGCAGGCCCTCCAGTGTATTGATGGCGTAGATCATGTAAGAAAAGGCGTCTCTGAATTGTATGTTTCTTCCCAGTATGTAACCTATGTTGTACGAAATGGCCGCCGCGTTGACGGGTTCGTTGACCTTGCGGACAACGTTCAAGGCACGTTTGTAATAATCGAGGGCCTTGTTAAAGTCCTTCAATGTGTTATACAGATTTCCCAAGCCGTTGAAGGCGCTGTACATGATGCGAAAATCATTAATTTCGCGGGCAACCTTTTCACACGACAAGAAATTCTCAACGCATTTCTGGATCAAATTATCCGTACTATCCTTTTCTTGGGTGGCTATGATTTTGAGAAAGACTTCCCCCAACATATAATAATTATGGGCAAGTTCACATCGGCAATTGGTTTGTTGCAGGAACGTGATGTTTTCTTCACAGGCATGGATTACCAAGTCATATTTTTGCTGGATCAGATAAACTTCGATAAGACGATTGTTCAATACTTTTTGTTTTTCCTCGGGAGATAATTGGTTCAACCATATTTGGTGTGTTTCCCTGAATGATATTTCGGCCTCAGCAATATTATTCTGCCTTATCAAAATATAGGCAGAATAATTTCTAAATTTAAGTTGATTAACCAGCTTCTGGCGGCTCTGTTTCAGATAAGGTTTGACAGCTTCGATCTCTTTGAGTGCCTGATCGAAATTGGCAATTTTTAAATGGGACTCCACCAGACAGTTGAAGGCCAATATGAGGTTCTCAATATTCTCGGCCACAAAGTTTTTGGAGAGGACCTCCTTTATGTGTTGGTAGGTTGTGATGGCCTTGTCGAACAGGCGCGAATTAAAATAGGCCCTCCCCAGTGAGAAATACCCGCTCACTGTATTTCCATTGATGGCGTTGTGTTGGAGCTTGATGAGCTTGAGAAAAGTCTGAATGGCCTCATCGTACTCTGCCTCTTGCAGATAATGCCCTCCCAGTGCCGCCAGGGCTTTTTGTGCGATTTCCGGGCGCGAACCATGACCCAGATGATGCAGGTGCCGCACGTATAGCTGAGGATTGTCCTCTGTGATCGTTGCCAATCGGTCGTGGCAGAGCGGGATTTCGATTTTGGGAATGAGTTTGTAGACCACGTCTACAAAAAGGAGGTTTCTAAAAAAGTAGGTGTGCTCCCGCGAGGTTTTTTCGAGAATGTCTTTTTCGATGAGTACAAGCAGGTCGGCCTGCACGTTCTGTCCCTCACACAGCGCCTGCAGGTCTTCAAGGCGCAGGGCCTCATCGTTCACGGAAAGCCAGCGTAGGAGGCTCTGTTGCGAGGGTTCGAGTTTGTTAAACTTGTCGATCAGGATTTCCTCCACACTGCTGGGGATGTGGATTTTGTTCAGGTCGATCTTGATGTCTTCAAAGGTGGTGGCATCCCACTTGCCGCTTGCATCGTACAAGAGATCATTGTCGAGGACGAGCTTGATGAATTCGGTCACAAAAAGAGGGGTGCCCTGTGTGCGCTTGTAGACTTCGTCGATGAGTCTGTCCGGGGCCGAGGACAAACCTGTGACCGATTCGAGATACTGTTTGAGTTGTGGTTTGTCGTAGTTCTTGAGTGTGAGGGTGCGTGTGTTGGCCCAACCCTTGGGGGCTGTTTCGGTAGCCCAGATCAGCAGGCATTTTTCGTTGGCTGTCTCCTGTATGAGGGCGTTGACCCGACTGGTGTCGATGGCGGGATCGTCCAGCATGAGGAGGTACGCGTTTGCCCTCTCCTCGGATTCGAATTGCTTGAGGGTTTTGGCAGGGACGTTTCGCAGTTGCGAAAAATATTTTATCTCCGACAACAGCCGGGTCTTGCCTGTTCCGCGCCCACCCTCGACGATGAGGGTTTTTTCCGCGGGGAGTTCGTCGTCCAGAAAGGTTTCGGCGAACATCTCGGCAAAGGTCTGCCACTCTTCTTCGCGCCCAATGAGGGTGCCTTTTTCGGGCAGGTAGCTGAGTTTGGTGTCTTTGGTTTCGATGTCGAATTTTTTGGTCGATAGAAAATTCAAATCGCGAATAACGAGCGAGGCTTGGGAATAGCGGTTGAGAGGATTCTTCTCCAGCAGTCGACCCACGATGTGGTCCCAATACGACGGCAGGTCGCTTTTGACCGTTGAGGGCGGCTTGGCGATCAAGTGCACCTGATTGTGCAGGATTTCCTTGAGGTCTTTGGTGGCGAACGGGTTGGTGCCCGTCAGGATTTTGTAGAGGAGCACGCCAAAGGAGTACAGATCGGTGCGTCCATCGAGAAGACCCCCTTGAACTACTTCGGGGGCCATGTAGGCAGGGGTACCCACTTTTTTGCGGGAAGCCGAAAAACCGGCCAGACCGAAGTCGATGATCTTGGCGGTGACAGGGACCCCGCCTTCCGTGTACACGAGGATGTTCTGAGGTTTGATGTCGAAGTGATAGATCCCTCGCGAGTGCAGGTAATTGAGCGCCCTGAGGACCTGCACGATGATTTTTTCGAGAACATCGAGTGGCTGGTTTTCGCAGGCCGTGTGGAGTTCTGCTCCCTGAATGAATTCGGTGGTGAAGTAATATTTTTGCAGTTTGGTTTCAAAACCAAAATCCAGAATGCGGGCGATGTTGGGGTGATTGAGTTCTTTTAAAATTGAGAATTCGTTTTTGAAATTGCGCAGGGCGTCTTCGCGTGAGACGTTCATCTGGATTTTTTTGAGAAACTTGAGGGCCTTGATCCCTTCCTGATCTTTCACGAGAAGGACCTCTCCCGACAGGCCGCCGCCCAGGTTTTTGATGATCTCGTAGCGCTGATCAATTTTAACGGCTGATTCCATGTTGACCTAACCCCCTCCCCAAACAACCATCGTGTGCCGCCATTCTCTCAGGCAGGACCCGTAGACATGTCCTGAGAGAATGTAAATCAACTTATATTATACAAGATGAATGGTCTCGGTGTATATATGAAATATAAATAAGAGGCCCCACTCATACGATTCATGATGATGGCGTGACGATTTTTTTGATCTAAGGACAAGCCGTGGCAGGACAAAGCATGACAGGTCTTAACAGGCATTGACAATCATGACTGATCAAGCCCGCACGGTCTCGAAACTCAAAAAACCTTTTTCAAAGGCGAGGAAAAACAGTTTTACAAAGGTATCGAGATCTGTGTGGTGCAGGGGGTGAGGCAGAGAGACGAGGTTGTCACAGACTTCTTGCCAGCGCAGGTGGGTGTCGTAGTGTTCTGGATATTGTGTAAGAGGGGCGGGGGAGGTCATGAGGAAGTTCGTGGCGTCAAGTTCGTTGGCAAGCAGGGGATCGTGTATTTGAGCCAATAACTGCGTGTTTCGGGTCTTGATCGGGTGGTTGGCAAACGACACCTGTGTCACATAACCGCGTTGCTGTCCCAGCTTGTGTGAGGCCTCAATGAGTGTTTCCTTGATTGTGTGAGCCAGTTTGCTGGTGATGTGTTGGTTTTTGTTTGGGCTGTGTTCCGGGTTCATCTTCGTCAACAGTGTATCGAGGCCATTGATCGAGATGCCCAGACGTCTGGTGCGGGTTGTGAGTGCCTCAGAATCTTTGTCGAAGTAATGATTTAAATCGAAAGTGTTGTCGAGAAAATTGATGACCCGTGCCATTGTCTCTCGCAGTTTGTCTCCGTGGTCTGTGAGCTCCTCTGTGAGGAGCGTCAAATCGATCACCCCAGTTGCCATTAATTCTCCCGGCCAGACCAACTGGTGGAGGCCATTCAGGATAAGGTTGGTAGGCAGGGCTCGTTGTTGTTTGAAGGCATTGATTTTGTCTGTGAACACAAGATCGATGGGGTGATCATCGCGAATGAGGTTGATGAGTTTGTGAAACAACTTGATGGCGTCGATGGATGTTGACGGTTCGGCATGGGGTTGATGCCTTAAAAAAAATCTCTCTTTACGCGCCAGAGCACTGACAAACTGGTTAGGCACGCCAATCGTGTATTCGATGTGTTTTGGGGCGGTTCTGATGTAATGCAGGCAATCATCAATCTCGAGATGGTCGAGGCTCAGGGTAAAATTGAGTTTGGTGGGAGTCTCAGACGGCTGAGGGGTTCGTTCAAAAAGCTCCATCAGACGGATGGGCCCGACAAATTGTTTGTTTCCCAGTGCGGCCCCTGATCGCTTGGCCCTCAAGGCAGAAAAATCAATCGTAACGCGCGTGTGATTTTGCAAAAAGAGCGAAGCCCTTTTGAGGGTATCGAAGATGTGATCCGTATCGTCGGAAAGCAGGAAAGCCACGTCATCAAACAGCACAGGAATGTTGCTGGTGATGTGGCGCAGGATCGCGGGGGAGGGCAGGAAAATCCGATCAGACAATAACCCCAAAAAATGTTCGGTTTGGGTCTCCACGTTTTGGGCAGGGTCATACAAAGAATTGAGCAGAGCCAATTTTTGAGCTGCCTGTTTGAGGTATGTGGCTTGGTCAACTTCTGCTCCCAAGAGGTCAGAAAAAGGCTGTTTCGTCTCATGGAATTCGTTTGTGGCCAAATCGATCATATTTGGATTTTGTATGTCACAGATCCCTGTTCTTGGCAATACCCCCGTCTCCAAAGATGAGCTGGTGGCCCTGTTGCATTGAGCAACACAGCATTAACGCTACGGCGTGATTTTATTCGGATTATTTGGTTATTGATCGCGTAACAGTTTTATTGGTATAATTTTGCGCACAAGGAGTCGAGGTATGAAAAGACCACGCGTGTATGTTGATACGTCCGTTTACGGTGGGGTTTTTGATGACGAATTTAAAGATGTGAGTGGTATTTTCTTTTCGCAAGTTCAGAAAGGAACGTTTCTTTTGGTCACCTCACCTACGGTAAAAAATGAGATTGATCGTGCTCCCGAACAAGTCAAAATTTTTTTTGATTCATTCATGAGCCAAGCCGAAATGGCAATCGTCACCAACGAAGTCCTGCAATTACGAAATGCTTATTTGGATGCGGGAATCGTATCTCAAAACTATTCGGATGATGCTCTGCATGTCGCGTTGGCGACAGTGGCATTGTGTCAAATCATTGTGAGCTGGAATTTTAAACACATTGTTCATTACGACAAAATTGATCTGTACAATGCGATCAATACCAAGAATGGCTACAATAGAATTGCCATTTGTGCGCCGGCGGAGGTGATCAAGTATGACTAAAAAATTTGATTGTGTCGACATGAAGCACATAGCGGCAAAAGAAATTTACAAAGAGACAAAGGATATGACTCTTGAGCAGGAACTGGAATATTGGACGGAACAAGCCAACGAACTGCGAAAGTTGATGGAGTCCAAGAAAAAGAAATCATCTCAAACAACTCATATTACATCAGGATTCTAAAGGGTATCGGGTGTGCGACATAAAAGTGGGTAAAAAAGGCTTTTCTCTTTGAAATCTTATTGCGCAACAAGCAACAGGAGGGCACCGCCCCTCCTTTTTGTCCCGCA
>CAZGMS010000208.1:0-31035 GCA_964526915.1 uncultured Nitrospirales bacterium
CCGTCTTTTGGCACCGGAACATCCGACACGCCTGCAGGTGGCGTTGGCGCTGGCTTTGGTCAAGAGGGAGTGATCTCGGAAACAGCCCCCAATGTGCGCGCCCAAATCAATAAAATGATCCGACAAAAATTGATTTACCCTTTGGTGGCAAAGGAAAACGGTTGGACAGGAACTGTCCGCGTGCGGCTTCACATCGAAAACAATGGCACCGTGGAAGAGGTCAGCGTTGTGCAGGGCTCGGGATATAGCGTGCTGGACAGGTCTGCCGTGGCTACAGTGAAAAAAGCCACCCCCCTGCCCTTTTACCCTGAAACGATTTTGTTGGATATTGATTATCAACTTGAATAAAGGCCTTCCAAGAACCTTTTTCGGTATTTTTTTGGGTGATACGGGAAGCTATTATTTTGATGCGGCCTGCGGAGCGAGCTTGCAAGCGAAGAGCATCAAAAAATAGCGCCCCGTAGCAGGACCCAAAAAAATTGAAGCTGTGAGCTTTTCGGACAAGCTCTCATAACATATGTCGTTTGTCTCTGTCATCATCCCCACCTACAATCGCCAGGGCACCGTGCTGAGGGCCGTTGATTCCGTTCTGCGTCAATCACACAGGGCCTTTGAGCTTTTGGTGGTGGATGACGGCTCTACAGACAACACCCGCGAATGGCTCGCGCTCTATAATGATCCCCGTCTGAGATACCATTGTATCCCCCACGCCGGGGTTGCCACGGCCCGCAATGCGGGCGCCAAAGAGGCCTCAGGAGAGTGGCTGTGTTTTTTGGACTCTGATGACTTGTGGCACAAAAACAAATTGGCCGAGCAGTCTCGCTTTCACACAGCTTATCCACACTTCCTCCTCTCGCAGACAGATGATGTCTGGATCAGGAATTCCGAACGTGTCAACAAAATGAAAAAACACAGTGTCCGCGCGGGCAATCTTTTTAGACAAAGTCTGCGCTTGTGTCTCATTTGTTGCTCCAGCGTCATGATCCAAAAAGAGCTCTTCATGGCCACAGGAGGATTTGATGAAACCTTGCCAACCTGTGAGGACTACGATTTGTGGCTCCGGCTTCTGAGTAAACACGAGGTCGGCTTCATCAACAAAGAATTGGTCACCAAGTTTGGAGGACACCAAGACCAGCTATCCAAGTCCTTTCCCGTCATGGACCGATACCGCATTTATGCCCTTGAAAAACTTTTGAAACGGGACGATTTATCCCCGGAACAAAGATGCTGGGCCGAAGAAGAACTGTGTTACAAACAAGACATTATTAACAGGAGGGCTGTCTCATGATCCCCACATCCAGAAATCAGGATCGCAAACCCGACCAGCTTCGCAAAACAACCATCACCTCGGGTTTTACCAAATACGCGGAAGGCTCTGTGCTCATCACCATGGGAGACACAAAGGTGCTCTGCACCGCCAGCCTTGAGGAAAAGGTGCCCCCTTTTTTAAAAAACACGGGTAAGGGCTGGGTCACGGCAGAGTACGGCATGTTGCCACGCTCTACCAATGAGCGCATGGAGCGCGAGGCCAAAAAGGGGAAACAGTCCGGCCGCACACAGGAGATTTCACGCCTGATCGGGCGTGCCTTGCGGGCCTCGTTGAATCTCGATTTGCTGGGTGAGCGACAAATCATTATCGACTGCGATGTTCTGCAGGCCGATGGAGGAACTCGTTGTGCCAGCATTACCGGCGCGTATGTGGCCCTCTGTCACGCTGTTCGTTTTCTTCTCAGTAACAATAAAATCAAAACTGACCCACTCCTTACCCCCGTGTGTGCCGTGAGTTGTGGCATCATCAATGGCGTTCCCTCGCTTGATCTGGATTATAACGAGGATTCCTCTGCCGAGGTCGACATGAACTTTGTCATCACGGGTGATTACAATTTTGTGGAGGTTCAGGGAACGGCCGAGCACAAGCCCTTCACGTTTGAGCAACTGGTCAAAATGAAAGACCTCGCGCTAAAAGGGGGCAGAGAACTTTTCGTCGCGCAACAATTATGAAAACCCTCTACATCGCATCAAAAAACGCGCACAAGGTTCGTGAGATCGCGCAAATGCTGCAACACCTCGCTCTCACTGTAAAATCGCTGATCACGTTTCCAGACTATATTTCTCCCGAAGAAACAGGTGCCTCGTTCATCGAAAACGCACGCATCAAGGCACTGTCTCTCAAAACTTATCTGGAACAGCGCCAGATCACTGCCTGCGTTCTGGCGGATGACTCCGGTCTGTCCTGTGATGGCCTTGGCGGTCTTCCCGGTGTTGCTTCGGCACGCTTTGCCGGCCCACAAGCACATGACACTGAAAACAACGAAAAGCTTATCCTGGCTTTCTCCACCAATCCAACCCTGAATCGATCCGCTCATTACACGTGTGCATTGGTTTTGCTGTTGCCTGACGGAACACAGAAAGAGATCGAAGAACACTGTTGTGGAGAAATCCAAACGCAGGCAAAAGGAAAAAACGGCTTTGGTTATGATCCGTATTTTTTTATCAAAGACTACCAGTTGACCATGGCGGAACTCGCGCCTGACGAAAAAAACCGCATCTCTCATCGTGGCAAAGCCCTGAGAAAACTGCTGGAGCACTTGTCCCAAATCTGCTAAAACGCAACGCGTGCCCTACCTCATTCCCCACATCATTCTCGGTTTTTATCTCATGGCCACACTCTTGTATCTCCTGCGCACCATTTACGACCGGCCAGCGCTAACAGCCCTGGGACTTCGGCTTGTGTTTGGTGCCGCCTTGGCCCAAACCTGTTTTCTGATCTGGCATTTTGTTAAAATCCGTGGTGCCTGGCCGCATGGTTATTTTGAGTTTTTTCAACTCACATCTCTACTCCTGGCCTATGCCTTCATCGGCCTATGTTTTATCAAAAGATTTTATCGCTCTGGCGTCCTTTTCCTTGTGACCATCGTCCTGTTCAATGCCCTGTCTTATGTGCAACACACTTGGGCGTCGAATCATCTCGAAGGCCTTTCCTTGTTCACGCAACAAGCACACATAGCAGTCTCGTTTTTGTGTCTGCTGTTTTATTCCCTGGCCGCAATCATTACCATTTTGTTTTTGAGTTCTGAGCGCCAGATCAAACACAAACAAATCTCCTCCCTTTTGGCCAAATTACCCGCGCTCACCACGCTGGAAACATTGCAACACAAAACAATGTCTCTTGGTTTCGTTTTTCTCACACTGGTGATCGTCTCGGGGACGTTGTTTTCCAAGTTGCAAACGGGGCATTACTTTGACTGGCACCAGGGAAAACAACATGGAAGCCTGTTCTGCTGGTTTTATTTCGCCCTCTTGTTTTGTGTTAAATCTTCAAAAAAAATGCACGGCCACAGGAGCATCGTGTATTCCCTGTTTGGCCTGATATTGCTTGTGCTGTTGTTTTTCATTGGTTTCATATGAATTACCTCGTCGTCGGCGTGAACCATAAAACGGCCCCCATTGCCATGAGAGAAAAAATCGCCTTCGATCACGATCGCTCACTGGAGACCATCGGGAATATCCTGTCCTCTTCTTTCGTACATGAGGCCCTCGTGTTATCCACCTGCAACCGAACCGAGATCTATGGTGTCGCACCAGAAACCGATCAGGCCGCGGAGACCCTCTGCCTGGCCCTGTTGGATCCGCTCACCACAAAGGACCTTCCTAAAGCACGGCACCACGTGTATTGCAAAACGAACAAGGAGGCTGTTCGTCACCTTTTTGAAGTGACCTCAAGCCTCGACTCACAGGTCATCGGCGAAAACCAGATCACGAACCAGGTCAAAAAAGCCTATCTGACTGCGTTGTCGTCCAAAACAACGGGCGGCTTTCTCAACAAGTTATTTGAACGCGCCTTATTTGTTTCCAAAAGAGTCAAAACAGAAACTGACATCAGTCGGGGCAATCTGTCCTTGGGATCAGCCGCGGTGATGCTGGCCAAGCGAATTTTCGGGTCCTTATCCAACGCTTCGGTCCTGCTTCTGGGCTTGGGAGAAATCGGGCAACAAGTGGTCCGCGCCTTAAACGGGCACAACACGCAAAAAACCTGGCTCATGACCCGTTCCCTGACTAAGGCCACGGAGCAGGAAGCCCTCGGGTTGGGCATCGCCCGTCCTCTTGAAACCCTGTGCTCAGCACTGAGCGAAGCCGACATCGTGATTACGGCCCTCAGCGAGACCCTGCCAGAGCTGACGGTGGGATCCCTCGAAAAAGCCCTAACCTGTCGTAAAGATCGCCCTCTTTTCATGATCGACCTGGGGGTCCCCCGCAACGTAGATGTGACGGTCGCCACACTTGAAAATGTCTATTTGTATAACCTCGATGACCTGCGCCACATCTCCGAAGAAACGCTAAAATCGAGAACCAATACATTGTGTCAGGCAAAAAATATCATTGATGAAGAGACCGCGCTGTTCTATGGATCCTCCCCAACACAGAAAGGGCCGGAACCCAAGCATGGAGACGGCTTGGGTCTGTTAAAGAAATTTTTTCGTCTTGATGACGAATCCGAACTATAAGGGACCTCAAAAAGGAGATGCTTCCATGGATGACAAACAGTTAGAAAAAGTTCTCACCAGCAAGTCTTTTTTAAAGCGCAATGAGTTTGCCGAAGTTGTTGCCAAAACCTCTGCCTACTGCCGCGAAAACAAAAAAACCGTCACGTGGGCAGTCACCGTTTTGGTTATTCTTGGCTTGTTCTTTCCTGTTTTCAATTGGTACCGACTAAAAACCGTGCAGGACTTTAATCAAGCCCTCTATCAAGCCGAAAAGAGTGTCCAAAAGATCGATAAATACAAAGAGCTCCTCAACAAGTTCGAAAAACTTCCCGCAGCACAGTTGGTCAGGCTCAAATTGGCCCAAGCCTTGGTGGACCACAAAAATGATGATGAAGCCATCACTGTTCTCAAAGAGGGTCTTGGCAAGGGCCAGGACGAACTCCTCAACACACTGCTTGTGCTCAAATCCGTGGGGTTGCTTAAGGAAAAAGGCCGTTTCGAAGAAGCCTCCTCTTTCGCTGCACAAAACGAAAGCCTGATCATCAAACCATTTTTGGGTCAATACAAGCTCCTGCAAGGAGACCTTTTGGTTTTGGCCGATAAAAAAGCGGAGGCCAGGAAACTTTATGAGTTCATTGTGGGGCAGACCAGCGGGATGAACAAAGAAAAGGCTGAGCTTTCGGGATATGACCCACGGGTCATTGATGTAGCAAAAGACAAGCTCCTGGTTCTTGATTTGAATGCTTTGTAAGAGAGGCTAACATCATGAAGAAAAATCTTTTGTTTATCATCTGTGCTTTATCCCTGGGGATCGCGCCAGCAGTGGGTCAGGCCAAGAAATCTGGTGATTTTGCATTACCGGTGCAAAAGGAATTCAAAGCGCAGAATGTGAGGGTTCTTTCTGCTGGTTGGGAAACAGCCCTAAAACCCGGTTCTCCTTCCAAACGATATTACCCCGAAACAAACTCTCCCGCACTTGGAAAAGAGGCCGTTTACATTGGCACCCAGGCGGGCTTGTTTTATGCCGTGGACAGGAAAAACGGCAAAATCCTGTGGACCTTCGAAAACGACGAAGGCATTGCGGCCACAGCGGGCCTTCACAAGGACCAGGTTGTTTTCAGTGATCTCGGCGGCCAGCTCATTTGTTTGAACAGGTCTACCGGCGCTCTCCTTTGGAAAAAATCTTTTGACAAAGAACTGCTCTCAAAGCCGCTGATCCGGGAAAATAAAATTTTCGTTGTGACAGGCGAGCAAACAATTACGGCCCTTTCATTAAATGACGGCGAAACCATTTGGAATCACGCCTTGAGCAATTACATGAAAAAACTCACCATCAGGGGAATAGCCAACATCGTTGCCGAAAACGGCTCCCTGTATGTCGGCTTGGCCGATGGTCATTTATACAAACTGGGGGCGGCAGATGGCAGGGTGTTGTGGGACAAAAATCTGGCCTTGCCGCTCAGCACATTTAAAGACATCGACGCCTCTGTCGTCTTGTCACAGGATTCTCTCTTTGTGGGTGGGTATTCTGGTGCCATTTACCGTATCCATAAAGGCACAGGAAACATCCTCTGGACAGCCGACGTCGCCACCGGTTCCTCCGCGCTGGTATTGAATGACCTGGTGATTGTTGCCGACACCAACGGGGCCCTTCATGCCCTCAATAGAAACAACGGTGAAGAGCTCTGGATGAACAAACTCAACGAATCTGTGTCGTCAGCCCCTGTGGTGTTCAAAGACAAGCTTTTCGTTTCTACCTTTGATAACGAGGCCTTCCTCATCGACCCCGCCACGGGCAATCAAATTCAAAAGCTTTCACTCGGCAAGGGCTCGATCAACACCCCCCTAGTGACCCGCGATCACATTTTTGTTTTTACAAACAATGCAAAATTAATCGCCTTGCGTGAAGTTAAATGAGTTGGGCAAGAAGTAATTATTTCTGTCATTCCTGCGAAAGCAGGAATCCATCATAGTGTGTCTCTTGGATCCTGGCTTCTGCTGGGATGACAAGAAACCATCACTTTGACATCCGATATTCCTTGTTCGATATTCGTTATTCGCCCCCCTCTTCTCCCGGCTTGATCACGGCGCCATGTCTTTTCTGTGCCTGTTTGATGTTTTCGATCGCGGAGTGCCACAGGGCATAGACCTTTTGGGGACAATCGGGAACATTTTTTTGATAATAGTTGATACTGCGCTCCAGTTTGGCAAGCCATTTGTCACACCGGAAAGAAAACTGGTAGGCATATTCTTCTTTGGTATAATCTTCATTGAAAAACTGTTTGAACAGCCTGGCGAGATCTTCATGCTTGGGAATCAGTCCCGTGGGGGTTTTCCACGCGCCCGCCTCGCCATGCACCCGCAACTCAGCCCAATGCAACCAGACTTTTTTTGCCAGTTTGTGATTACAAAATTGCCCTTGGGCATCTTTTAAAAAATAATTGGTGGCAAAAACCCGCGGCTCCTGTTTTAGCCCTTTTACAAAATTCAAATTGTTTGTGATGTATTGTCCGATGGGATAGCTGATAAAATCAAGGTTGGCCATGGGTTGTGGGACCCTGACACCCTCTTGTCCCAGCGTGGCGGCGGTCGTTTCCGATTCAAGCGTGCAGGCCTTGATGATGATGCCGTCTTCCCACCCCAGAGATTCCTCCACAGGAACACAGGTGTCTGAGTCCCTCCCGCCGTAAATCACCCCGCCAACTTCGATGCCGTTTTCATCGTTCCATCGTGGATCCAGATTATCGAGATAATTTAGCCGAATCGTATACCGGGCATTGCCATGCGACAAGGGAATCACCTGCCCCTTGGCGTCTTTTTTTCCCACGCGCCAATCTGGCCCGGAATGATTCGCGCCTTCTGTGGGCACGGTCACGCCCATGCCATCCCAGTAGGGCTGTCGATCCGGCCCAGTGAGCACGTTAGAAAAGATAACCTCTCGCGGTGTGGTGAGCACCTTATAGATCACCGGATCGTCTTTGGCGTTCACATCCTTGATGATTCCAAAAATGCCTCGTTCCACATTGGCCGCCCTGAACTCGCCGTTGATCCCTTTGAAATAGGCAATGTCGTCACCGATGATAGTCTCGCCGGGAAGCATCGCTGTTGCGGTCTTGCCGCAGGCGGACGGATAGGCACCACAAAAATAGGTCGTTCGTTTTTTTTCTTCGTTCACACAGCCCATGATAAACATGTGCTCGCACAACCATCCTTCTTGGCCGGATTTCTTGATGGCGAGTCGCATAGCCAGTTTTTTTAGACCAACTGAGTTTCCTGCGTACTGATTGTTGATGGTAAAGACCTGCATTTTTTCCAGGTCTTGATAAATGCGACGCCCCTTAACATTCACGACGCAACCGCGCGCGTCCAATTCGCCTGAACTGTGAAAAAAGCGAAAAAAATCGTTTTTGTCTGTCATGCGCATGAAATGTTCATAGCCACGGCGATACAGAATGTCTTCGGAATGCGTCACATAATACGAATCGGTAATTTGCGCGCAGGCGATGGTAAACGGCCCCATCGGGGGACATTCACAGAATAATTTGACGATCATTTGTTTGCCACGCATGATCCCCTTCGACAATTTATGTATCTCTGACAACCCTTCATGATATTCAATGCAATTCAGGTCTCCCATTTTGGTCAGATTTTCTTTGGCTACCATGAACCGGGTGTTGTCTTTGTCGCGTCCCTGATCGTTGTACCCATCGTAATGAATGGTTTGCCCTTCTCGCGCGAGCAGTTTTTCCTCACCTTTTTCGAGCGACATCTGCCGCACATATTGGGCGTCCTCATCGGAATCATCACACATGTAAACAGAGTCCGGTTCACTGATTTGGGCATATTCAAAGATAAATTCAATCAGTTTTTCATTCTGCAAGGCGATCAGCTTTTCAAAACCATTGCCCACCATTTTTGACTTTAATAGATCAAGTTTGTCTTTTTGCAGGGTCATAATTTATCCTTTGTTAAAATGGTATTTATTGCCAGCGACATACCGTGAAGCGATTCTCATATCAACCCCCATCCATTTACACTACGGTCTTCTTTATATACAGATCATGAATAACGATGATCGCCTTCGATTTAAAGGCGCCTCTGTTGCCATCAGCCTTGTTTCGACTCTTTTTTGGTTAGAATACCGCACGCATGGGAAAAAGAACAAAACTCTTTATTTTTATATGAAGCTCTGCTTTAAGGGGCCGCCACAGGGAGAGGTGCGTGAGCGGTTGAAACGACCGGTCTTGAAAACCGGAGTGCCCGTAAGGGCACCGTGGGTTCGAATCCCACCCTCTCCGCAAGCCCGGTATGTTCCGGGCACAAGTTTGGGGGCTGTAATAACGACTTCCTTCGCTTCAAAAAAGGTTGCTTCCCTCGGTGGCACGGCATTCTTTGTAGCATTTGGGATCGGCCTCGCTGGTACTTTTGTTATTTTTTTTACGGCCTATGTAAAAATGTGTCGGGAAAAGGCTTGTTGATTTGCCCATTAGGCTACGCACCAGTCCTTTTTGTGTCACAGCTATCAAAAAACAGGCCTTAACAAAATTGGAAAATTATGCTGTCCGCTATTTTCTCATTTATTACCGGCATTGCAAGCATCTATTTTTTTTACCAAAACAGTTTTTTTGTTGGCATCGTTTTATTGGTTTTTACAGTTATTCGTTTTCCCCTACACGGCACTCATTTGCAGGGTATGGCAAAAGAATTTCTTGGTATAACACAACAATTCAAGCTCGAACGAAGAAGTAACGTTGTGATTGAGTTGCGAATTAACATCGAGAACGTTTTGAAACATGCCTCCGTACAAAGGCTGTTTTGTTTATTACAAGAAGATGATGGTCCAACAAAGCCGGACGAGTGGAACTACAAAGCGCTTTGTGGTGAACCGTGTAAACAAAAAATCATTTCAGAAACAAACTTTGATGCTTGGGTGGCACAGCTCATCAATAACTTCAAAAACAAGTATCAGAGCCCAAACGGCTATGAACCTGTCCGTTTCCACATAAAAGGAAATGCCCTTTATAAACAAGTCAGAGACGGGCATTGCTGGTCGAGTATGGCTATCGATTTTGATGATCGCATCTTCCACAAAATTTTTATCCCTTATCAATATTCATCAGGGAATGAAGAGCCTGATGCCCCGCCACAAGAAAGCACAGAACATGGCATAACTATTCGTATTGTAATTGTAAACGGGCACATCCGTCTGCAGGTTGGTAAATATCCCCCAGCTTATTCTCCTATCCTAAACAATGACCAATTATCTACAACGTATCTGACATACGACACAGTCGCCACCTTTCCTCTGCTGTACTATTGCTATAATATTCCTGAAGATTATCTGTGCTTTGCGCCAGAGCACACTGAATCATGGAAAGTTGCCCATCGTTACAATGAAAAGATTGATGACAAGGCACAGAAGGCTTTAGTAAAAAAATGGGTGGCGGAATGGAAGGGACTGTTAAAGGAACTTAAAGATTATTATTATATTTGTAACCATGAATTTGGGATGAGTATCCACAGATTTTTGAAAATCAGAGAAGCCTTTTGGAAAAAGGCCAAAGCCACGCTTGCGGATGAGCGTTTTATAGATGATTGCGGGGTATACTCAAATTCTTTTTTAATGATTTCTTTTCATGATTATAGTCGTGGGGACAGCCAAAAATACGAGCCTGGTGATAGCATTGATTATCAAACGCAGAACAATTATTGATCGTTTTATCGGTCGCCCCTGGCCATCACAACGCTGCTCGCAAAAGGCTACCCCTTACCAAATCCGCACCTCGCATAGTGAGCGCTTCTTGAAGCCGCTGGCTTGCCACTTTTCATATGTGAAGCCCGTGCAAAACTTAATGAGCTACCGCTTGCTACTGTGGAGTGAAAAAATGAGGTTATACTTTGGCAAGATCAAAAACCGTAAAACCAATAGTTGAATCAAAAAAATTTTCCGGTATTGGAGAATTTGAAGCCGGCATTCTGAAGCTAAGCCGACGACTTGAAGAAGTGCGTGCGCTCAACTCACAACAAATTCGTTTTGATGACCAGAAAATAAATAATGTTGAATCAAATATCCGAGAATCAATCAGAGAAGTCTTTGGACAGAACTCACCAGAATTTCATGAACACCAATATCATAATATTTGGTCTGGCGGTCATGCTATCGGAATGTCAGATCATGAATGCCAGAACAATTTTTCAGCAGGCCTTCCCAAAACAGCAAGCATGTTAGAAGGGCTAATTCAGCGTTTGGAAGAAAAGAAGTTAGATCTTCCAAATGCATCCCAGCTTACTCAATCATGCGACTTTTGGGATCTTGTACATCCACGCATTGTTGGGATTTCCCGCAGTCGCCTTGAAAGCGGACATTATGCTGATTCGGTAGAGGCCGCTTTTAAGGAAATCAACGATTGTGTGAAAAAAATTGTAAAAAAGAGAATTGATGATGACCTTGATGGCAGCACTCTGATGAATCGTACTTTTTCGGTTAATAATCCCGTGATTAGTCTTGATGATCTCTCCACTGAAAACGGAAGAAATATCCAAGTGGGATTTATGCAAATTTTTTCTGGCTCAATGACCGGAATAAGAAATCCAAAGGCACATTCCAATATCACCATCGATGATAAACGAGCTAAGCATTTTATTGTTCTTGCCAGTCTGTTAATGCACAAACTCGATGATGCTTTGGGCATATGAGCCGTGGAATGAAATGAAAGTGGAACAACCATGAACCAAAAGACATCAAAAAGCCTGACAACCACCAGCGGCAAGGGGCAATTCCTTGTCTATTCCACAGAAAATGGCGAGATCAAAATCGATGTGCGACTGGAAAACGAAACCGTCTGGCTAACCCAACAACTCATGGCGGAGCTTTTCCAGACAACCAAGCAAAATATCAGCCTCCATATCCAAAATGTCCTTGAAGAATCGGAACTTACGCCAGAGACAACTGTCAAGGAAATCTTGACAGTTCGCCAAGAGGGTGATCGCAATGTGCAGCGCAATCTTGAATACTACAATCTCGATATGATTATCTCGGTTGGTTACCGCATAAAAACTCCATTTTTTCTGATTCAAAACAATGCGTTGGTTTAAACATATCAAATGGTTGCGTATTATGTGCCAATTATTCTGCAAATCCAGTACTTTTACGTTGTAAATATTCTTGCTTGCTGTATAATAAGGCATGAAGCGAAAACTTCTATATAATTTAATGGATTGGAAGTCTTCTCCAGACCGAAAGCCCCTTCTTTTAAGGGGTGCCAGACAGGTTGGTAAAACCTATCTCCTCAAAGAATTTGGAAGAATGTCGTTTTCAAATTTTCATTACGTGAATTTCGAAACAGAAAACAAGTTTTCTGAAATTTTTGCCGCCTCATTAAATCCCAAACAAATTATCAAAGATTTGGCGATCAAGCTTGAAAAAGACATAAATATAAAAACTGATTTACTCATTTTCGATGAAATCCAGGCATGCCCCCGTGCCATCACAAGTTTAAAATATTTTTGTGAAGAACTTCCCGATCTGGCTGTGTGCTGTGCGGGCTCACTCATTGGGGTATTATTATCCCCTGAACCATTTCCCGTGGGCAAGGTCACTTTTCTGAATCTTTTCCCAATGACCTTTGAGGAATTTTTATGGGCTTCGGATGCAAAAACCAGCCCTGCCCTCTTCGATGAGTTTGTGCAGACAAAAACAATCTCTGCGACGGCAGAGGAGCACCTCAACGCGAAATTACGAGAATACAGTTTTATAGGCGGCATGCCACAAGCGGTCTGTGCCCACTGTCAGGAACCGGGCGATCGTGCTGTAAACAAAACGATGCTGATTCGTGAAATCCAAAAAACTCTCCTTAAAAGTTATTATGCCGACTTTGCCAAACATTCTGGCAAGATCAACGCCATGCACATTGTTTCCGTTTTCGAAAATGTGCCCCTTCAATTGGCACGAGAACTCGACGGTTCTGTGACCCGCTACAAATTCCAGGATGTGGTTCCGGGCAAAAAGGGATTCGCTGATCTGGCGGGACCAATTGACTGGTTGGTCAACGCCGGCCTCATTCACAAAGTCAAAATCTGCAATCACCCAGAAATCCCATTGTCGGCGTTTTGTAAACCCAATGCCTTTAAACTGTATTATTTTGATATTGGTCTTCTGGGGTGCGCCCTGAATCTGCCAATGGAATCATTCTTCGGCCAGGAATTTGGTATGGCAAAGGGCTTTCTTGCGGAAAATCTCGTCTGTCAGGAATTGATAGCAAACACCGATGCCCCCCTGCATGCTTGGACGGAACAAAATTCTGAAATAGAATTTCTCCTGCAGATCAAAGATCAAGTCGTTCCTGTCGAAGTGAAGGCAGGCAATCGAACGCGTGCAAAAAGTTTGCAGGTCTATCTGCAAAAATACAAACCTAAATTGGCAACCATGTTATCACACAGACCACCGCGAATAGACTCCCATCGCGTGTTGCAACACATCCCGTTGTGTCTGGCGGGTGTGTTGGAAAACATCTGCGATCAGCTGTTGTTTCGACCTTGACCACGGCTGTCATGTGCTATTTATCTGTGTTTTCAGCCACATAAAAAAATGAGCAACATCATGTGGTCAGTAGCCGATAATTGAAATGATATTGATATAATGAACAGAACAAAAAAAGGAGGTTGCTATGCCCTGCTTTCAGCCCATTTCTGGTTTGATACATTTTGGCCAAGCGACACTCGCCAGAGTTCTCCCCGGTTATGCAACCCAGCAAGCAGGGGTATCACACGCGGTCACAGATCGTTATGCTTTGGTTGGATCGGAGTCCACCGCAACAACGGCCCCCCCCCATGCCACGGTTGCCAGAGGAACAGCAGTGCCCGCAAAAACAAAAAAAATACAACTCCTGCAAAAACAAACAGGGGCATTCTCCTCTGTAACAAATTGGGCAAATAACAGAAGGGCTCGCAAAGCCTTGCCAATGGTATTTATGGCATTGGATCCGGCGGCTCCTGCTCAAACAATACAAGGCGAGGTTGGCCAACGGGCCGTTTCTGGTTTGCCAGCCCTCCGCTCATTTGATGCTGGCGTGTTTGCTCGATTCCACAACATCCAACCCGAAAACCTTCGTGATACGAGCCGGTTTGTGTTTGGCGTCCCAAGTGGTGCTGGTTGCGATTCATTTCAAATAACAGATACTCGCCGTTATAACGAAGGCAATGTTTATCTCCTAAGGCATTTATCTAACTTGTTTGATCTGCAGGTGGTGGCACAGACACACCCAGACCACTATTCAGTGGCCAGAGGCGTTCATTGTCAGATGGCGCCAAACAAGGTGGAATATACCGTGATTGATGATGCGTTAACGATAAGAATATCGCGGGCGGGCACCGAAGTGCTTACGGGCGAAGAGAGGGCTTGGGTTCAAAGTCGAATAGAACTTGCCGAAAGGATTGCTTTGCTCGTAACCCCAGAAGGGGTTGGCAAAAAAAATGCCTTGGCCGAACCAGAACAAAGACCAAACACAAGGGTATCTCGTAGCATTCTTAAAGATATGGATAAAACACTTTCGGACCAGAGAAAGCTCGGAATACATGCTTACGGACCAACAACCTTACGGGGAGGCCAACATGAACAGGCTGTGAATGAAGGCATTAATATTTTCATTGCGGCCCTCATCAATGTCTTTGAAATGAGCGACGCGGACGTTGCGTGGCTTACCGCAACACTCAAATAATCACCAAACATCAATAGCGCCACAGATCTCGTTTCGAACAACAAAAATTTCTGGCATTTCAGATCGCTGTTATTTCCACGTTGACACTGTTGGTTTTGGCTACCCGTTCAACGAAAACAACAAGGTCATTTGTTCTCAGGTATTTCAGCGCTTTCAAGTGAGCGATGATGTCATTGCCCTGACCGCAGGACATTCTTTTGTCAACCATGATCGGGATAATCCCGCTAAACAGTGTGGTGCGGCGGTACAAATGTTCATTTTCTGTGCACGCAAAAATGGGAATGGCAACACCTAGCTTTGATAATATCCCTGTCATTTGCCCGCGCGTGGTGTGGACGACAATCGCCTTTGCCCTCACGTCCTTGGCCAATTGACAAACATTTGCCAAAATGGTTTCCGCCAAAGTGTCTTTGTCATAGGCAGGGGCTGGTGTAGGAACAGACAAGGGCACCTGTTCTGTTTGCGAGATGATCTGGCCAAGCATTTTAACCGCTGCCACCGCGTGTTTGCCAACCGACGTTTCTCCCGTCAACATCACGCCATCAGCACCCAGATAGACAGCCGTGGCCACATCGCTCACCTCGGCCCGCGTGGGGATGGCCTCCCAGCGCATGGAACTCAACATCTGCGTGGCCACGATGACTGGTTTTTTTAAATCGCGGCAAACCGAAACGATCCGGTTTTGTGCGGCGGGCACCTTGGCCAAGCCTAATTCAATACCCAGATCGCCGCGCGCCACAATGATGCCGTCACTTTCCTTTACAATGGCTCGCAGGTTTTGCATCGCCTCGGGTTTTTCTATTTTCGAAATGACCAGAGGAGGCTGATATGTCTTGTGTTTGCGAATCAAAGCCTTGAGTTTAAGCACATCATCGGATGTGCGCACAAAAGACATGGCCACAAAATTCACATCGTGGTTCAACCCCCAAAGCAAATCCTCTTTGTCCTTTTGTGAGAGTATGGGCAAGGTTCCCTTGATATGGGGGATGTTGACGCCTTTACGCGAGGTGAGTGTTCCGCCCACAACCACGGCAACGTCTGCGCCAGCAGGGGTCTTTTTGATGACGCGCACATGAATGAGCCCATCATCCATGAAAATATCGGTGTGGGGATTCAGGTTATTGTGTAGTGAGGCCAGATCGATGGGTAGTGTCTTTGATTTTTCATCCGCCTTTTTTTTGACGGCCAGATGCCAGACGTCTCCGGCAACAAGCGTGAAGGGCTTGGGGAGGTCTCCCACGCGAAGTCTGGGGCCCTGCAGATCAATCATGATGCCAAGCGGGCGTTTTGTGATTTTTTCTGTTTTTGTGATGAGTGATAAAAATCTTTCGCGGTCCTGGGCTGTGCCATGTGAGCAATTAAAGCGAACGATGTTCATGCCATTTTGGGCCAACTGCAAGAATTTCTTTTCGCTGGCAATGGCAGGCCCTGCCGTGCAGATGATGCGTGTTTTATTCATAACCACATCTTTATCATTCCATCCAATTTCTGCCAATGAATTAAGGAGTTGTCCAGATAATCACACAGCAATCACATCCCCTTTTTTCTGTGCCCTCGCACCGCTCTTGATCATGCTCAAAAAGCGTGAGCGGAACACATCACTCACCAACGCCCTCTTGATCGGTGGCAATCTCAGAAACCCACCTACAAAAAAACGCATGAAGGAATGTGTGATTTTTGTAGGATCATCAAAGAGCTGGTTTTGCAGAGTCCCCTGTTCCAGACATGTGAGGATGACCCTCTCAAACGTGTTTTCGGGATAAAAGATTTTTTGCTTTCGCGACACCAGCCGCAGGGCCTGTGTCGGGCATTTCAGGGCGCACACACCACAACCCAGACAGAATTCATGATCAATATTTGGTGCCCCGCCCTGCGCCACATGTCCTTCGTGCTTTTCCGGCCGTTGTGATTGCACTGGTTTCTGAATCGCATTGATGGGGCACGCGCGCACGCATTTGTGACATCCCTTGCATTTTTTTTCATCGAGGTTGGCAATAAACCGCGACGATACGACCGTGTTGGCGTATCCAAATTTCGAAATCCCCTGCAACATGTGACAGCAACAACCGCAACAATGACAAATGAACGAAATATTTCTTTTCACATTGTCGGCATTGAACACCAACCCCATCTCTTTTGACTCCACCATCAGCGCCAGCATGTCTTGTTTACTGATTTCTTCGGCAAGCTTGTGGCGGATCAAATAGTCTGCCGCTTTTCCAAATGACGTGCACGAACGCAAGGGCACCGCGCATTTCTTGTCGCCCATATGTTGCTTAACATGACGACACGAGCAAAGGCCCACCGAAAACCTCTTGGCTTCGCCCACCAAATGATTCGCCTTTTCAAAATCCAGTACTTCTACATAATCCTCATCCAAAACAGAGCCTTTGTGGGGAAGCGCCCTAGCGATCGCTGTTTTCTGTCCTTTACCAAGGTTCGCATCAAAAAACACATCGCTGTCCATCATGTATTCATGAAACAGCTCTGCGCATTTTTTGTGGTGGACCCCCTGCCCCGTTCGCATCATCGAAAACTCAAAGATCCCAACCACCAGGGGTGATGGCATGTAGTGTGTTTTGCCACCCAGCATCAAATCCAGAACCAGCCCCCGTGAACTCAGCCTGTCTAGGGACGTCAGCAGTTCTTTTTCAGACATTTTTGTTGTGCGTAATATTTTTTTAAGGGGGGCCAACCCGTAGGGCATCTGGACGACAACATTCGCGTCCTTTTCAGAATAAAGCTCTGTTAAAATCTTGTGAAAGGTTTGATTGTAGGGCGTTCGCGCCGTCAGGCCATCAATTTTTTTGGCCAGCCGCTGATAAATGTCTTTACCGACCAGGTGCGCCATATTTACCTTTTTTTAGAAAACTTGACGGCCTTGAACAACAGCGTGAGTGGCGTGTGTTTGTATTCTTGATAATAGTCGACTTCATCTTCTGTTGCAAAAAAGGGCTTCAACGTAGCATCAACCATACCCTCGGTTATCTCTTCTGTGTACACTTCGTGTTCTTTAAGAATTTTAAAATACTGCGAGACGGTGCTGTTCGAACTTTGCGTTTCCGCTGGGTTCTGATTAAAGAGCAGGTGTTCCAGCTGTGGGTGCATGAGCGACAGCACCAGGCGTCCCCCGTTCTTGATGGTCTGACATATTTTGACCAGAATTTCATCGTTCACTTTTCTGGTCTCTTGTGAGAAAGGGCAAATCACCAGATCAAAATAGTCTTTTCTCACAGCCAACCGACCAAGCCCCCCCATGATCATAAAGCCTGCGACCTGAGTAGGGTCTGGATCAGCGCCACCAAAATAATATTGCAATAAATGAGGAGGGCTCTTTTTAAGAATTTTTTTAAGTAAATACTTGTGCGCACCATCATCGAAACACAGTGTCCGCTTATCCGCCAATGAGGGGAGGGTTTTTTCAATTTGATCTGATTCTGAGAACAGCAGAATCTCTTTGAGCCTGGCTTGCGGGAGCGTGTTGAGAAAATGATGATATTTGAACGAATATATCTTTTCCCTTTGGGGTCGCCATATTTTTTTTAGTTTTAGTATTGCGCCCATGTTAACAACCACTAATATTCGTTGTGTTTGATCCTGTTGATCAGATCGTCAAGTTCACGATCGCTGTTTTCTTTTTTTGCCTCACCGCCCTCTTCATCAGACAATTGCTCAGCATCAAGCTCTTGCAACAAATCTTTCAGCGATGGCAGCCCGTTGTTGCTTGATCGCTCTTCAGTGTCGCTGGGAGCATCGGATAATGCCTCTTCTTCACACACCACCTCATTGTCCCCCACAGCAGCCTCTTCGGCTTCCTGTGTCGCCATCCCTGTTTCCTGATATTTTTCGGCGACAACATTTTCCTCAATAGAATAACTCAACTCTTCAACTTGTTTTTCGTCTTCTTCCTGCTCTGTCATTTGTTTTCCTGGCGCGGGCTCCAGAAAGCTTGCATAGAGTTTTTTGTATTTTTCAAAATATTCCTTTTGCTCCGGTGTCCAGGCTTCTTCTTCTCTTGTTTTCCTGCTTTCTTCCGCAACAGTGCGTTCTGTGTTTTTTGGCTTTGCGGACGGCATGATGACCACCTGTTCTTTTTCTGCCAGAACTGGATCTTCCCGGCTTTGCACGGGCACATCTATTGTGATTTCTGCCGCTTCTTCCTTCTCGCCAGCAACCAGTTCCTCGCTTGTCTCATCGATCACTATATCCCAATCATCAGAAAATCCGCCTTCGTTTTTATTTTCTGCAACACGGCTTTCGCTGATTTCAGAATCATCATTTTCCGATAAGAAATAATCTTCCCCGGGCATAACCTCTTCCGCAAGAACAACCTCCTCGGCTGCAGACAGCATAAAACCTTCTTCGTCCGGCTGTGGCACTACGCCTTCATCGTTCTCCTCTGTCACAACAACACCATCATCCCTTTTTTGTTCTGTAGCCAGATCAAACGCTTCCTCGGTTTGTTGCTGCGTGGCCGTCTGGGCCACAAATAATTTATCGAGAATTTCTTGTGGTGATTTGTGGTCTTTCTTTTTTACAGGGCGCAATGGCTCTTTTTGCTTGGCTAGGCTTACATTTGCGGCAATGACACCCTTCACTGCGCTAGGAATTTCTTTTTTTATTTTCTCTTGCTCGACCTCATTTGTGCTCACCTCGAACGCAACATGAGCCTCATTTGCATTGTTTGACTGTTCGACACGGCTTTCTAGACCACGATTTTCAACACCTTCCTGTGGATAACTTTTTATTCGCTCCAATTCTGAGTAATCAATTATGACCCTTAGTGGCTTGTTGTTTTTTGTGATAAGATACTGCGATCCTGCGTCTCTAAGCACATTGGCGAAGTTCGCACGCGCCTCGGTTACATTCAAAACCTTAACCTTGCCTAGCTTATTGTCGAAATATTCAATCATTTTTAATGTGATTATACGACCAAAACCGCGCGCGCCACACGTTGCTTGTCTGTACAAGATAACTTACAGATGCTAATATAATGTAATTTCAAATTATTTTAAAGAAATTTTTTTGTTTTTTTTGTTTTTTTTGTGGCGCCCGGCATTCTGTACAGGTTTAAACAAACTCGCTTGCGCTAACAGATGGTCGCTATATAATTTTAATATGTGTTCTTGTTTTTGATAATAAATTAATGTCGTTTTTTGTGCCGGCAGCCCTATTGCTGTTGGTCGCATAACGCACGTCTTTGTGGGTTTTTCTATTACAAGGCCCTGCCGATAAACCGCTTGTGTTTTTCATAGGAATCACACAAAACATAGTAGTAGGGCATTCAATTTTGGCACAGATTTGATTCTTAAAGATTTTTTTACTTAGCCTTTTAGCAAAAACACAATTCCGCACCAGAAAACACGTCTGGCGTTGTATTGCAAAAACAACAACTATTAACGTATAGGTTTAATTCTTGAGTTGGAGGCTAATAATACTTTTTATAGAGAAATAACACGATTAGTGTAATATATTCTGTACAGATTGTTTGTGATAACCATAACAATGGTCGGATATTCTGTTTGGTCAAATGATTTGGGACAAATACTTTGCGGTGGATGATTGCTCACATTTCAGAATTTCTTCTGGTGTTCCCTGTGCAAGCAAATATCCACCGGCATCGCCCCCATCGGGGCCAAGATCAATGAGGTAATCTGCAAATTTTATGACGTGCAAATTGTGTTCAATAACCAATACTGTGTTGCCAGAACAAACGATTTTTTGCAAGACATCAAGCAATTGTTTAACATCCTCAAAGTGCAATCCTGTGGTGGGCTCGTCGAGAATATAAAGCGTTTTACCAGTTGCTCGTTTCGACAGTTCCCTTGATAGTTTAATTCTTTGGGCTTCACCGCCAGAGAGTGTTGTAGCAGACTGACCAAGCTTGATATACCCAAGCCCTACATCAAATAATGTCTTCGCCCGCTTGCAAACTTGTGGAATGTTTTGAAAAAAAATCATGGCTTCTTCAATTGTCATATCCAGTATTTCTGCGATGTTCTTGCCTTTAAATCTTATGTTTAATGTTTCTTCATTATACCGTGCCCCGCCACATTCTTCACACTTTACAAAGACATCCGGCATAAAATGCATTTCGATTCGAATATGGCCGTCTCCTTCGCATCTCTCACAACGACCACCTTTTACATTAAACGAAAACCTCCCAGGAGAATATCCTCTTGCCTTTGCCTCGTGTAATTCACTAAACAATTCTCTGATTGGCGCCAGCAGGCCGGTATAAGTCGCTGGGTTCGACCTTGGTGTTCGGCCTATAGGCGCTTGGTCTATATCAACGACTTTATCTATCAAATCAAAGCCTGTTATTGCTTTGTGCTTTCCCGCCTTAATCTTTGATTTGTAGAGCTTTTTTTTGAGAGCAGGGATTAGTGTCTCATTAATAAGAGATGATTTTCCAGACCCCGATACCCCTGTAACACAAACAAAACAACCTAACGGAATCGAAACATCAATATTTTTAAGATTGTTTTCGCACGCGCCGCACAGCGTTATGCGTCGTTCTGTCGCCGGTCTTCGGAATGGCGGTGGAGACAAAGTTTTTTTATGTGTCATATACTGGGCTGTTATTGATTCATTTGCTGATGACATTTCGTCGATAGTGCCAGAAAAAACAACTTTGCCGCCATGAATGCCGGCACCTGGCCCCATATCAATGATAAAATCTGATGCCCTGATCGTTTCCTCATCGTGCTCTACAACAATCACTGTGTTCCCAAGGTCTTTGAGTTTCTTGAGAGATTCTATTAGTTTGTGATTGTCCCGTTGATGCAGACCAACACTTGGCTCGTCTAACACGTATGTAACACCAACCAGAGCGGAGCCAATTTGCGACGCAAGTCTTATTCTTTGCGCTTCACCACCTGACAATGTGTGGCTCTTTCTATCCAGTGTCAGATACGATAGACCCACATTCATTAAAAAATTCAGCCTGCTAAGAATTTCTTTGATGATCGATGAGGCTATTTCTTTGTCTGCCTTTTCTAATGTTAATTTTTTCAGAAAGCCTTCGAGACGATCAATAGACAGGGTGGTAAGTTGTGTAATATTGTGATTATGAATTCTAATGTTTAAACTTTCATTTTTTAGACGTGCACCGCCACAGGATGGACAGGGCTGATAGTTCATATACTTAACTAATTCTGCACGCATCCAATCCGAGTCTGTTTCCTTGTACCGACGCATCATGTTGTTTTTAACACCTTCAAAAAAAGCTTCATATGTTTGTCGGCCCGTGTTTACTTTTATGGGGTCGGGGGAACCATTGAAAATAATCGCTTTGACCTTTGCCGAAAGGCCCCCATAGGGGGCGTTCAAATCAAATCGATATTTTTTTGCCAGTGCCTCCAGAAGAGCCTGATAATAGTTTGTTTTCTTTCCAAACCACGGAACGATGGCCCCTTGATTAATGCTAATTTTTTCATCGGGAACCACAAGATTTTCATCGACATACATTAATTCGCCAAGCCCTGTACAGTGTCCACAGGCCCCCTGTGGCGAATTAAAGGAAAACATTTGCGGTTCAATTCTGGGATATGAAACATGGCAGTGAACACAAACATTATTGGTACTCATCAGTTCCGTGCGAACAACACGCCTGGAATCGTCCAAATATTCTATTTTAGCAAGGCCGCAACCCAAGGTAAAAGCCGTCTCCAAAGACTCATAAAGCCTGGTCTTGGTCTGGGCTGTAATGATTAACCGATCAACAACAACATCCACGTTGTGTTTTTTTTTGGGATCAAGGTTAATGGGTTCCCCTAAATCATACATGATGCCGTCAATCCTGGCTCTGACAAATCCTTTTTCTCGCAAACGAGCCAATTCTCTGAGGTGTTCCCCTTTTTTATTTTCTATGAATGGGGCTAATATGTTGATGCGTTTTGTTTCGTCCTCGCTCGAGCACCTTTGTACAATTTCGGAAATGGTTTGTTTTTCAATGAGACGACCGCACGAATAGCAATAGGGCTTGCCTATGCGCGCAAACAACAATCGTAGATAGTCATATATCTCCGTGCTGGTACCCACCGTTGACCGTGGGTTATGGCTGGCGGCCTTTTGTTCCACCGACACGGCTGGGGACAGACCTTCGATCAGATCCACGTCTGGTTTTTCCATCCGATCCAAAAATTGTCTGGCATAGACAGACAAAGACTCCACATAACGCCTTTGTCCTTCGGCATAAATAGTATCAAAGGCCAGAGAAGATTTGCCAGACCCAGACAAGCCTGTAATCACAACAAGTTGGTTGCGGGGCAGGGTGACCGAGATGTTTTTTAGATTGTGTGTCCTCGCCCCCTTAATGGTTATCACATCCTTCATTCCCTTCGGCCCTCACTCAAATGTAGCCAATACCACAGAACGCGGAGGCACAACAATGTTTGTCCCCTCCCAGGCCTTGGCGCTTCTCCCGTTATCCACGCCATCAACAACATAAAGCGCCCCCTTTGGTTTTATCTGCTTCAGTATCGGTGTAAAAGACACCGGTTGTGCGCCCGGATTTGCAAGCAACACGCCTACCTTGGCCTCACCTCCTTTGCCACTGGCGGCTTGTCCCGCCAACACCCACAATTTTTGCTGCGCAATCTGATCAACAAGGTACGGGGGTGTTTGAAGTTTGTGTCCAAACTCTTTTGCCATTCGCGACCACAGTCGAAAAGCGTGTGCCTTAGGTGTATACGTTCCCACAAGGTCCGCCTTAAACAGGCCCTGGCTCCACGCTGGCTGTTCGTCACTGGCGGATGCCAACACAATGTTGTTGGCTCGGTACAACCAGGCACCCATCACCGCAGTGTGTTCAAAGGCTATCCAGTGTCCCGTCACAATAGCGGCCTCCCTGGCGCCATCCGCAATTTGTGTTGTTTCCTCGTTCGCTGTGCGGACACCGTAGGAATCGACCAACAGCGTCACCTCATCAAAAAAAAATTTTCCGGCCCACGGGACATTCTGGAAGGGCGCCTTTCCGGCCAATAAGAGCTCATAGGCTCTGGCGGCCTCCAGCGCCTCAGAGGGGTCGTTCGCATACAAATGCCAGCCAATCCAGTCGGGTTTGGTCTTTCTGAGGTACAACTGCTTCAGAAATTCTGCCACCACCCCGCTGATGCCCCTGCGCACTTCATCTGTGGCCTCCGCGCTAAAACCAGGTCCGCCAAACTTAAGGTCCGGGTGATTGTATTTAAAAACATTGATGGCCTTTGTCCAAAAGGCAACAAATTCTTGCGCTGTTCTATCCCAATACGCAACCCCGGGAAACTCAGACCAGATGGCAATGTACGACAGGGCCGTCTTGCCTTTCCATTTTTTGTATCTCTTCAACACATTGTCTGCCGCTACCATCCAGTTTTTCTCCATCACCATGTCCTGGGGCCCATGAAAGGCGTGTGGGCGCTGAGGGCACCAAGCCTCACCGCCCAGACGTAGCAGAAGTTCAAACCCACCGCCGATAATTTTATCAATCTGTTCATCGCTTTCGTCCCAATAGTAATGCTTGGGATTGTTCGCATCGGCACTCAACCAGGAAGGATACGTCTTTTCATCTGGTACCTGCAAAATCTGTTCGATGTCCAGACGGTCATCAAGATAATCATGATTACGAATACTCGTGATTCCCACATCCAAGAAATGTTTTGTGAGATCAATTCCCGCAGAACCTTGCGCCGCCTCCGGCCCAGACACCACGCCCAACAGGGGCTTAATGAGGGCGTTCCCGTCCCTCAGAGACAAATCCAACACCAGGTCATTCGCATCCATTATCGAGCCCGCAGCAACGGGCGTAGCCGTCTGAGCCGCTGCCTCGGCTGTCAAAAAGACACAAAAGAAACAGCTCAATAAAAAAATTATTTTATTCATGCCACAACACTAACCTTATGAAATACAAAAAACAATCATTGCCTTTTTTCCTTCACAAAAAATGGCAGGATTATTTTCGTTGCAACATACTCAAAATATCTTTAAGGAATGTCCTTCATGAAACATCCTTTTTTAAATTGTCTCTTGTTTTTTTTCCTGTCATTGTTTTTGTTCCCTTTTTCTCCTGCTCAGGCTGCCGATTGTTCTATGCCTCCCCTAGGCTTTACACAAAGCGCCGCTGATGATCTCGACGGAGATGGCATTTCTAACGCGAAAGATAATTGTCTTTTTGTGGCCAACGCCGAGCAGGGAGACCTCAATTCCGATTCTGTCGGAGATCGTTGCGATGCTGATGAAGACGGCGTTCTCGACCACTGTGACAATTGCCAAACACAGTATAATCCTGAACAGAAGGATGCCGATATCGACGGGGCAGGGGACGTCTGCCAGCAAATCGCTAACGCAGAACCCGCCAAAGCCGAGGGGCAGGCTGTTCCTGCACAAGCGCAGGAAGCGCTCATGCAAACACCAGGGGACCATAATGATACACAGACGGTCCTGTTAGAAACCGCCCTAGCCTCTGTCGTCTTGCAAGACAGACCCTCCATTAGCCCTAAAGAAAAACAGCCCGCGTCCACCCTCCGTACCAGTTCGGTTTTTAAAGCCACAAAGGTCCTCAACGATTATACCGAGTTTGATGATCAATATATCATCAATGATAACGGCGGGTTATAGGTTTTTTTCGATTCCTGCGAGAACACACAACTCTTCACAGAAACTGCCGATAATTAAAGGAAAGGGCATCTCTAAAAACTATGGTAGAAGATAGTTTTTAGAGATGCCCTAAACGATATCCAGGTTTTGTCGTGTGTGTGCAAAACTTCAGAAACACAACGAGGCAAGGAAATCACTGGGCGATTGCATTGGCCTTTATGATGGACAGCAACACCTATGCGGACCGTAACAAAAACTGATGATTCAGAAAGTCGTTGGGCCCGTTTTGAGGTCCCTCCAGAATCCCTTTGGCGCCAGCAAAGAGACCCCCAAATCATTGCTGATAGCCCCTTGGATGGTTTTGATTTGTATTTGGCCCGCCTTGGCCTCTTGGCCCTGCCAGATGACAACCCTTCTTCGTGGATATTTGGCAGAAGTTCCTCGGGGCTGTTCCTGCCCTCAGGTCACATAAATCCCCATCAAGCCCTTAGGTTTTTTTTGGATAACAAATCAGCAGAAATTGATCTGGAACCCTCTTCGTTAATTGAGAGGCCCTCGGTTGGGGGAATCGATATTGAGCATTTCTTGAACACAAATCGTTTTGGCGTTGTCCCCATCAGGCTCACCTCAAACCAAGAGCCTCTCGGTGCCTTTTTCTCCGCGCAAAAAGGGGCCCTATACTATCTGGAGACCTTGGAGTCTGCGACGCAGGCCCTAGACTCAGGGGCCATCAGCGCCAGTGAACGAATCGTGCTCTCGAACGAATTTAAACAAATTCTGTCCGCGGCGTATGATTCCTTCATAAAGGCATATGAGTGTTGGTGGCGACTCGCCTCCGAAGAAGGGTCTCTGTCACAAATGAGAACCGAATCACTCGTGAACAAAACAATCAAGACGATGAGTTCGGGCGACAAACCACCCTGGGTCGTCAAGTTGACGCTACCTTTTTCCAAGTGGAATTCTCTTTTGGGTGAAATCTCAGCAAATCAGATCAAATGGTATCTGCTCAGCGCCTTAAAGCGGGAAATGGCGGGCGGGGAGGCTCTTGGCAAAGTTTGTTTTATCGATGGCACGGGCATCTCTATCCTTTTTGACGCCGATGAATTTTCTCCCACACAAATAACGACGCTGATGGATCGCTGCAACGAGCTTTTGATTAGCGAGCTTTTTTGCCGCATCTCTCAAGGACGCCTCTCTAAACAAATCAGAGAAGGAGGGCGGGGGTTCGAAGTCTTGAATGATGACGGGCGCTGGATTCCTCTGTCCCTTTTGTTTTCAAACGATGTGTACGCGGGGGCGGCACAGGTCAATGTCAAAGGACTTTCCCAAAACGATGGTTATCAGACAGAAGATGCGGTAAGACGCGCCGTTCACAAGACAGAGATTCTTGCCAGGGCTCGGGCGGAGGCGGCACAAAAAAATTCTCAAAGCCAAGGGACCATGACGTCTTCGCAAAATCGTTTTGACTGGCGGTCGACAAAAAAAGACCTCTCTTCCGAATGGGGAAAGGGCTATTTCCCTGAGGGTGTCATTCCCACAAAAGAAGATCTTTGCTGGGCAGTTTTCACAGCCTTTTACCGTTTTGGATTTATGGACAGCCCCTCAGCAGAAAGCCTGTTACAGCAGAAAAAAAAGGGGCTCTTGCAAATTCTCCGGCTTGCGGATTTGGCCAGCACCAAACTCAAACAAAGAAAAGGAGGAGAGGAGGGCGCCGTTTCATCGCTTGGGTTTATGCAATCCCTGTTTGATGACTTGGCCAGCGCTCATGACGCCAATGATCAGAATTTTCAAAAGTTCTTGGAAAACACGTCATACAACACAGATGTTTTCTTTGACGTGATCCACAGCTTCATCGTCGGTTCAGCCAAAGAACAAATGGCCCTTCACTCTTTTCTTTCTTTGGCATCAGCCCGTCTGGTTTCGCACGAAGCGGGCGATTTGGCTGGCAATAAAGGGGCGCTGACAACTCTTGGCGCTGTGATGCAGACAGAGTCCAGCAAACCGCTCCCAAAAGCAACCATCCCTGACCTGACGCACGCCCTTTCGCGTGTGCGCTGGATGCTAACACGGGGCATGTCCGAAGCCCTGATGGACGCACGCTTTCCTGGTAAAATAAAAACCAATGCCTTTGAGCGCGTCATAGCCAATCACTTTCAAGGTGATTTTCATCTGTTCGTGTTTGATTACGATAATCTTGCCAGTTTTCTAAAAAATCCGGAAAACAGAAAGATTCCTGATCAACCCTACGATGTTGGCAAATTTATGTTGGAGAGCTTAATCCCCCATACAGCACGGAGTTTTGGTCTAACCCCCGGTGTGGATTTCTTTTACTGTGCCCCTGCCGGCGATGCTATCAAAATCGCCCTGGCAACACACAACAGCAAAGGGGAAGCGGTTTCAAAAAACGACTTCCTCTCTCGTCTCAGAGAAGCGACCCGGAAAACCTTTGGACACATTCTCTCCGACGGCACAAATAAGGTGACCCTGCCACCCGAAGAGGGGGGCCAAAGACCCAGATGGCCCGCGTTTAGTGTTAACGGCGGCCACCGCTTTGCTGTCGATCCTAAATGTTTACAAACCTTTTTGGACTACCTTTCATCGCCTTCTTTGTCGGGAGAGGCCTGTATCAGGGTTTTTCGAATCGTTCCAGGGGCAGAAAATGGTGGTCATTTTGAAATGATCGCCTTGTCTTCTCTCGACAGCTCCCGTTGTGCAAAACGAGCTTCAGATGCCGTGGACATAACCTCCGCTTCGGCCACGCTACAGGCAAAGCAACATGAGGAATCGCTGGAAGAATTTGAAGCCCGTGTGCGTGCCGTGGAAAAAGCCGGATTTTTTGAAATTGAACAACACAAGGTCAGAAACGAACGGGGCGATGATTTTGCAGTGTCTCCTGCCCAAGGACACAAACAACGCGATGGGCTTATTCTGCCGCCTAGCCTGCTTTATGTTTCGTCTGACCTCATGCTCAGAACCGGGCAAAGCCTCGCCCGCCCGGATCTCGTGCGCGCGGCAAGAACCCTGGTGGAACCAACGCCCTTGGTGCCCGCTTTCCCTGTGTGGGGAGGGCGTCTTCTCATCGCGAAAAACACACAACAAGCACCGACGCGTCTCCGTCGTGGCCTTGCCACCCACAGACCACCAACAGCTCACGCGGACACAGACGCCTCATGTATCAAGGCACACTTGTTGCCCAGCAATCCCCTGCACACAGGGGGCTTGGCCAGCGCACCCATGATGAGCCTGCCACGCTTCGGAATGCTAAGATAGCTTTAGCGCCCTGGTCACACCATCACCGTAAGATCTATCTCGACACTGGCACCGAGCGGCAGCTCAAACACGCCAATCGCACAGCGCGTGTGGCCACCGACTTCCTGTCCAAATATATCGAGCAACAACTCACTGGCCGCATTCAGCACCTTGGGATGATCATTAAAACCGAGCCCCGAACACACAAAGCCGTTCATGCGAATGATTTTTTTTATTTTATCGAGGTCGTGACAAAGGAATTTTATGGCGGACAACGCGTTCAACAAACAGGCCTTGGCCGCCCTCTGCGCGTTTTCCAGGGAAACCTCTTTGCCCACGCGACCGGGAAAAATCAGCCGTTGGTCCTGAAAGGGCAGCTGCCCCGAAGTGGTGATGACGTTGCCATAGGCCACCGCCGGCAAATACAACCCTTGCGGCTTTGAGAGCTCAACCAATTGCAACTTAAGCTCTTTGAGCCGTTGATCAATCTTGCTCATTCTGCTGCCTCCCAGAATTTAAAGTGTTCAATGTAATTTTTTAAATACCCGTTTTCCTGCGAAAACTTTTTCATCTTCTCAAGACTATCTTCTACCAGCTGTTTTTCCTGCTGCAATGACAGATTGCCATGAACCACCTTCCATCTCAAAAAAACAAAATAGGTGTCCAGAACATCTCCCAAACAGTAGTCTTCTATTTCAAACATTTTGCCTTGTTCATACAGGCCCTGAACCTGGTCTCCTTTGGTCTCGAGCTTCCCTGGCTTGCCAACAAGCTTGGCAAAAAGATTCAGCCCGCCCTGAAAACGAATCGACATGCTGTTTGTGAGCGCCTCTTGCAAATCGATTTGTTTGTCGTCTGAATAGCGGTATCGAATACCGTATTTATCGAAGTGCTTGTAGTGAATCGAGATGCCCTGTCGATACGCCCACAACTCCAATAAGCGCAGGTCATAGCCACGTCCGTTGAAATCCACCAGAGTAAAATTGCCGCGATTATACATGTCCCAAAAGTGTTTGACGATGTTGCCCGGCGTCCTTTTTTCTTCTCCCAAAAAGCCAAAGCGCTGAATCGTGAAATCTTTCTCCACCGCCAAGCAAGCCAAACAAATGGGGATGTGAAAAGAGGGATTCACAAAAGATTTTTCATCTTTGGTGATATCCTTGACGTGTTGTAAATAAGCCTCCTCATCGGACAGGCCCTTGCCATCAAACAACACCTGATTGAGAAGTTTTTTATCAATGACCGATTCGATATCGTATACCAAGTATTGCATAGTCACTCTCCCTTGTCTGCCGTTGTGTCGTTTGCCTTCGGGCGCCTTCTTTGATATTCACTGACGGCTCGGTTGTGTTCTGTGAGCGTTTCTGAGAAATGATGGCTCCCGTCCCCTTTTGCTACAAAATACAAAAACGGCGTTCGTTCGGGATTGATCGCGGCCTCCAGGGAAGCCAACCCGGGATTACAAATGGGGCCAGACGGTAAACCTGTACGAGTATACGTGTTGTAGGGCGTGTCCTTTTCCAAATCGCTTTTACGAATATTCCCGTCGTAGTTGTCAATTCCATAAATCACTGTGGGGTCGCTCTGCAACAACATGCCGCGGTCAAGGCGATTGACAAAAACACCTGCGATCAACCGTCTTTCTTGTGCCACTGCCGTTTCTTTTTCAATGATCGAGGCGAGAGTGACGAGCTGGTGAAGCGGTCTTGTCGTCTGGCGATCGCTCCGGGTGAGGGCGTTCTCAACTTTCTGATAAAACAGCTGTGTCATCTGTTCGAGAAGAGACACAAGGGTGTCGTCTCTCTCGTAAAAATAGGTTTCTGGAAACAGGTATCCCTCCAATGAGGTTGCGCCAGCGGGTTCTTTCAGAAAACCAATGTCTTGAACCCTTGCCAAACAGGCATCTGCTGGCGTCATCTTTTTCGCAACCAGCAGGGCGCAGATTTCGCTTGCCCGAAACCCCTCAGGGATTGTGAGCTTGTGCCGCAGCACTTTTCCACAAAGAAGGCGCTCAACAATCCCTCGCAACTTCAGGCCCTGTGCAAACTCGTATTCTCCCGCCCTGATAAATCTTCCCTTGGAAAAAAGGCGCACAAAGGCTTCGAACAACAAAGCATCACGAATGATATTTTGTTCTTTGAGTTGATCGGCGATTTTTTTCACTGAGGCCCCTTTGTTGATCACCACAGAAACCTCACTGGGGTTTGCGTATTGTGCGAATTGGTGCGCGCGGAAGGCACCCAAACCCCCTAGGATAAAAACCAAGGCCGACAGGATAATGAGAAGGCATCGAAAAGCTTTTAACATTCGCCCCATTGGTAACCAAGTTTTTGTTTGGTGGCAATTGTTTTCTAAGCCCTTTATTGCACTTGAAACGGCGTCCAAAACTCCCTAGACTGATGCCCTTGTTCCCGCTAATAAAGAAAATCAATGTCCCTCTTAAAAACCTGCTGCCGCACCTACAAAACAGGAATTGTTTTTGGTTGGATTCGGCTTGTTTCGACTTTCAGCCTGTCGCTTTCGAAGAACAGCATGGTTTTTCTATTCTTGCCTTTGACCCAACCGATGAAAAAATCTTTCCTGATCCAACCTCAGCAGAGGCCTTCTGTCGTTTCTTTGCCTCAGCAAACCTTCAACGAGGCCCTGTTACGGATATTTCTTTACGCTTCACTGGTGGCTGGTTGGGTTTTTTGGCCTACGAGGCGTATCAGTTCAACAAATTAATTCCCTTTGGCCCAAGCCACCATAAACAATACCCCTTGGCGATTTTTAAATATTACGACACCTTTTTCTACAAGGACCATCGTAGCGACAAAACCCTCTTTGTGTCTTTTTCTCCAATGGCTCAAAAAAAGTGGGCTGGGCTCCAGAGACAGATAAATCAAGCGGCGCGGTCCTCTGGGCGCATTCCTACTTTTGTCGCGGGGGAGGTTCTGGCGGGAACCACGCGCTCAGAATACCAAGCGGCGTTTGATTCAATCAGGCGCGCCCTGAGCCAGGGCGATTAT
>CAZGMS010000209.1:0-6272 GCA_964526915.1 uncultured Nitrospirales bacterium
AAAGCCAGCAGGCAAATGTTCACCCTGCATTTGTAGAAATGATAACAACCGAGTCTCATCACTTCCGTATAACGACACGCCACGCACGGTACCAGGTATGCTGGCGCTCATGACGTCGAGCCCTACGTTTTCAATATCCTGTAACGCTTTTTGAAATGTGTGCAATTGACTCACTTTATAAGTTGGTCTCGCTTGAGTACTATAGGCATTATGGACGGTGCTTCTGCGCCACTTCGTTTGCTCTGTTTCTAGAACCGGAACTTCAGAATGATTGGCTTCCTGTTTTGGAACAGGCATTGTTGCTACTGCCGCTCTCAGCAAAACACTTTGCCAATTGGCTTTAAAAGACAATCCATCAATCATGAACAGTGCCGACAGAACAAAACCAGCGCGTGCACGATACGTCTCGGGTTTAAGATACAATGTTCCCGATTGATACGACCAATGATAATCATCCACAAGATCTGATGATAAAACAATCCGCAGAGGTTGCGTCAAACCAGAATCACTTTGGCAGGTGCCGTTCACGAATTCCTGCGGCACGGCAAACCGATCCCACAAAGTGTCGGGATACAACTCTGGTTGCAAATAAATAACATTATCATTCAAAACAAAAGCCGATCGTAAACCTGGCTCATCAGGATAGAGCACCAATTTTGGATTTGCATCAATCGCCTCTTCTACAACCTTTCTCACCTGCGCTTTTAAGGCCTGTTGCAAATCATCGCCGTTCACCCGGGCATCCCAGGTTTTGCAAAGCTTGTATAAAGAATTCAAAACGGTAAAATCCTGGCACTGCTCAATCCAGTTTTTGATCAAGGCAATTTCTTTCTGGGTCACTTCAACCTCGTCTCGCGCAATCCCCACGCCTGTTTCCTGTGGCAGACGCAACAAGGTTTCATGGCCAAGGCCAGAAACAGCACAATCGTATGATTCAACCACAATGTGACCAACCATGATTTTGAGTTGCCCCGATTTTCGTTGCGGGTTGGTTACGACTCTGGCCATCACCGTGCCCGCTTTCAATCGCAGAACAGATTTGAGAAGCCTGTTTTCACAGAACCGCTGACCATTATAAATAAACAATATCCCTGCCGTTGCCCCCGTAACGGAGCGTGTGATTCATGGCCGCTGTCAAATTCGCCACCGATAAATCCTGCGCAACAACCCTCACACGAGTGCCACTATCGTGACCGGACAAGGCCGAATAAAAGTCTTCTTCGGATCCAAGCACAACCGGATCACTGACACAGAGTTGACCGTGTCTCATGGTAATCACAACACGCATGGCCGCATTGCGTTTGGTTTTGGTTTCGACCACCACGCTTTCGCCCTCGTTTTTCAGGTGCCTCAGAGCCGTGTAAAAACCAATGCCAAAGCGGCCAATGGTTTTTTCTGCGTTAGGTTTGCCGCTGAGTTTTGGCATGAGCAGGCGATAAAGGAGTGTCTGCAAATTCATCCCTTTGCCAAAATCCAGCACTTCAAAAAATCCATCCCCGGCGTTGACATGCACGTCCAATCCATCCTTGGATGCATCCAGCGCATTGCACACCAGTTCAATGATGGAACGATTTTCGTCCGGACTCTGAAAAATATCGGCATCGAGACTGTGACTTATGATGGGAATGCCTCTTTTCTCCATTCGAGCGCGTAGGACCTCCATTCCCTGGAATCGCGACAACCTCACAGCAGATGCTTTTTGCTTTTGCGCCTCGACCCTCTGGTTGGCCGATAAAATGCCGACGGCATCTTTAAGACCATACCAATTACCACGGTTAGGATCCAACACATCAGCCAACACAGGTGCCCGCACACTGCCCGTTGGCAAACCAGTCAAGGTCGCTGTTTCCATAGCAGGAATTCTGAACGCAGTATTGGGTAGCGTTGTTAAAGGACCATTCATCGCCAAATAACACTCCTCCGCTTTCTAATATCGGCAATCATTGTGAAATGTTGTGCAAAATAAACGAAAAAAAACCCTGGTTTCCTTGCCATTTTACTTGAATTATGTGCCCCAAACTGGCTATGAGACGCGCGTCCTAATATTCTGACGGGACCACACCACGGTGCCCGCACATAACATCGAGGAGACAACCATGACCACTGCCACTGCCGCGCCTTTTGCTTCGCCTTTGACACTGCCCACCATCACCCCAGAATTGTTCGCACCCCCAACAAACAAACCGCCCGCTGAACTGGCTATCACACGTGTGTTGGCACGACTCGAAGCCGAGAGACGCGACCTGGGACGTGATGTGATTTCGTTTGGTGGCGGTCTGCCCAGCCCCAGAACCTTTGATGTGCGCAATTACGAACGACACGCACGGGCCTATTTTAAACATATTGCCCAGCGGGCACAACAAGGTGACATTGCGGCTCCAACCGATCCCTACAAGGTATGGCAGTCTGTCTTGAATTACACCGACACGCGCGCCCAATGGTGGATCCGAAACGACTTTGCCGAGGCCCATTCTCGCGATATGGGGTTCAGAATCGATCCCAACCGGCTCGTCCCCACGCAGGGCAACACGCAGGGCATTCACGCCCTGTTGCAATATTACAATCAGCTCGGGGTGCCGGTAGCCATATTCTGTGAACGGCAAGCCTACACAGGCATGTTGACAGCGGCCAAACAGATGCCCAACCTCAAAATATTCAGTGTGGATATGGATGAAGACGGCATGAAGCCGGAACATCTCATTGCCAGACAAAGGGAAGCAATGGCAAAAGGTTTTATCCCGGGAATGATTTATTTGGTCCCGGATGGTGGCAACCCCAGTGGCATCACCATTTCACAACAAAGACGCGATGACCTGTATCGTCAAAATCTGGAATTGGCCAGAGAGACAGGAAAGATCGCGTACTTTTTTGAAGACTCTCCGTATTATCTCATCCGCGTTGGCTCTGCCAACACTGCTTATCCAAAACCCATGGCGGCCAACGACCCAGCCGGTGTGGTGATCTACGCGTTCTCGGCCTCAAAGATTGGCTACCCCGGCAAACGTGTGGGTTGGTTGCACCTGCCCATGGCCTGGTGTTCCACCGATGCCGAGGGTCACAACCTCACCTTGCACGCCGAGGCCACAGCGCAAATCGCCGCCACTGTGCTTTTGCACAGTTCCGAGGCACTGGCTGAATTCAACGGCCAGATGTTTGCTCCCCGTACAGGTGCGTTTGTGGGATTGTGGCCCCGTTCTAAAGTGAACAGCGCCATCTACCGCGCCAACATGCAAATGTTGTATGGCGGTTTGGCCACAGCTTTGGCCCAGCCACACCCAGAACTATTCAAATTGTCACTCATGCCCTCCAATGGTTTTGTCATCACACTGGCGTTTCCCGGATTGGCGAGTCGCACACGTTTTACCAACACCTCTGAGCTAGCGACTCACTTATTGGAAGACTCTGATGTCATCGTGACCCCCATGGCGGGCTTTGCTCCCGATGACATCCCTCCCGGCAGTCTTGACGAAATTGTCCGATTCACATTCAGCGCCACCCCCCCGGAGCGCATTGACGAAGGGGTCGAACGCTTTGTCCGTGGCGTCAAATTGGCGTACAACCTGCCCTGAACCCTTGATCCCCGGTTCATCCCAAATGAACCGTTAAAATTATGACGATAAAATGATTGACTCCCTTCCCGCAACGTTGTAGCGATTCTGCGTTTTTGAATATTAATGATACACATTGACCTGAAAGTGTCGGTTCATCTGTCGTTTTCTGGTCTGGACAATGCAATCAAAATACAAAGGCGCAAGTATTCCCCTGGCGGTGATCGAGAGACTGGCAAAGTATTGCCTGTTTGCTCACAGAAAAAACGAAGAAGAGGTTGCCTGGATTTCCTCAGAGGCGCTGGCCAAAGCCTTTGGGATCACAGACTCCACAGTTCGTCAGGATATGTCCTATGTCGATTTTGCGGGCAGGGCCAAATGCGGCTACGAAACCCAGCGCATGGAACAAGCTCTACGCGACACACTGGGAACCAATGATATGGTCAATGTTGGCATTGTGGGTGCAGGCAATCTGGGAAAGGCCCTGATCATGCACTCCGGTTTTATCCGTTCCCGTTTCAATGTCCGGGCTATCTTCGACAAAGACCCGTCACTGGTAGGCAAAAAAGCAGGTTCTCTCAAAATCTCGTCAATCAAAAACCTGACGCGCGTTGTGAGAGATCGCGAAATCCATATCGGCGTGATCGCCGTGCCGGAATCTTCAGCCCAAGACGTTGCCGATCAGCTGGTCGCGGCAGGCGTCAAAGGATTGTTGAATCTGGCTGAGATGCACCTCAGTGTGCCGGAAAATGTTCGTATACAGGATGTACAGATTGTAGCCAACCTGATGGCACTTCGCTGTCAAATGGAACACAGTCACTCGTAACAAGGAGTCAATCACATGTCTAATCATGATCGAAATACTTTGGGTGTTTTTGAAAATCGATGGGCCATCGCCGTCGCTGGCGTAGTCATGCAGTTGGTTTTGGGGACGGTCTATGCCTGGAGCGTCTTTAAAAAACCCTTCATGGCGGCCCATGGATGGTCAAACGAACAGGTGGGACTGGCCTTCACACTGGTCATTCTCCTCATCGGGGTATCCGCGGCTTTTGGCGGCAAATTTGTCGACAAAGCTGGTGCCCGCAAGATTGCCACACTGGCCGCAGTGCTATTTGGACTAGGCACGATTCTGACCGGCCTGGCGGATCAGATGGGCTCTCTGGCCATGCTCTACATCGGCTATGGGTTGGTAGCGGGGATCGGCAATGGTTTGGGTTATATCACACCCATTGCCGTACTGGTTCGCTGGTTTCCGGACAAACGCGGTCTGATTACCGGGTTAGCGGTCATGGGCTTTGGTTTTGGAGCCGCCATCATGGGACAAATAGCGCCGTTCATGATTCCCAAAACCGAAATGGTTGCCAATGTGCTCACAATCACAGAACCCGGTTTGGGACTCTCCACCACCTTTTATATCTTTGGTGCGGCCTTTTTGATCATTCTGTTGATCGCCGCCCAATTTCTCAATAACCCTCCGGCGGGATGGGCCCCTGCCTCAGTGGCTGGAAAGAAACAGGCCACGACCGCGTCCGTCGCAGTATCCGTGGATTTGAGCGGTGCCCTTCGGATGCCCCAATTCTACATTCTCTGGACACTGCTCTTCATCAACGTCACAGCCGGGATTGCCCTGATCAGCAACCTCTCTCCCATGGTGCAGGATGCCTGCGGGATCACCGCTGTGGCCGCCGGTACCGTAATTTTCATCACATCGCTCTTCAACGGCTTGGGTCGTATCATCTGGTCTTCCCTTTCGGATAAACTGGGACGTAAAGGCGTTTTCATGTTGATTCTGGGCACACAGGTTCCCCTGTTTTTCATTTTGCCCTCGATCAGCAACGTGACCGTCTTCACCATTTTGGCCTGTTACATCCTGGCCGCTTATGGTGGCGGTTTTGCCACCATGCCAGCCTATGCGGCGGACACGTTCGGCGCCAAGAATATGGGGAACATCTACGGAAAAATTCTGTTGGCTTGGGCGGCCGCCGGTGTGGCCGGTCCTGTCTTGATGGAAAAAATCAAGAGCGCTTCTGGTTCATTCAAGACAGCCGTTTATGTAGCGGCCGTTTTGCTCATAGTTGGTTTTGTCGTCAATCTCTTTTACCGCAAGCCTGCAACCAAACCTTCTGTCTGATCATGACCATCAGAACAGGGCAGAAGGAAACTTCTGTCCTGTTCTGATGTCAATCGAGAGGTGCCAAAATGCTTTCGGACACACTGCGACAAGAAATCAAGGTCCTGGCCAAACAATACCCCCGCAAAGAATCGGCTCTTTTGCCGGCCTTGGACGCCGCGCAACGTGCCAATAACAATTTTCTCTCTTCCGAAGACATCCGGTCTGTGGCCCAAGAATTGGGAGTAACAAACTCGCAGGCGTTTGGCGTGGCCACCTTCTACACCAGGCTCAACACGCAAAAAAAAGGCCTCTGGCACATCCAGATCGATACCAATGTACCAGCCACACTTATGGGGGCTGATGCCATCGTCGCAACCTGCGAAAAAATCCTGAACATCAAACTAGGCGAAACAACCCCCGACGGTTTGTTTACCCTTTCCTCCGTTGAGGACCTCGGCTCCTGCGGCACCTGCCCCGTCATCCAGGTTAACGACACTTACTTCGAGAACATGACACCCGAGCGGATCACGACACTGATCCAATCATTGCGAAAAGGAATTCTCCCCCCGCCCGAAGCTGACGCCTGTTATTGGACCAGCCAATGCGATGTG
>CAZGMS010000210.1:0-9773 GCA_964526915.1 uncultured Nitrospirales bacterium
GGGGGGGGGGGGGGGGGGGCTTCAAGGCAGATCTTTATCAACCCACACCAATAGGAAGACGACGATCTTGCCTAAAAAACTCAGTCGTTGATGGTCACCGTACGGGGAGCCTTTTTTTGTGGCTCTGATTTTTGCTCGTACTTTCGTTTAAACTTTTCTACACGACCAGCGATATCCAAGATCTTCTGCTTGCCAGTATAAAAAGGGTGGCAACCCGAACAAATCGACGAGTGCACATCTTTTACCGTGGAATAAGTGTGTATTTCGTTTCCACAGGCGCATTTGATCTTTACTTCGTGCATAGCTGGATGAATTCCTTCTTTCACAGTGTCCTCCACAGGTTCTACCTACAAGTCCCACAGCTTACTTGCTGTTTTTAGGCACAAGGTCATTAGAGCGGCCCTAATTAAACACAACAAGTCAAAAAGTAAAGAGCAAAGGGAGACTTTTTTTGTTCCCACCAGTAAAAACGGTAACACAAAAGGACCACAAATCAAAGAATCCCTACAAAAAATAATCGTTAATAAAATAGATCAGTAATATTGACGAGATATCCCCTTGGCAAATTTCCTTCAGTTTAAGGTTGACAGGTCATAAGGACACAAAATTTGTAAATCCTTAGAATGACTGAATTATTAGATTAAAAGCAAACATCTTTGTAATATCCCGATATGGTTGCTGGTTTTTGAAGGTTATGTCGCTGTGGGAATTGGTTTCCGCGGTGGGGTGGGTGAGAATACAACTCTTGTGTAGTGATCGTTATCAGGAAATTGTTTTCGGATCAAAACAATCGATCCACCAGTTCCGAGACGGTTTTAAATCTCATGACCTCGACGTCTTGGTCAAGCTTTGTCAGTTTTGGTTTGCTGGGACAGACCACGGTTTTGTAGCCCAGTTTCTTGGCCTCGTTTAGCCGGGTTTCGAAATGACTCACCGAACGGATCTCACCACTGAGCCCGATTTCACCCATAGCCACCATGTGGCCGGGGAGGCAGGTATTTTTGTAGCTACTCACCAGACTCATGAGGATGGCTGCGTCCGCGGAGGGTTCAAACACCTTCAGTCCTCCCACGGCACTCACATAAATATCCTGATTATACAGATTGAGCCCCGTGGCTTTCTCGAGCACCGCGACGATGAGTGACACACGGTTGTGGTCCACACCGATGGCAGTGCGTCGCGGGTTGGCCAACTGTGAAGAACTCACGAGTGATTGGATTTCGGTGAGAATCGGTCGCGTACCCTCCAAAGCGGCTGTGACACACGAGCCGATGCTGTGCTCGGATTTTTCGCGCAGAAAATGTTGGCTGGGGTTGGTGACCTCGATGAGTCCCTGCGCTGTCATCTCAAACACACCGATCTCGTTGGTGGAACCGTAACGATTTTTGATGGTGCGCAGGATACGAAATTGTCCGGTGTTCTCCCCTTCGAAATACAACACCGTGTCGACCATGTGTTCGAGCACGCGCGGTCCGGCGATGGCGCCTTCTTTGGTGACATGCCCGATCAGGATGGTGGTGGTGCCAGATGTTTTGGAAAAATACAAAAGTTTGGCAGCACTCTCACGCACCTGAGACAAGGAACCCGGGGCTGATTCGAGGTGGGGCAGATAAACGGTTTGGATCGAGTCGATCACGAGGACCTGTGGTTTGATTTTTTCGACATGTTCCAGAATGCGGTCCAGTGAATTTTCGGTGACGATGGTGAGGTCCGATGTGACTTTGAGTCGTTGTGCCCTGAGTTTGATCTGCTCCTTGGACTCTTCACCCGTCACATACAAAACCGAAATGTTGTTGAGCGACAAATGATCGAGTGTTTGCAAAATGAGTGTTGACTTGCCAATGCCAGGATCACCGCCCATAAGGATGAGAGAACCGGGGACCATGCCGCCGCCGAGGGTGCGATCGAGTTCGGAAATCTGTGTTTCGTAACGTGGCATTTTCTCCAGTGAGATTTCACTCAAGGTGACGGGCTTGTCGGAGCGGAGCGTCACAAAGCCGGAGCGTTCGCGTTCGTTGACGGTGCTTTGGACTTTTTCCTCAACGAACGTGTTCCATTCGTTGCATTCGGGGCATTTTCCCAGCCATTTGGGGGCCTGACAACCGCATTGTTGGCAGAAAAAAGTGGTTTTAGGTTTCATAATATTGAATCGCTTCCCACCGTTTCAAGCACATCGTCACTGTTTTTGAACGACTTGAGGTCCTTGATGACGCGGGAGGTGATTTGAGCGACTGCGGCCAGCCCCTGACTGGACAATTCGTGATTGAGGTGTTCCGTGAGTTGGCTGGCAATCGCGGGCACATCACTGCCCACGTGCAAAAAATCGCTCGTGGCAATCACAAGCCATTGCCCATTATCTACGTGTCCCACAATGTAAGGGTCAGGGAATTTTTCGAGCAGACAGCTCGTGGTATTGATGATGATGTGCTTTTTGATTTTGTGATCGGTGATGATCTGGTCCAGAGGATCAATCGCGAAATAGAACAAACACACGTCATGAACTCCTTTGTGGGCGCGTCTGATCTCGAGATCAAGTTTGCGTTTGAAGTACGAAAGGTTGTAGGCTTGGGTATCCAATTCGTGCAAGAGCACCTCGTTGAGCCTTCCCGTGAGCCGTTCGTATTTGGCTTTTTCCCGTTTGATCTGCTGTTCCTGTTTTTGTTTTTGAGACGCGTCGTCCAAAAAATAAATGTAACCCAAGGTGTTTTTTTTGGAAGTGACAATGTTTTGGTGTACGTTGAGATAGCTAGCCGACGTGGAGACGAGGAGCGAGTCGAAATATTTTTCGAAAGAATTTTGTGACGGGTTGCGTGGTTCCTCAAGGGCGATCGTTGGACCCAGATAATGGGTCAGTTGTTTGAGTTGCGGGTCGAAATTCAGAAATCGTTTGGCCTGGTCGTTGGCATAAAAAATTGAGTTTTCGGCATCGGTCAGGATGATGCCGAGGGGTGAGTGTTCGGAGAGATAAAACGGGTGCGGTTTGATTTTGCCGCGGAGTTGATAAACAGCCTGCAGGTGTTCACCCACCTTTGCTTGATGAAAGGACAGGACCTCGAAGATGTGGTTGTTGGTGACACGCAAGGGAACAAAATACAGGTTATCCGTGAAGGGGATTTTGTTGTAGATCTCGGGCGAATCGTGCGCGATGATCGGCAATTCCTTGTCAAGTTCGTATACCGTGAGGACCGATTGCATTAGCTGCAGCACATCTTTTTCGGCGATGAAGACGAAATCGAATTCTTTTTTGAACAACTGTTTTTTGAGAGCCGCGACGTTGTTCACGCGTGTGAAAGCAAAGTCGTTTTCGAGATTTTCGATGAGGGGGGAGCGGGATTTTTTTTGCAAAAGGACGGCTTGTAACATGCTTTTCGTTTACCGCCTCATCCGATAAAACGCAATCAACTGTTCTCGCTTGGTGCCGTGTCCGGGGATTTTTTTGACCTCAAAACCGGCCTCAGTCAGAGCCCTTCTAACGTGCCCTGCTACGGAATAGGTGAGTAACATGGTCTCCGCGTCACAACACTGTCTCAATAGCGAGAAAACTTCGTGAGACCAACATTCTGGGGTCTTTGAGGGCGAAAATGGGTCGTGTAAAATAACATCGAATTTTGCATTGTTGGCCACGAGTTGGTTAAGTTTTTCTTTAAGGTCACCGATCATCAACTGAGAGCGTAAATGGGGGCGTGCGATGACCTTGTTATGTTTGTATTCGGCGAGCAGGTTGAGCAATTCCTCCTGGTGTTTACCGAGTTTCAAGTGTTCATTTGTTACTGGCAAGGTCAGAATTTCGGGTTCATGTTCGATGGAGGTGATATCGAGAAAATCTGGTGGAGGGGACTGATTTTGTCCATTTGAATAGGTTTCGTTAACATAACAGAGCCAGTTGTAACCCAGGCCAAACCCCACGTCGAGGACGCGCCAGGTGGGCGAATGCGATTGAGGCGAGGATTGCAAAAAAGGATTCAAATAAACATGACGGCATTCGGTCAGGGCCCCCGAACGAGAATGATAGATTTCATCGATGTCTCTGCGGTGCAGGGTATAACTCCCATCATCGGTTTTGAACCAACTGAAATTCTGTGTCATTGACATTTTTCCCAGATCAGTCTGAGACCGTTGCTGGTCAGGTGAGGTTCGTGTTGTACAGGCCGAATCATTTCGGAGACAAAAAGATGAGACAGCCCTCCCGTCATGATGATTTTCAGGGGGCAACGGGTTTCGGCCTCGATCCTTGCAATCATCGATTCCAGAAGACCCAGATATCCAAAGAACAGACCTGATTCCAGACAGGCCTGCGTGTTGTCGCCGATGACCGCTGGTGGCTTTTTGATCTCGATGCGATGCAACTGTGAGGCATTCTGGAACAGGTGGTTCGCCGAAGACAGCAGTCCCGGGGCGATGGCGCCGCCGATGAAGGTGTCTTCGAGCACACAGTCGAATTTGGTGGCTGTGCCCAGATCGATCACAAGAAGATTTTCGTGACAAACATGCTGTGCCGCACAGACATTGATCAACCGGTCGATGCCCACCTTGTGAGGTTCAGGCACGTTGATGTTAATGAGTTTGCGGCAGTGCTCCTGTGTGACCCAGAGGGGCTGGCTTTGGGGGAGGAGGCTGTGACACAGGTTTTGAATGTTGTCTCGAAGTTCGGGGACCACTGAGCCAATCACCACATGCTTGATGGTTTGATTGTCGATGCCCTGCTCCTTGAATTTGGGAAGCAATACCTCGGGCCACTGCTTTGCTGGCAGGTTCTTGATGGTTGCCAATCGCATTTCGGACAAAAACTTGTCATGTACGAAAAATCCCAGAACGATGTTGGTGTTGCCGATGTCGATGGTTAATAACATGTGATTATCAAACTTGGGTGTAAGGCACAAGGCGCAAGGCTTACGGCTACAGACAGAATCTGATCGTTAGCCGGAGGCGATGACCTGTTTCGTCCATCGTGTTTTCGCCCCCTCGTCGCTTCGTTTTTAGTCGCTTCGTTTTTACTTGAGTGACATTGTGCGTTATGCTACCCCGCAGAGGCTATTTTTGTAAACAAGAAAGGATATTTTATGACAACATACAAAGTCGATGAAAGAGATGTGCATTTTAACCTTTTTGAGTACCTCCATCTGGGTGATCTGACTCAGTATGACAGGTTCAAGGATTACAACGAAGAGATTTTCAAGATGGTGGTGACCGAGGCCCTCAAGTTTGCCAAAAACGAAATTGATCCTTTGTATGTGTCGGGTGATCGGGAGGGTTGCCAGATCAATCAAGGCGTGGTGACCACACCAAAAGGCTTTAAGGAAGCCTACCAAAAAATGGGCGAGAATGGGTTCATTGGTATCGACACACCGGTCACACATGGTGGGCAAGGTTTGCCGGTGACCATTTCCACCGCGGTGGGCGAATTTGTGATTGGCGCCAATGTGGCTTTTTCACTTTATACGGGATTGACCAGAGGGGCGTCTTATTTAATTGAAACCTTCGGATTGGCGCCACTCGCTGAACTTTTTTGTCCCAAGATGTATGGGGGGCAATGGGCTGGCACCATGTGTTTGACGGAGCCTCAGGCCGGGTCGGCTGTGGGTGATGTCAAGACAAGCGCCAAACCCAACGGCGATGGCACATACAGCATTGTGGGCAATAAAATTTTTATCACAGGTGGCGATCATGATCTGACTGAGAACATCATTCACCTCGTCTTGGCCCGCGTAGAAGGCGACGTTCCCGGTACCAAAGGCCTCTCACTTTTCATCATTCCCAAAATCTGGGTCAATAAAGACGGTTCTTTGGGAGGACCAAACGATGTCAGTTGCGTCAACATCGAGCACAAGCTGGGCATCAAGGGCTCAGCCACGTGTTCACTGAATTTTGGTGAAAACGGAAAGTGTCGTGGTTATCTTCTTGGCCAACAGACCCAAGGCATGCGTCTCATGTTTAAACTCATGAACGAAGCCCGTTTGATGACTGGCATGCAGGGGATGGCCATTGCAGGAACTGCGTATGAAAACGCGCTTGCCTTTGCCAAGGAAAGAGTGCAGGGCGGTTCCACAACGATTGTTGACTATCCCGATGTGCGCCGTAATCTGGCGTTGTCCAAAGCGTGGGCAGAGGGCATGCGCGCCTTATTGTACGTGACTGGCCGGTGCATTGACCTTTCCGAGTGCCATTCCGATCCGGCACAGCGCGAGTATTATTCAAATCGCACGGAACTCCTCACGCCTCTTTGCAAGGCCTATTGTACTGATTTTGGTTTTAAGGTGACGGAGTTGGGCATTCAGATCCATGGTGGCTATGGTTACTGTAGTGAATACCCTGCCGAACAATATCTGCGCGACATCAAAATCGCGTCCTTATACGAAGGGACCAATGGCATTCAGGCCATGGACCTCATGGGCCGCAAATTGGCTATCAAACAGGGTCAGCTGTTCAGGGAGTATTACGAAGAGGTGACTGGATTTACGACCAAGCACGAAGCGCATGTCGCGCTGAGAAATGAGATTGCGGCTCTCAAGAAGGCGATCGATTCTGTGGCACAGGTGGCCATGAAGATTGCCGAGTGGGGAATGGGTGGTGATCGTGTCAAACCGCTTTTGAGCGCGACCCCATTCCTGGAGTTGTGCGGGCACGCCACTCTGGCCTACCTGTTGCTTGATCAGGCTGTGTTGGCGGATGGTAAAATCGCTGAAGGCAAGACCGATGCTTTCTATCGCAACAAAATACGTACCGCCAAATTCTTTGTTTATCACATCTTGCCGGCGGTGCAGATGCGTGCCAAGGAAATCCTGAGCGAAGACCTGAGCGCGATGGAGATGGAGTTTTAGGGAAGAAGACACGAAGAAACGAAGACACGAGGGACGAAAAAGCATGTTGTCGTGTCTTCGTGTTTTCGTAGCCTCGTGTTTTCGATGGCATGTTATCCATTCGCAATTTCTACGATGTCATCATTGTCGGCGGGGGGATCAATGGTTGCGGGATCGCGCGCGATCTGGCCTTGCGTGGTGTGTCTTGTCTGCTGGTTGAAAAAAACGATTTCGCGGCAGGCACGTCCGGTGCCTCGTCCGGCATGATTCACGGGGGGGTCCGTTACCTGCTCAGTGACGCCAGGGTCACCAGACTCAGTTGTCTGGACAGCGGCATCATCCAGAAAATGGCTCCTCATCTGTTGTTTCGCATTCCTTTTTTGATCACCGTGTATGATCAGCCCAAACGGTCAGGATTGTCTGCCAGATTATATCTTGAGGCGGCTGAGGCTTATTTTAGGGCCTATGACACCTTTGCCTCACATAAGAATGCGCAAAAACACACGCGCCTTTCTCCCAGCGAGGTGTTGGCTCTTGAGCCACGAATGGCACCCGATCGTCTGATCGGTGGTGTGACGTTTGATGAATGGGGAATCGATGTGCCGCGTTTGTGTGTGGCCAACGTGTTGGATGCTATCGAAAACGGTGCTCATGCGTGCAATCACACAACGGTGACGGGGGTGGGGTGCACACAAGGGCGTGTGACGAGTGTGGTGCTCAAAGACGATCTCAGCAGGTCGGTCAGACGTGTTTCTTGCAAGATGCTGGTGAATGCGACCGGTCCCTGGTCACCGCAGTTCGCGAAATTGTTTGGTGTGGCCATACCCATGAGACCCACCAAGGGGATTCATGTGGTGTTTGATCGCAAGCTGAGTCAGGTGGCGATTGTGGCGCAGGCCATTGATGGTCGCGAGGTGTTTTTGCTTCCGTACGAAAACACCAGTATTCTCGGGACGACGGACGATGATTTTTTTGGTGATCTCGATGACCAACGGAGCACACACGATGAAGTCCAGTATCTGCTCGATGCCATCGACCCTGTTTTTCCAGACATCAGAAAGGCCCGCGTCATCAATACCTTCAGTGGTGTGCGTCCGACCTTGTATGAGCGGAATGCCTACGAAGATGATTTGAGTCGCGAACACGAGGTGATCGATCACGCAAAACGCGATCAACTCGAAGGGGTGGTCTCACTCATTGGGGGCAAGCTGGCTTCATATCGGATCATGGCGAAGGAAACAGCGGATCTGGTGGCAAAAAAGTTGGGGGTGAGGGTAAAATCAACAACGCATGAACGATGTTTGCCCGGCGGTGATGAACTGCCTAATGCCAAGTCACTGGCTAGGGATTATCATGTGTCACCCCAGATTGTGAGTCGTCTCATTTATCGCCATGGTTCACGTGCGATCAGGATTCTGGAACTCATTAGAAAGGACGCGTCACTGGGGGCGCTGGTGTGTTCCTGCGAACCTGTGACTGTGGCAGAAGTGCAGTACGTGGTCACACATGAGTTGGCACGAACCCTGTCCGATGTGCGTCGTCGCACACGGCTCACGATGGGGCCCTGTCAGGGGACCAATTGTTTGACAGCGGCCTCAGCAGTATTGGCTGGTTTGCAACACAAAGGTCCCCAAGAGCACGAGGACATGATGCGTGATTTTGTGAAAGAGTGGTGGTGGAACCGCGCGTGTGTGCTGGATGGAGATGGGCTCAAACAGGAAGAACTTTTTCAGGCCCTGCATCACTGGGCATAAAACTCAATAGAGGTCTTTCTTTTGACGTGCCAAAGAAATCGATCTCCAATCAATTGTCAATGTTTTAGAACAACTGTTCAAATATTTGGACTGGTTAGAGCCCTCCTAATTATTTGTTATTATAAAAGAATATTGTTGTCTGTTCAACCGTTGAACAATTTGTCAAATTATTAGAACACTTTGGGGTTTTTATTTTTTTGTAATTTTCACGCAACTTCCTATGATTATTGACGAAAGAAATATTGAAATTCTGGCATGAAGCTTGCGGGACTAAACGGGCAGTTATTATTTTTTTTGAATGAAATTAATGAGCGGAATTGACTCGTAAAGTCAACAAGGGATAAGAATTGGAGATGCTATGGGACTTGCCCCGTCAATAGATAGGGTTGGTGCGATGTCATCAGGTACTGAATATTTTGAGAATCCTTTGTCTCTTGGTGCTGTGCGCTCATGGGACAGTTTGCTTAGACGACAAGCAGATATTTTTTTTCCTTCTGATGTTCCTTTTTTGAAGCAAACTGGCATGGGTGCTACGAGACAACTTCTCGATTTAGGTTGTGGAGCAGGTTACTACACGGATTTGTTAAAAAAGTATTTTCCTAGAATGAATATTCTGGCGGCAGATACAAATCCAGATTTACTCGCCGAGTATGAAAAAAGAAGAAGAGAAACCAGTGCGAGCAAGGTCACAACATTCAGATGGACAGCAGGTCAAAACAATGTTCCGGCAGAATTTAAAGAGTGTGATGCTGTATTGGCGCGGCTCGTTTTGCAGCATGTAGCTGATCCATTGCGTATTTTACAGGAAATGTATGATTTCCTTCCTCAAGGGGCAAGAGTATTTATTTTGGAAGAGGATGATGGAGCTTATTGTACTTCACCAAATTTACCTGCATTTGATCGCTTGATGGGTTGTTGGAGAAAGTTAGCCCAGAAACATAGGGCAAATAGATACATTGGTCGTGAAATCCCAAGATTGATGGGATTGGCAGGGTTCCAGGTTAAGAGTGTGGATTTGGTGGCCCATACTAATGCAACCATTGGACTGAGGGTGATGTTTGAATTATTTCTTGATTCATTGAATGCAGTTCGCGAATCGGACAGTTCGATAGTCTCTGCGGATCAGGTGGCAAAAATTACAGAAGAAATGAACCAGTATCTCAGGGAATATGGAGAAAAAAGTTTGTTTAATTATCCACATTATTTGGTAGTTGGACAAAAA
>CAZGMS010000211.1:0-19234 GCA_964526915.1 uncultured Nitrospirales bacterium
GGGGGCCCCCCCGGGCGGGCGCCCCACCATAAAAAAAGCCCCCGAAACCATACGATTCCGGGGGCTTTCAAAGCATTAAATGCTTTTTCAGACCAGACTACAGATTGGCCTGCATGAGCAAGAGGGCTGTGCTTTCGCCATCCTGAGCATCGCCAACACCATAATCAGCATAATCGTATCCAGCCAAGAACTTGAAGTACTTGTTGTATGTGTAGCCTAAGCCACCAAGGACTCTGTAGTTATAGATGGACGCAACGTCTGTGTCGGAATTCAAATAATCGCCGCGCAAAACGAGCGAGAACTTGCTACCAACATCTCCCCACCAGTAGAACTTGAGTTCACTGTAGAGAGCTGCGCCGTAACCAGCAGGAGTCGCACCAACCGCAGGCTGTGCGCCAACGATTGTAGCGGCTTGTTCGTCACTGGTATAGAGGCCTTCCAAAGCGAATGTGCCTTTTTCGACATCTTTGTAGCCGAGCAGGGCGCCTGCGCGATAGAAGTAATTGCTGGAGCCACCAAAGAAGCCAATGTTACCCATGAGGGTACCAAACCAATTCTTGTTTTCGAATGGTCTGACTGTCAATTTGACTTGGGCATCTTTGTAATTGTCGTTGTCAACAGCGGCAAAGCCATTGCCGTTGAACATGGACACTTGCAAATCACCAGCTTCGTTGTCGAAGAGGTATTTTGCTGTGACACCAAGATCAGCTTCGGCGAGGTAACCGTTCAAGTGCATGAACGTTGCGCCAAAGAGTCTCCAACCCCAAATATCTTCCACATGGGAGATATAAGGAGAGGCTTGTTGACCAACAATGAAGCTCAATCCGGGAACGGCATCGTAATCCTTGAATACCAAATAGGCATACTTCACAAAGAGGAAGTTTGCTGTATTGAAGGTACCAATGGCGGCATTGGAATCGAAGGTGAAGTTAAAACCGATGTGATCGGTAATATCGCCTTTGAGACCAAAGTAGAAACGATTAATACCAAAGGTATTGTCGTATTGGGTTGCCGCGCAGGTGATGTTAGCGCAGTTGCCCATCTGTAACCCGTAATAATAATGTCCTTCCAATACAGGTTGGATATTATGTCTTTCGAGCCAGTTATCGTACGCTGGGGTTTCGTCCACAGCCACTTCGCCATCAGCAAAGGACAATGGAGCAAAAGCCACCAAAGCGATAACCAGGATCAAAAGGAAGGCTAGGTTTTTTTTCATTTTTTCTCTCCTTGGTTAGTTATTGTTTAGCAATTGCCAAACCTTCAGTCCCGCCCACCTATTCTTGATAAGTGGCAGAACCAAGGTCCAAACGCTCCTATGTGACTCTTTTGAAAAACCAACTAATGAATATGCCAATTAAGCTGGTTCCATTCCAAAGATGTGTGACGAAGATGTAAAAATGAAAGAGATATAACAGCGTTAGCGAATTATAATCGCATTTTTGGGTTTACGTCAATTGATTCAAATGAATTTTTTGAAAAAAAAGTTATTGCTTTGACATGCCTTTTCTGTATGTCAAAATCGTCTGATAATAATTTTTTTTAACTTGATTTATTGATTTGAATTAATACCGATACTGTTCCGACTTGAATGGCCCGCTGGACGGAATTCCCAAATACTCGCTTTGCTTGGGTGTGAGGACTGTGAGCTTGGCGCCCACATGTTCGAGGTGCAATCTGGCGACCTCTTCGTCCAAGCTCTTGGACAAAGTGAACACGCCAATCGGGGGGTTGTTCTGCCAGAGATCGAGTTGCGCCAATACCTGATTGGAAAAAGAATTGCTCATCACAAAACTGGGATGCCCTGTGGCACAACCCAGATTGACCAAACGCCCTTCCGCCAACATGATGATCGTGTGACCATCTTCAAATACGTATTTGTCAACCTGTGGTTTGATGTTGATTTTTTTGATGCCCGGGATTTTTTCGAGCTGGGCAACCTGAATTTCGTTGTCGAAATGCCCAATGTTGCACACGATGGCACCGTCTTTCATGCGTGACATGTGCTGCGCAGTGATCACATCGCAATTGCCGGTCGTGGTGACGTAGATCTGACCTATGGCCAAAACATCCTCAACAGTTTTGACCTCGAAGCCTTCCATGGCCGCCTGCAGGGCGCAGATGGGATCGATTTCGGTCACCACCACGCGCGCGCCGTAGGCCCGCATGGACCTGGCACAACCTTTGCCAACATCGCCATAACCGCAGATCACCACCACCTTGCCAGCGATCATCACATCGGTCGCACGCTTGATCCCGTCGGCCAATGATTCACGGCAACCGTACAAATTGTCGAATTTTGATTTGGTCACAGAATCGTTCACATTGATCGCCGGAAACAGCAGTTTGCCCTTCTCCATCATCTGGTACAGACGGTGCACCCCTGTCGTGGTCTCTTCCGAAACCCCTCTGATCTCATTTAACATGCTGTGCCATTTCTGTGGCTCGCATTTGAGCGTTTCTTTGAGCTTGAAATACAACTCCTGTTCGTCAACACCCTCCACTTTTTTATCGAGCACTGCGGCACAATCTTCGGCCTCGATCCCTTTGTGGATCATCATCGTGGCATCGCCACCATCATCAACAATCAGCGTGGGCCCCCGGCCACCCGGGAAGGTGATGGCCTGTTCCGTACACCACCAATAATCCCTGAGCGACTCGCCCTTCCAGGCAAAAACAGGAATGCCGGCCTTGGCCATGGCCGCCGCCGCGTGATCTTGCGTGGAAAAAATATTGCAACTGGCCCAGCGCACCTCGGCCCCTAAATCGACGAGAGTTTCGATCAGAACAGCCGTCTGAATGGTCATGTGCAAAGACCCCATGATCCGCGCACCTTTGAGAGGTTTCTCCTCCGCGTATTTTTTACGGAGGGACATGAGTCCGGGCATTTCGGACTGAGCAATCTCGATTTCCTTGCGACCAAATTCAGCCAGACTCATATCGGCGACTTTGTAATCTGCTGTTTCAATTTTTTGTGCACATAAGGTCATATTATTTTCCTTTCTCTATATCTCCCCCACCTCCTGCGCCTTCACCCAACCTTTTTGCCCCTGGGGCAGACTGATCTTAACCCATTTTTCCGCGTCCCCAAAATCCTGGTGGTCAATCAGTCGTACCTTGGCCCCTTCGTGGAGAGTAAACAAGACCTGGTCTTTTTCCTGATAACTGGCCCTGACATCACTGCTCTTGGGCAAAATCACTCCGTAGGCAAGTGGTTTTTCGAGGTGGTATTTAATAAAACATCCCAAAGAAAGATAGACAAAAATCAATAAAACAATGGCTGTGCTTGTCACGACAAGCTGTTGCCGTCTCAAAATCCTGAAAACGCAATAACCCCAAAGGCCAATCGATAACAAGATCACCAGAATCCTGCCTTCCGACATCGTCAGATAACCGATCCAAAAATAAAAGGTCCCACTCAGATAATCCCCAAAGGATTTTTCAACCGCATCGGTCAATTTTTGCTTGAGCAAATCACTGTTGATTTGCAAATCCTGAAAACGGGGCAGACGCAGAACAGCCTTTTCATAGTACAGCCTGGCCTTTCCCAATTCCCCCAATTTAAAAAACGCGTTACCCAGATTGTATTGGGCATACCCGTTGTCTGGATGATCCCGCAAAACTTTTTCGAACTGAACAACAGCCTGGGCATAGTCATTGGCAAAATAGGCTGTTTTGCCTGCTTCAAAAGCGGGGTCAATCGAGGGCTGATCCTGTGCGAATGACAACAGGCTGGAAAAAAATAGGAGAAGAAGAAAAATAAATGTTATGGTTCTATGCATAAATACGTGGGTCGACCTAAAAAACCTATGAATAGCGAACATCGAACAAGGAACAAGGAATTACGAAATGATTGTCATTCCAGCGAATGCTGGAATCCATGTTTACGATAATTCTGGATCCCTGCATTCGCAGGGATGACACATTTCGACATTCGACATTCCTTGTTCGTTATTCGATATTCTTGCCCCCCCCTTTCAGCTTTCAGCTTTGAGCTTTGAGCTGTGTGCATCCCTATCTATCTTCTTGAGCACTACCAGAAGTTCTTTGCTCGCTTGTTCGACTGTGGTTTGTTTGTCGAACCCGTATCTCGCCGCTTCCAGTTCCTGAATGATTTTTTCCAAAGCATCTGCCACTGAGGGGATCACTCCGTGAGACTCACAATGATCTTTCATTTCCCCAGCTGTCAGTGCCCCGCCCGTCACGCCAAAAACATGCGACATGAAAACCTGCACGGCATCCAGCACGTCATCGGCTCCCGCGCCCCTGCGGGACAGCGTCTGACTCAAAACACGGTAGGCATTCCTTCTCCTGAATCTGTGGGAGTTGCCTGCTGTCAGCATCCTGAACCGCCCGGCCAGCACCAGAAAAACAGGGAGCAGGGGCAACCCCAGAAAAATGACCAAAAACCACGAGTGAGAAATCACAACACCTTCCGGGGTCAAAAGCAAACCAGCATCGGTCGCAAGCGGCGCCAAATCCTGATATTTGATCTCCTGCGCGGCCTGCTTGACGGGATCCTGCGCAATGACGGCATTCACCTGGTCATTGCTCTTGTCACCCGGTAATACACTGATGACCAATGGATCCGAAGACAGTGGCAAAAAGGCTTTCTGATCCAAATCAAAATAAACAAATTTTAGCTCCGCCGTGTTGATGCTCCCCGCCTGTTGGGGAACCAACACCACCTTGAAGGTTTTTTTGCCCGAAATACCCTGGCTTGATTGATAGGTCTCCAACTCGGGTTTATCGGGATACACCTTGACATCGGACAGATTAAGATCGGGCAATAGGGCATTCCTGATATTGCCAGCCCCTGCGAAGCTCACCTCAAGCGTCAAAGACTCACCCGCCTTAACCTCTTTGGTTCCGGTCTTGATTTCCATACCGAACTTACCAACCAGATTGGTGAAATTTTTTGGGATGGGTTGCGGCAAGGGACTCACTTTGATGGTGATCGGCTCGGATTTGAGTAAGGCAGTCTTCGTCACGCGACGGCTGAAGGGAAAGACATCCAACCCATTTTGTCCCATAGACCTGTCGGCAACTTCGTATGCCAGTTCGAGTTCAGCCGGCTTGATCGTGAGCACTCCCTCTTTTGTGGGAAAAAGGGCAATCACCTTTTCGATCGTCTCAACCTGTTCCCCATTGATGGTTTCGACCCCGTTGGTATTGGGTTTGACAACTTCAGAAAGGAATTCCGTAAAATCAAATGTCTTCAATTCAGCAGCCAAAGGATGGGCCCGGGCGTAATATTTGAAGGTCAACAAAACCTGCTCACCCATGAGAACATCTTTTTTATTTACGCTGGTGGTGATCCAAAAGTAATCACTCACCCGGGCGCCTTGTTGTGTTCCCTGCGGTTGCGGCTTTGGTTGCGGTTGGGCTTGAGGCTGTTGCTGTGGAAACTGCCAAATCTGACCCGGCAGTGTCGTGATAGGAGGATTGGATTGTGCCGATTTGGTAACCGTGAGTTTCAGGGAATTGGTCTTGTAGGACTTGCGGTCGACGGTGAGCAAGAAAGGATCTATCCGAAACTCCCCAACATCGGTGGGAATGACGCGGTACATGAAAATCTGGGAAATACTAGTGTGTCCGTTCACATCAATCATATTCGATGATTGACTACCAAACATGATCTCGAGACCCGTCACACTCGGAACTTGAACGTCTTCCACATTGCCACCACTGACTTCGATTGTGATGGTAGTTTGATCTTCGATGGTCAGTACCTCGTCATCGATGCTGGCCTCAACCTGCACCGCAGCCTGAGTCTGCCAGGCAAAAAATACGAGAGGGAGCAGGATGTATACAAGTCGTTTCATTATAAACGCGGACAGTCTTCAACTACAGCAATTACTGCAATTGTTGCAATCATTGCAATTACTGCAATTGCCCATTGCCAATTGCCAATTGCTCAATTGTATCGTCCCCCTACCACGGCCTTTCCACCTCTTTATCTTCATTCGTCTGTTGTTTGATCATGTAGCGCAAGGCGTCACGAGGTTCATCGGAGGTCTGCTCTAGCAGACCTTGTGGATTTTTATCAAATTCATATTCTTCGTGGGGCGTGGATCGCTTGTGCCCCAGAGGGTATGGATCGTTGATCGTGTTTTCGTCCTTCGTCCCTTCGTTCTTCTCCCCCTCGTCCCTCGTGTTTTCGTCCTTCGTCCCTTCGTTCTTCTCCCCCTCGTCCCTCGTGTTTTCGTCCTTCGTCTCTTCGTTCTTCTCCCCCTCGTCCTTCGTGTTTTCGTCCTTCGTCCCTTCGTTCTTCTCCCCCTCGTCCTTCGTGTTTTCGTCCTTCGTCTCTTCGTTCTTCTCCCCCTCGTCCCTCGTGTTTTCGTCCTTCGTCCCTTCGTTCTTCTCCCCCTCCATGACCTTCTTCACGTACTCCCTGTTGAGCTTTGCGGCCTCGTAATCCGGATTCACCTGCAGGGCCTTTTCGTAATACTCCAGGGCTCCTTTCATATCTTTTTGCTTGTATCGAACATTTCCTAAATTAAAAAGGGTTTTACTTCTCATATTGTTATCCTGATTATCTAAAGCTTTGGTGTAATTTTCCTCAGCACGTGTAAAGTCATTTAAACGATAGTCATTGGCCCCCATATTGTAATGCAATTCGGCATCACTGGGATTTTTTTTCGACAAATCAGAATAAGTTTCCCTCGCCTTATCGTACGCCTCGGCCTCATGTTGGTGATTGGCCTTTTCGAACGTGAAGGGGTTCATCGCCAGAGCTGATTGGGACACCATCATCAAGACAGGACAGACCAGCAAGAAAATCAGAATCCCCATTTTGTTGGTCGGCACAGTTTTTTGCCTTGCCCGCAAAGGCCACAGACCCCGCCAGAATCTTTTTTTGTTTGTTGTGAGAATCTCCAAAAACAGCAAGATGATCGCCGCCAGAATCGGCCCCTGGAACTCGTACACGGGAAGTTTCTTCTGCCCCGCGTTCAGGGCGACATCTTCAAAAGATTTTTTGATGCCCTGTTGATAGATCTGTTCCAGATCCAGATCACCGCTCACCGATCTGACATACCCCCCGCCAGTAACCTTGGCCAGTTGTTGCAGAGCAGGTTCATTCAGCCGCGACAAAACCACTTGATCCTTTCGATCCTTGAGATACCCACCCTCGCTCAGGGGAATCGGGGCCCCTTCCTCACTGCCAACGCCCATGATATACAACTTGATGTTGAGCTCCCTGATCTGCTCCAAAACATCTTGATTCAAACCGACCGTGTCTTCCCCATCAGTGATGAGGACCACGGCTCGGGACGAGCTTGTTTTCTGAAAAGATTTGACGGCCTTCGCGATAGCCCCTTTGATATCCGTGCCCTGCACCGGCATGGCCTCGGGAGTGAGTTCATCCACAAACATCGAAAACGCATTGTAATCGCCCGTCAGGGGAACAAAAACAAACGAATCACCCGCAAAACCAATGAGCCCCACACGATCACCATGCAGATTTTTGAGAAAATCAACAATTTCGTATCGCGCGCGGGTGATGCGACTGGGTTGGATGTCTTGCGCGTTCATGGATTGTGACAGATCCACCAAAAAAAACAGGTCGACACCTTTGCGTTTGACTTCGCGCATTTCATAATCGGAATAGGGCTTGAGCCAGGCCAACCCCAGACAAAAAATAGCCAACACAAAAAATAAAAACCTCACGACATAAGTCCCTTTCGCGTAGTCAGGCAAACGCTTGGCCAAAACATCGGGGGGGGAAAAGCCGTGCAAGATCCGTTTGCGTTTTTTTTCCAAAAGCAAAAACAGGACCAGCAAAACGGGCAAAATCCAGAAGAATGCGATGGCATAGTGTGATTCGAATTGCATCAAAAACTTCGTGTTTACGTGTTCAAGTATTCAAGTGTTCACGAAAATGCATTTTCACGTGAACACGTGATTTCACGGTATCCGTAAAAAAACTGTCCTCTGCAACACCCAGGCTCCCAACAGCAACAGGATTGCCGGGATCAAGAAAGACAAATACATCTCCTCAAAATCTGAAAATTCTTTCACGTCGACCTTGGTTTTTTCCAACTGGTCAATCGTACGATACACCTCTTTGAGCGCCTCGGTATCGCTGGCCTTGAAAAATTGGCCTCCCGTTTTCTGGGCGATGTCGCGCAGGCTGTCTTCATCGACATCGAACACAGCATAGGCCTTCTGCCAGCCGCCAAACATACTCTTCTGGGGGAAAGGCACTCTGCCCTTACGTCCCACGGCGATCGTGTACACCTTGATCCCCTGCTCGGCCGCCATTTCGGATGCCCGGAGAGGGGATATCTTGCCAGCATTGCTGGTCCCATCGGTCAATAAAATAACAATACGCGATTTGGTCTGGGATGTTTCCAAACGCTTCACCGACGTGAGCAGGGCATCCCCTACCGCCGTTGCGGGACCGGCAATGCCTATCTCAATGAGCCCCAGATAACCCTTGAGGATATCGTAATCCAGTGTGAGAGGACACTGCGTGTACGCATTGGTCCCAAAAACAACCATCCCCATACGATCGTAAGCGCGTCCATCGATAAACTCACCCACCACTGATTTGATCACGTCCATACGTGTGGCCTCTTTGCCGTTCAGGTTGAGATCAAGCGCAATCATGCTCTCCGAGGTGTCCAGTGTGAGGATGATATCGATCCCCTCACTATTGATCTCAGTGTATTTGTTACCCCACTGCGGCCGGGCCACCGCCACCACCAGGAGGATCAACGCAACAAATCTCAAAAACGGCGGTATAAACTCAAAAATAGCCCTGAGCGTCTTTCGCTGTGATCGGATGAGCGAGAGGGAACTCATGTCGAACCGGAGCAGGTGCAGTTTTTTGAGGTCAAACACAAACAGCGGCACCACAACGATCAACAACAAAAAATACCAGGGGGAATGGAATTGGAAAAAAGTATTCAAAATACAGATCAAAGCTGAAAGTTCAAAGGGAAGAAAACGAATATCGAATCACGAACAAGGAACAAGGAATTTCGAAATGATTGTCATTCCAGCGAATGCTGGAATCCATGTTTATAATAATTCTGGATCCCTGCGTGCGCAGGGATGACAAATTTCGACATTCGACATTCCTTGTTCTATATTCAATATTCATATGCCTTTCAGCTTTTTGCTTGTTTCGTCGTTTCTACAAATATTTTCACCATCATAAAATCTTTTTCACAATCTGCCACCGTGCCCGGCATTTTGGCGAACTTGATGAGCTGAGCCCCTTCCCAAAACACCTTGAGCTCACTGATTGTCACCGAAGGCAACTGCAAAAATTCGGGCGCCGCCGCCCCGCTCTTTAATAACGATCGGATCTGCTCATAAGTTTTGTCCAAGAGATCAAACCCAAAACGAAGTTGAATGTAGCGGCGCAGAATTTCGTCGAGTTCAAAATAATAAAGAGGCCATTTGTTTTGCTCGGGCCATTGCTTCTTTTTGAGTTTGGCCAGATCTTTCAATGCCAATTGCTCGATAGTCATGACGACGGCAGAGTCTGGTCCGCCAAAGCGCTTCCAGAGTTTCCTGATCGCCCAGATCAGCGCCGCGCAAAAAAACATCGCGAGCAGGATCATGATGATGAGTTTGATCCAGCCGGGATAGGCAGATCTCACGATGCTCTCGATATCGATGATGTCCTGCATCTCGGCAATGGATTTTGGCAATTCACGGGTCATCTCTTCTTGTCCTTCTTCATAAAAAATTTCAACAGGGCCTCCACGTAATCCTCATCGGCCCTCAGGTCCAAAAAATCGATGTTGTTGTTGCCTAAAAATCGGGTCAGGTCTTTGGTGGTTTGACGATAACCATCGCCAAACCACGTGTTGTTGCCCCCCAAATCCAGTGTTTTATTTTGTCCGGATTCCAGATCAACAAAATCCATGAGCGCCAATTGTGGCAATTGTCTCTCCAGCGTGTCCAACACACGCATCACAACAAATTCGTGTTTGAAGCTGGCCACGCGCAACGAGTCGCGGCAATCCACGTCTAGAAAATCGGAAATGAGAAAACACACCGTCTTGCGCCTTGTTACGTTGAGAAAAAATTGAGTGGCCTGATTGATGTCTGTTTTGGTTCCCCGAGGTTTGTGCGTGAGCAGTGTGGCAATGATGTTCCAGACGTGCGCGCGCCCTTGTTTGGGGGCAATGTATTTTTCGATTTGGTCCGAAAAGATGATGAGTCCCACCTTGTCGTGACTTTTGATCGCCGCGTAAGACAAGAGCGCCGCCAGTTCCGTGGCCACCTCGAGCTTTTCTCTTTTTTGACCGAATTTGAGACTGCGCGAAGAATCCACAAGAAAAAAAATGGTCTGTTCGCGCTCCTCGCGATAAATTTTGACAAAAGGTTTGTCCATGCGGGCGGTCACGTGCCAGTCGATCTGACGAATGTCATCGCCCGGAACGTATTCGCGAAACTCCTCGAACTCTATCCCACGACCGCGGAAGGCACTTTCGTACTCACCGCTGAACACATCGGTCACACGATGACGCGAACGGATAAAAAGGGAATCGATTTTTTTGATCAGTTCTGCGGATAGCATAACTCGTGGATCGACGATCGTGGATCGTGGATCGCTTGTGCCCTTGAGTGTAAGGACAAAATGTCACTTCGACATTCCCTGTTCGATATTTATTGTTCCTTCACCCATTACCCATTACCCATTACCCATTACCATTTACGGCACCTCCACATTATCCAAAATCGTCTGAATGATGTTATCCGTGGTCAATCCCTCTGCCTCTGCCTCGTAAGTGAGCAGGATGCGGTGCCTGAGCACATCCGGGGCCATCGTCTTGACATCCTGAGGAACCACATACGCCCTGCCCTGCAAAAAGGCCCAACAACGGGCGGCGCGATGCAGATTGATGCTGGCCCGGGGAGAGCCACCAAACTGGATCTGGCGCTCCAGACCCTTGCCCAATTTTTTGGGGTCACGCGTGGCAAACACCAGCCGCACGATGTAGTCGTTGATTTTGGGATCGATGTAGATTCTTTCGACAATCTCCCTCATGGCCAACACAACCTGCGGGGACAATACCTTTTGCGCAACCCCTTGGTCCTTGCGGGCAAATCGATTCATGATCGCAAGTTCTTCCTCAACAGACGGGTACGTGACATTGAGTTTGAGCATGAACCGGTCGAGTTGTGCCTCGGGTAGTGGGTACGTGCCCTCTTGCTCAATGGGATTCTGGGTGGCCAGAACAATGAAAGGCTCGTCGAGTTTGAACGTCTCTTCGCCAATGGTGATCTGTTTTTCCTGCATGGCTTCGAGCAAGGCGCTCTGGACCTTGGCAGGTGCCCTGTTGATTTCGTCCGCCAGAATGATGTTGTGAAATAAGGGCCCTTTTTTGATGAAAAACTCCTGCGTCCTGGGATTATAAATTTGTGTGCCCATGATGTCGGCGGGCAGGAGATCGGGCGTGAACTGAATGCGCTGAAAGCTCGTGGAGATGACATCGGATAAGGCGCGCACCGCCGTGGTCTTGGCAAGTCCCGGCACACCCTCCACCAGAATGTGTCCGCCCAAGAGCACCCCCATGAGCAAACGATCGAGCATGTACCTCTGCCCCACAATCACCTTGCCCACTTCTTCGTTGACAGAAGCCAACCTGACATGGGCCAACTTAACTTGTTCTGTTAATTTGTTTAGTTCTTCGTTCATGTTATTCCTCCATCAACCTTTCCCAAAAATTCTTCTTTTTCTTTTTGATATTGCCCGCACAGGCCGTGCCAAAATCCACAGCCAACTCTTCGAGTAATTTTTTCTGCTTGTTGCTTAACTTGGTTGGCGTCAGGGCTTGAACGTGCAGTAGATGATCTCCACGTCGACCGGTGCGCACATTGGCCACGCCCTCACCCTTGAGCCTAAACACATCCCCGGATTGGGTCCCTGGTTTGATTTTGATTTTGGCCGCCCCACCGATCGTGGCAACATCCAGTTCACAACCCAGGGCCAGCGCGGGAAAAGGAACCTGAATTTCGGATAAAATGTGATCGCCCTCTCTGTCGAACTCCTCGTGTTCCTTGACATGAACATACACATAAAGATCGCCCAGGGGCCCTCCATTTTCACCCGCCTCACCCTGCCCCTGCATCATGACCCGCATGCCTTCCTGAATCCCCGCGGGGATCTTGACATCGAACTTTTTCTTTTTATTCACAGTCCCGCGACCAAAACACTGGGCGCATTTTTCGCGCACGACGCGCCCCTGCCCCTGACACTGCGGACACGTGGTGCTGATCGTGAAGAAACCCTGACTCATCTGCACCTGACCTCGCCCACGGCAATACGAACAGGTCTCCGGCGACGATCCGGCCTTGGCCCCGGTCCCTCCACACGCATCACAGGGCATGTTGTGCGCCACACTCACCTCTTTGGTCACACCAAAACAGGCCTCGATAAAATCGATTTTGGTTTCAATCTGCAAATCGCGACCACGCCGCGCTCGTGTTCGGCTCGAACCACGGCCACCGCCAAACCCAAAAAAATCCTCAAACACATCGCCAAACGCACTGAAAATATCGTCAGCGCTGTTGAATCCGTGGTACGCCCCGCCACCCGGCCCACCTTGCAGACCAGCGTGTCCAAACTGATCGTAGATCCCCCTTTTGCGCGTATCGGACAACACATCGTAGGCCTCCGCCACCATCTTGAATTTTTCTTCGGCCTCGTGATTGCCCGGATTGCGGTCGGGGTGATATTCGAGCGCTTTTTTGCGGTAGGCAGATTTAATATCTGCCTCGGTGGCTGATTTGGGAATGCCCAGCAGGTCGTAGTAGTCGCGTTTAGACATAAGGTGACGGATTTTAATAATGTTTTTGATTTTGTCAAGGGGTCAAAGGACCGTTCTCTCATATAGCGAGTTTGAGGCAAAAAGGCAAATGGGATGGAAATGGGTGGAACAAAGACAGGAGGTAAAAGGTCCCTTTTCACCCACGATATTTTCTGTCCACAATTGTGGACGGATTTTTCTTTGTTAGGACAACATTCCAGGTGCTTTGACGATAATAGAGGGCATGGGAATCCTCTCGCCCATCAATCCCTGGGATCTTGCGAGAACGGCAGGTTTTGATCTGACTGCCAGCATGAACCACATGTTGCCTCCAACACTGGCCCAGATGGACTATGTCACCTCTCTCACCGCACGCAGAGGTTTGAGCGAACACATTGTTTCCCAAATTCACATCGCCCGCCGATTTGCGCAATCTACCTGGTCACTGCCACAAGACACACACAGACTCTCTCGATCCGGCATTACGAACACCAGGCCGGTCATGCTTGCAGAACGTGCCCTGCATACGGGAGCGGCCTTCCTCATTGGTCTGGGTTTCGGAAATCAGGTCATCCAAAATCACATCTCAAACTCTTCTCGTCACAGGGATGTCTTGGAACTCAGACAAATGATAGGTGACAATACAGAACTGCGGACGGCTCTCGAACAATCGAGGTGGACTGTCGAGCAACAACACTGGCTTCTCAAGCAGATTGCGGAAGGCATTGCGCAGAACCAACAAAAACGCATGACAGCCACAAAGGCAACCCACCGTTATTCAAGAGAGGACAGGGAACAAATCATCGCAGGTTTTCAGGAAGAAATAAGTCCCGCCATCAAATGGGCCTACGCCGCGCTACCCTCTGCCATACAGACTATGCGTTTCTGGTCATGCTGGGACCGTGGGCAACAATTGACTCTACTGGTTAAACTGGCTGAAAAGGGAGGGTGCCAGGTTGACAAAGTCTATCGACATCTTCTGCCAGCTGTACGGGCCATGGCAAAGACACGCTGGAATGGTGGTCAACGAAGCCGTCTGTTGTTAGATCTCGCCGAAGCAGGCGGTCATTTCATGCAGGCGACCTATGAACAGCTTGCCAGCGCGATCAGCGGGATGGCGCCAACAAACTGGGATTTTGAGCAACAACACGCACTGCTCACCACCCTGGCAAAAAATGGCGGCAGTGACGGCTTTCAACACCTGCCTGTTGCCATCCATGGACTGGCGTCACTGAGCTGTGCGTCCCAGCAAAAACATCAGTTCTTGTTGCTTCTGGCCAACAATGGGAAACACTTCGTTGACGAAGCTTTTAAGGCCATTCCCAATGCCATTCAATGTCTGGCCAATACCGGTTGGACAGAACAACAAAAATTAACACTCCTCACCCAACTTGCAGAAAACGCGGGACTTCGCGTTGGTTGGGAATGGGGGGCCCTAACCACAACGCTACGCGAATGGGAAGCAACAGGATGGTCATCAATGCAAAAATACAACCTCCTGACAAAGCTTGCCGCGCAGACAAATAACCCTTTTGATCTTCATTGCAGGGCGCTCCTGACCGCGCTCAGGGCGCTGCAAGAGGCAGATTGGCACATTGAGCAACAGTATCACTTCCTCACTTGTCTGGCAGAAAAACCTACGGATGATTTCAAACAGCTCTTTGACTGTGTTCCAAGTGTGGTCACACGTATCTCCACACTGGGATGGTCAGTGCGACAACAATATCAGTTTTTGACTTTGCTCGTCAGGGATTTGAAAAGAAATGCCGGGCAGGTTCTGAATAAACTGCCCGATGTTCTTATTACGCTACGTGATAAAGGATGGAACTTCGAACAACAAGACCAGCTGGTGACACTCGTCGCCCAAAGTGGTCATGCTAATCTTCATTACCTTCACTTTGCCATTAAGGGGCTAAGTCGTTGCTGGATGTCCTCTGCTGAGCAATTTTATTACCTCGTCTCCGTAACACGTCGTGCCGGCCAAGGAGCGGGAGCGGCGTACCAAATCCTCGACTGGCTGTTTCTGAATCTTGACCGGCACAGCGGCCCCACCATGGCCGACCACTTTTTGCGTTTTCTTTCGGGATTGAACGACTACAACGCCTGGCAGGTTTTGAACGAACTCAACAACCACCGTGAATTTTTCACAAAAACATTGACCCCGAGCCAGTTGACCCAACACCTTTCCCTGTATGCTGAGATTTTTGCACGCTGGCCCAGACTGGGTTTCAACATCATGGAAGGCCTGATTGAGGCCACAAAGGCCGGAATCCTGCCTAAAGAGCTTGACCGGGAAAAAGACAGCATTTTTGCCTTGGTTGAAAAAACGCACGGCTTTCATCCCAGTATCTACAAGGCCTATCGTCAACGGGGTGAAGCACTATTTGAGGAACTGGCCGGTTATGTATCAAAGATTCTCGATGATGACTTTGGCCTGGCTGAAATGCAGAAAATACAGGACGAACACGGCGAAGAGTTTCTGCTCGGCGTAATCCAGATGGCCTCACCCACCAGCGGGGCCAGCTATGTAAAAAGAGAGGAACACCTGGACCTGCTCAGGAAAATACGCACAGCAGGTGATCTGAGAGCGCATGTCCCGTCTTCCTGGAAAGGCAAACTCGAAACATTTGAGCAGGAATTGGGACAATGGCAAATCAGGACCGGTGAAAACGCAGATCCCCTTGGCAAAGTGAGCGCCATGCTCGCCAGGCTTAGGTCACGCAAGGGGCAGGAGCCTGTCACACAAGATCAACTGGTCACAGTGCTTGCCGATTATCTGAATGCCAAAACACCCGAAGAAAGATCGGTAAAACATCAAAGTGTGCTGGCTCTTCTTTACAAGCTGGCGGGCCAGGACGATGCCCTGCGCGAAAAAATTGAACGCATTCATTCCTTGGATTACACCGCCCTCACGCTACTGGAACAGCTTTTTAGTGATAAAGATTTGCTGCAGAAAATTCTTGCTGACGCCTTGAACCAGGTTCCCAATGACGTCTTGGCGAGCCAAGCAAAAAAACAACCACTTGAAGGCAACGCCCAGAAACTGATCAAAGCAATAAAGGACCTCTGGAACAAAGCTTTGCCCACCGACAAAAAAATATTGATTTTGGGTAATATGCTGGCATCCTATCACCCAGCCGACATCGCGGAAAAAATCATCCCGCGTGTGGATGGGACCTTGAGGCTCGCCATCACATCAGCAATGGAGGCGGTCCCCGTGACCAACAAAAACTGCATCCTGCAGGAACTTCTGGAAGAACCCCTGAGACTGATTCGGACCGAACGCAAGAAATACACCTACACAAATGCGGGCCGCATCACCGTGGGACTAAGGGCCGTCAAGGGTCCCGCGTTTGGATTGCACGGGCTTTCCTCGGGTGTCTGCACGGCCAGAGACACAGCGCTTTGGAAAAACCCCTCTTTCAAACTTCTGGCCATCACGGACGAAACGCACCATGAGGCCGTGGGCTACATTCATGTCTTCGAGACCACCATCGCCGGCAAAAAATATCTGACCTTGCCTGGCATCAACCCCTCTGTGGAATTCCTCTCCAGAATCGACGCGGCCACCTTCTATAACAACCTGATGAATCAGGTGATCAAATTTGCCATCGCCGGCGGCTATGCCGGTGTGTACCTCCCCACCGACCCAAGCATCCTTAGCAACCGCTCCGATATTGTCAGACAGGTCGTAAGAGAAAAATACCGCTTGCGAACAATTCCGGAGATCAAGTGGAACACGACCCCCCGACCCTATCGTTTCTCCGAGGTGTATGTGGTGTGGGAGAGATGAGGCAAGACAGTCGATTTCGAGAAGATTCTCAGCAGACATAAAAACAAAATAGAAACCACGAACAAACAGGTCAACGAAAGAGGCTTGGTTCCTTCACTGCGTCCCTTATGATGGCGTAAACTGCACGACCAATAATCTATGGGATTGAATTTGTCGTCTTCGCTCATTTCACTTCCGCCCCCACCACTTCCGCCCCCGCCTCCATCACCACCTCCTCCATCACCACCTCCCCCATCACCATCACCGGCCTCAACGACAGTGCCATCGGTGTCAATAGTTCCGATATCGATGACCTCATCCGTCGCCGTGGGGCAATCCTCCGCGGTGATCGTGTACAACTCATCACCATACATGCCATACTCGGGTTGGGTCACTGTACATGGGCCGACACTCGACCCCCCCGTAAAGGCGCTATAAACATCATACAGTTGAATACTGTAGGCCGTTGCTGGTTTGATGTACAACAGAAAATAACCACAATTCTCATCACAGGTGGCATCGGGATCAAAATCATCACCCGTTCCCGTGCCGTAGGTATTGCTACTGCCCGTCGTCACGGTGAGGGTCTCAGCGGGGTCTTCATCTTCGGTCACCGCCCAGACATCGAGACAAGGAACATACTCGCCCTCACTGTCCACGATGTAGCCCTCAACCTTGCAGTAATCGTCTGACAGAGAGCCGCTGGGGTACAACTGCTTGAGGGTCAGGACATCGTCCGCCTGCGGGATGACCTCCGTCATGTCACTCGAGGTGGGAAACATGATGGGCAAATCCCCATCACCAAAGGGTTTGGTTGCCTCATCAAAGTCATCGGCAGCCCAGTCGATCATGAGGTTATAGTTGGCCTGCGAATGTCCCATATTCAGAAAATGCCCCATCTCATGTGTGATTGTGAAACTCAGGTCCTCTTCGGAAAAAACAACTTCATCACAGTTTTCTGTGGGGTGATCCTCCATGCATTTGCAGTTGATCACCACCTCCCCATCGTAGAGAGCATCATCATCGAGTCCCGTAACAGAGGCAAAACCCAGTACAGAACTGGAACCGCCAGTACCAAATAGCGCATCGGTCAAAGCACCATCATCATCAAACATCACGGGGTTGATGCCATCAGTGGCTACAGTGACATCCTCTCCCTCCAGACCATAATAAAAATAATCTGCGTAGTTGCTGTCGTCGATAGAACCTATCTCACCGGTCACAGCGGAAAAACTGATGTCAACACCTTCAATGTCGCTCCAGACAGCAAGAATGTCCTCGTATTTTTCCACCATCTCATCGTTCGAAAAAGGCCCGCAGGTTCCCGACTCAATGGTGTATTCAATGGGAGCCGAATTGTCCCAAACCGGTGGCATGGAGACAATCGTGTCACCAGATGTGTCGCCATAGTTGATCATCGGCCCGGCGGCCAGAACAGAAGCGGGGACCAAAAAGATGAGGACAAGTATGATCATGGCGTAGGTACGCATAAGATATCATTATTATTATCTGATATCTTTGTGCATATGGAAAGAGAAAAGGAAGAAAAGGAAGGTGCCAGGAAGGTGCCAGGTACATTTTTGAAGGTGCCAGAAGGTGCCAGGTACCTTTTTATAGTATCTTGTAACCAACCGTAACAAATGAGATAATTGAGTTACAGGACATCCTCCGCCTTGCGTTATTTTCTTTTCAGATTAACTCCGTCATCCTTAATCCTTTCCTTAATCCTTAATCATCCTTTATCCCTTGGCTTTCAAATCATTCAAATCAACTCCGTCATCTTATCTTATTATTTTTATCGTATTTTTTTCACATTTTTCACGCAACTTACCAAAGGGGATGACGATGAAAGCGGTATGAAACCCTTTATCCCTTCTCAACTTTCCTTGAGCCAATTTGGCCTCAACCTCAGACCCGATCAGATGATCAAGGTACCTGGCACCTTGATCAATAAGCCTGCCCTGATGGTCGATCATTCACAAGCACAAATCGCGCGTGAACTTGACACCATGTTACGCAGTGCCGGTGGACTCAACACCCTGCAAGCTCACGAGACAGTACCTTACACATGGGTTCCACAGACACATACCCGTCCGAAAGATAGTGGTCCGGCCATGCACGCGGGTGCCTCTCACACAGCAATCACCACGACCACGCGCAAACCAGCGTCCACCAATGCACCCGCGCAGGATTGTTCGTCAACAGAAGGCCCAAGCACAAAAGAATTCACCGGGCAAATAATGCGTGATCGCGCCAACCCACAAAATGGGGGATTTTTTTTCCATAACCCCACAGACAATGATGGTGATAAAAAAAGAGTCCTCACCGTCACCTACAAAGACAGGAACAATCGAGACTTCCGATTACAATACGCTACCAAACAAACAGATAACCCAGCCAAATCGGTGAACAGCTACAAAATTTCTGATGTCAGCTTGGAGGGCTTTACACTGGCCGAAAATACAAATACGTCTATCCCCATGGGCGACGTCGCCCATGAGCTTTTCAAGCCCTTCACGGAAATTTCCGGCGGCATAGTCAAAACACTGGTATTCACCCGGGACAATTGCACGCTCACCATTTACCTGGCCAGAATCATGTCTACCGGCGGAGGGGCAAAACATCTGGAACCCGTTGGTTATAAAATTACGGGAATCAACCCCGAAACCAACCGTCCCTACGAAGAAGAATT
>CAZGMS010000212.1:0-30706 GCA_964526915.1 uncultured Nitrospirales bacterium
ATCGGATTCCTTGTACATCATCTCCAACTTTTTGTCTTCCAGACCGTGTTCCAAAATGGAATCGGGCTTGTCGGGATTGAAACGTCTGCGGTTCTTGCGCAAAGATTCTTCCCAACTCACCTTGATGTACAGTGTGGTTGCCTTGGACAAAATTTCATCGCTCAGATAATCGTAGGCCATTTTGAACCCGCCATGAGCGGATCCGCGGGCGAACTCTACCAAAACGGTTTTGGTGTTGTGATAGTGCTTGTCGTCCCGGATTTTTTTTGCGTACAGGCCATTGAGTTTTTCGATCAGGAAATTCCAGAAGAACTTGTCCTTGAAATCGTAGCCTTTCAGCGTTTGTCCCTGATACGTGAAATGCGTGTTGGAGACCTGACGGGGCTGATTAAATTTTTCGTAAAGATCGTCGTCTTCAAAGCGTTCCCACAAAATGGGGAAATCGTCTATTTCTTCGAATTCACCAATGTGAAAGCGTTCAATGCGTTCGTTTACCGGAACGCTTTTGAGAAAATCGATAACCTCGGATTTGCCGGCCGCGGGCCTGCCATTAAGGATGATGACGTCGAAGGTGTTCTTGTTCATGCCTTTTCCTTTCGCGGTGTGGTCAGCCACATCGATCACCAAAGTGGTCGCTGTGTGATCACAAAACTAGTCCATCAACTTTTTATAATAAGCGATCACTTTGGAAATGTATTCGCGTTTTTCATTGTACATTCCCGGAAAGAATGACGCTTTAAAGCCGTCAATGCAGAGGTTCTTTAGCTGTTTTTTGGTGATGTTGTAAAGCTTAATCGCCCGCTCATACTCGTCAGTCACACTCACGCGGGAGATGGCGCGGTTATCGGTGCCGAGAGCAATGCGGATGCGGTATTTGAGAAAATTGACAATGGGGTGTTGTGACAGGTCGCGCAGTTCCGGCAGGGTTTGCGAATTTGATTTGAGGCAGACCTCGAGGGCGATGCGATTGTCAGCGATCCATTCGGCTATGTCGCTGATGTAATGTTCGCGTTCTTTTTGGGTGAGCAGACTGCCATCACCGTGTTTTTTGCTCATGATGGCCTTTTCGCTGAAAAGTTGTGTGCCGTGACCGATGCGTTTGGCAAAACAGTCCTTGACGGCCGACTTGATGCTCTCTGGTCCGTACGCCTCACCTGCATGGCAGGTGGTGGGGATGCCGTGTTCGTAACAAAAAAGAAATGCTTTTTTGTGCACCTCGGCGGGAAAACCATCTTCACGCCCAGCCAAGTCAAACCCCACAACGGGCAGGCCTTGTTCGCGACAGATGTTTACGAGTTTGGCAACTTCATACGAGGACATGGCCGCCAGATTTTGCAGGTCGGCACCGACATGGAGTTCATACAGATAACGGTAATACTTGCCCATGTTCTGGTTGATCATGCGGATGGCGCACAGGATGATGCCGTATTTGTATTCGGGCTCCTCACCGGACTTGATTTCTTTTTTTTGATTGTATTCCTTGGCGGCCTGTTTGAACCCGTCGTCAACGGCCTTGACAATGTCGACCCAGTCAAAATCGCTACCCCAGTGTTTTTGCGGGGCAAAACGGACCTCAACGTAACGCACACCTTCCTTAAAGTTATCGCAGGCGAGCCGGTAAGAGGCCTCCTTAAGGCCGTCGTAACAGCGAAGCACGATGTTGATGAACTCAAACGAGACCAGGTATTCCGCCAGTGATTGATACGATTCCTTGAAAATCTTTTTTTCCAGCTCAGAGGCATCGCCAGTTTTGAGATTGGCCAAACCCTGCTTTTTGGCAACATCAATGAGGTCGATTTTTTGTTTTTTGGCCAACTCCACAATGGTTTGTGGCGTGACCGAACCATCGAGGTGGACATGCAGGTCCGTTTTGGGAAGTTTTTTTATAAGATCGCGAGAAATGGTTACAGCAGATTCAGTCATAAGGCTCCTTTTAAGGCGAGGCCTATAGACATTATTGGCAAAATTGTCCACGATTTAAGAAAATCACACGTATCCGTCAGTAAACGGAGCGTTTTGGTTTTTCGGGTCCTGCTTCGGGTTGCTATTTTTTGACGCTCTTCGCAAGCGGGGCTTGCTCCGCAGGCCGCGTCAAAATAATAGCTCCCCGTATCACCCCAAAAACCAAAACGCTCTATTGCGTGACCGATTACAAGCCGCACACATTTGTGGACTGAAAAGTAGTGTGGGCGTCATTTTTTGCATGATTTTTACAGAGGGAATGTGAAATACGGGGGTTGTTCTTGGTAATACAAACAGAGAACCGTGTAACAGAAAGGCAACGTGTATGAGCACCATTCCCCGTTTACCACTTTTGTCACAACCCGTGTACGTGCCATTCACAGAGATCCATGCGGCAGTGAATGCGGCGCGAACTATTTTAAGACAACGCCGTGACATTGCTAATGACACAAGTGATCCGCGTTGCCACACCCTGCAAAGTTTGGCACAGCAAGCAGAAAAAATGCAAAGCATCAGATGTGACTGTGCTGATCACTCGCCAGAACTTGCGTGGCAACACCGAGAGTTGCAACAGGCCCTGAGAAGCTGGAATGATGCGCTCACGGCGACGCCAGCACAGTCTGCGTTAAGCCCAAGGGCGGATTCGTTGGGGTCGAAGACAGAGAGGTCACGCTCGCAAATCATCTCTGCTTTCATTAAAGCGGTACAGGTGAAAGCTGGTGAGTGCGGGTATGCAGTTAAGGTAGCCAATCGTTGGTGGGGGCTTGGTGGGCAGACGGTTACTTTATCCATTCCCTTGGGGAGTCCTTTTTTTGATGCCAAGACATTTTTTTCTTCTGCGCTAGACAGGGTGGGGCTCCGTTTTGCCATTTGGCCGACGCTGTTCGATTTGGAGAACAAGCAATTGTCTCGTTTGATTCGCATTGGGAACTTTGACGAGTCTGGCTGGTGGAATGATGCCTGTCAGGTTGTCATGAGGCTGGTGCACCCTAGTGCGGAGCAGGGGGCAACCGTGACGCTTGAGTTTCCGCGCAGAATGCAGAACGAAATAAAAGGGGTTTCGTCTAATCGGGTTGAGGTGCGATGTGAGAATGAATTACCCGATGAAGAGCTTCTTTTTAACATCGATGGTCAGTCGTTGCCTCTCTTGGATTCCATTAGCGAGGTTCAGCGCCAAATTGTTGATCTAGAGGGCAGAAAGATCAGTGTCAAAGGGATTCGCTTTACCAATATGTATGGTCTTGATGATCCCAGATACCTGCACGGTGGTATGGGGATTGATTTTAAGGTCACAAAAAAAGATGCGCCTCACATCGGTGACGTCGCGCGATTTTTGGGGGCGAGGTTGTTTGGCACAGACCAGTTTGTTGCTCATGGTCAAGGGTTTGAGTTGGCGCTAGACGGTGTGCGGGTGCTGATTTCGGTAAATCAAGAGTTAGGTCGGGGGCACATATCTTTTGAACCCACACAGGCCTTTGAAAACGGCGCGACCTTGCTAACACTCGACGCGGCCCTTTTGAATCTTATGAGGTATCCTAAACCAGCTTCTTCGTTTACCCCTCAAGAAAACCCTCAGAGGGATCAATTTATTGAGTTCAATTCTCAAACGCCATTTACCCTTGATGATCTATTGGAAAAACACGCAGAGGCCGTACCGCCAGCCACTGCCCCCACCTTGAGGGTGCGGGAGGAGGCCATGAAGGCTTTCACAGGCCAGCTGGGATCTGGCGTGCCTGCAAACCAACAACATCGGCGGTTTCATTTGCTCCTGCGCGGCAAGTACCCCGTGCTATTGACTATTAATGCGGGTAACGATGTGGCCCGTTGGTCCATTCGCTTGGATATGTCACGCTCTTTTAAAAATGGCAAAGCCCACGAGGCGTTGGTTGCGTTTTTGGGGGAACTCTTGGGGGTAGACTTTAGACAGGGCTCGGTTGGCGTAGCTTTGCACGCGTACGAAGAGGCTATGTTGCCTAACAGCACATACGACGCCAAAGTGGCGGGGCTTGGTTCGTTGCGTCTTGATCTGTTTGCTGGGGATGGCATTTCCTGTGCGGTTGCCTTTGAGCCATCAGAGCGCGGTTATCTTCCAGAAGTTACTTTGGCATTTTTGAATGGTCTCTACGAAAAACTCAGAGGCTTGGAACAGTGGGAGCCGTCTCATCAAATTTGATTGCACTGCCTGTTGAGTCGGGTTAATCCGGTGGAGCATGACACTACAACAAAAACGCATTTTCTGGATCATGGCGGATTCGCTGGGTGTGGGAGAGATGCCCGATGCTCCTTTTTTCAAGCCCGTTGCAGGCGGTGATGTTGGCTCTAACACGCTTTATCATATCATCGACAAGTTGGGTGGGTTAAACGCGCTCAACCTTCAACAAATGGGGCTCGCCAATACTCTGGTTTGCCCCGAACACCCGCAAGGACATCTGCTGTGGAAACCTGTGTCGACACCCTTGGCTTCGTGGGGGCGCATGGCAGAGGTCTCTGCCGGCAAAGACACGCCGTCTGGCCATTGGGAAATGGCAGGCTGCCCCGTACCTTTTCAAATGCCGGTGTTTGATGAGGGCTTGCCCCAAGAAATGCTTGATCGGTTTTTGACTCGTTGTCGCGAGCAGGGGAATCCCCTGCCTGGTGTCTTGGGAGAGGGAAAACCTGCCTCAGGCACAGAAATTATCGCCGAACTTGGTGAGGATCACGTGCGCACCGGCAAACCGATTGTGTACACCAGCGCCGATTCTGTGTTTCAGATCGCGGCGCACGAAGAGGCGTTTGGCCTGCAGAAACTCTATGATGTTTGTGTCATCGCTCGCGCCATGCTCAATGAATACGAGGACAAACTTGGTCGCGTGATCGCTCGTCCGTTTGTTGGGCATAACAAGACGGATTTCAAACGAACACCCAATCGTCACGATTATTCGCTCAAACCACTCAAGCCCACTGTTCTCAAGGCCGCAAAGGAGGCAGGTTACGAGGTGATCAGTATTGGCAAAATTGCCGACATTTTTGCCGATGAAGGCATCACGCAGAAACGGGTTTCCAAATCCAATACACAAGGCATGCAGGAGCTGATCGCCTTGGCCCAACAAACGCATTGGCAGGGCATCGCGTTTGTGAATTTGACTGATTTTGACATGCTTTACGGCCATCGGCGTGATGTGATTGGTTATCGCAAGGCGATTGAAGATTTGGATGCCCAGATTCCAGAACTTCTTGCTGCGTTGACCGAGAACGATCTGGTATTCATCACTGCGGATCATGGTTGTGATCCCACGTTTGCGGGCACCGATCACACGCGCGAGTACGTGCCGGTGGTTATGTATCAGAAAAACAGGGTTGGCAAAAATCTTGGAACTCGCAAAACCTTTGCGGATGTAGCAGAGACAATCAGTGAGTTCTTGAGGCTCAATCATTCGTTTGGGGCGGAGAGTATGCATAGAGGATAACGTGAATCGTGTATCGTGGGTCGTGGGTCGTGTTTTCGATTCACGATCTACGATTCACGATCCACGCTTTGTAATGAAAATCAAAAACATCAATCCAGAGTTGGCCAATATGAAGGTCGATATTTTGTACCACATGGGTTTGCATTCGGGCATGAACCTGACTGCCATGTTTGGCGATACCCGTTATGTGTGTATGGGCGGGAGTCCCGAGAGGGCGTTGACGTTCGCAAAAAAGGCCGCCAAAGAGCTGGATATCCCCATCAGCGATGAGGCAATCCTGCCCATTGGCAAGACAGAACGTTTTTCGTTGTACAAAGTAGGGCCCGTGGTGAGCGTGTCTCATGGCATGGGGATGCCCTCCATTTCCATTCTCATGCACGAAATCACCAAGCTCATGTATTACGCGGGGGCGGGTGATCCGGATTTTATCCGGATTGGCACCTCGGGTGGTTTGGGGGTAGAGCCGGGAACAGTGGTGCTGACCGATGAGGCCTTGAACGGGAACATCGAGCCTTACTATGAACTGTCCATATTAGGTAAAACCGTGCGCTATCCCACACGCCTGGACGCAGAGCTCAACCGGGCACTCTTGAGCACGCGTGGAAATTTGTCGGTGATCACTGGCAAAACGGTTGGCGTGAATTGCTTTTACGAAGAGCAGGCGCGTCTGGATGGCGCGTTGTATCCGGGTTATTCGCAGGAAGAGAAGATGGCGTTCATTCACCGTATCTACAAAATGGGCGTGAGGAATTTCGAAATGGAAATCCCCCAGTTTGCCTCGTTTTGCATGCGGGCGGGGCTTCGCGGGGCAGGTGTGTGTGTGGCTCTGCTCGATCGTCTCAAGGGTGATCAGGTGACCCCCACGCCAGAGGAATTGGCCGAATTTTCCGATCGCGCCCAGCAGGTGGTGGTGAATTATATTTGTGCGAAGGAATCGTGATTGTGTGAATTCCAAAACCTCTGCGTCGGTCAAATCCTTGATTCTACCGGTGGCCTTTTTATTTGTCATCAAATCATCGATGGCCAAAATGCAGACAGGGATGCCTACGATCGAAAATTTTCTCAGTCTTATTGATGCTTGGGAAATTTCTTATTGTGGCTTTCCGTGCCTCACATCGCGCCCCTTCACCATGAAAATGGTGAGTTCGGCAATGTTTGTGGAGTGGTCCGAAATACGCTCCAGGTATTTGACAATAGAGGCTGTTGAGAAACAGGCTTTGAAATTTTTTGGTTCTTTTTCGGCAATCTCAATCAATTGAATCACAAACTGTGCAGTTAAATCATCCACCATGTCATCACTTTGTAAAACTTTCTCGGCCATTGTCACGTCACCCTGAACAAAGGCATCCAGGCTTTGTTTCAACAGCTGCTGTACCGTGCCAGCCATGCCTGTGAGATCGATGGGCATTGTCCCTTGCGTGAGAATATCGGTAATGCGCTGGGCCATGTTGACAGCTAAATCGCCAATGCGTTCCAAGTCCGTTACGATTTTGAGGCCCCGCGTGATAAAACGAAGATCTCCAGCGGCGGGTTGATACCGGGCCAAAAGCTGAATGCACTGTTCATCAATTGACACTTCGAGGGCGTTCACAGAATGATCAGACTCAACAACCGTTGCGGCCAGCCCAAGGTCCCTCTGTTTGAGAGACAGGATACAATCAGCCAGCATGGCTTCAACCTTGCTTCCCATGAGAAGGATCTGTTGTTTTAAACTGGCCAAAGCCTCATCAAAATAATGATCAATGTGCTGACCCATAAATATCTCCTCGATTTATCCAAATCGTCCCGAAATGTAATCCTCAGTCCTTTTTTCATTGGGTGCCGTAAAAATCTGCGTGGTCTCTCCAAGCTCAACTAGATCGCCGAGTAGCATAAACCCACAAACATCCGATACCCTTGCCGCTTGTTGCATGTTGTGAGTGACAATGATAATGGTGTAGTTTTTTTTGAGTTCTTTCATCAAGTCCTCAATGCGCGCCGTGGCTATTGGGTCCAATGCAGAGCAAGGTTCGTCCATCAAAAGAATATCGGGCTTAACGGCCAACAGCCTTGCGATGCACAAACGCTGTTGTTGTTCGCCTGAAAGTTGCAGGGCGTTTGTTTTGAGTTTGTCTTTCAAATCGTTCCACAAACCCACGGCCGAAAGACAGTCCTGAACAATGTTGTTCAGGTCGGCAGATCGCTCGCTACCGTGAATGCGCGGCCCATAAGCCACATTATCAAAAACAGAGAGGGGAAAAGGATTTGGGCGCTGAAAAACCATCCCCACTCTTTTGCGCAATTCCATCACGTTCATTTGAAAAATAGATTTCTCAAAGGCCGTGACATCGCCCGAAACCCGGACGCCGGAAATCAGGTCATTCATGCGATTAAAAACACGAAGCAGAGTTGATTTTCCGCAACCTGAGGGACCAATCAAGGCCGTAATTGTGTTTCTTTTGACAGATAGATTGACAGCCTTGAGCGCTTGAAAACGTCCGTAGAATAAATTGAGGTCGTGGCATGTGAGAATAGTCATTGTTATCCAAATTTCCCTGTCACGTAGTCTTCTGTTCTTTTGTCTGTTGGTTTTGTGAAAATAATATTTGTTTGATCAACCTCCACCAGTTCACCCATGAGCAAAAATGCTGTGCGATCGCCAACGCGCGCGGCTTGTTTTGTGTTGTTGGTGACCAAGACGAGCGTGTGATCTTTTTTGAGTTCCTTCATAGCCTCTTCAACCTGTGCGGTTGAAATAGGATCCAAACCTGAACAAGGTTCATCAAACAGAATCACCTCGGGATTCACAGCCAACGTGCGCGCCATACAGAGTCGCTGTTGTTGGCCGCCGGACAGGGCGAGCGCAGATGAATCCAGTCGATCCTTCACTTCATCCCAAAGCACCGAAGCTTTGAGTGTTTTTTCAACCAGATCACTTGCCTCAACACGAGAAAGACGCTTGGTGAGTGAAGGGCCAAAAAGAATATTTTCACGAATCGTCATGGGAAGTGGAATGGGCGTGGCGTAAACAATGCCCACGCGACAGCGCAAAGAGGCGACGTCCTCCATCGTAGCAACGTTCATTCCGTCCAACAAGACCGTTCCTGTCATTTTGGCATCGTGGTATCTGTCAATCATTCGATTGAACGTGGAGAGGAGTGTTGATTTGCCCGAATTCGCAGGGCCTATGATGGAGAGAATTTCATGTTCAAAGATATCGAACGAAACACCTCTCAGAACGCGATGGGATGAAAAGGAGACATGGAGATCTTTGGTGCTCAGTTTGACATTCACCTAGGCTCGCCGTCCTTTCATCAATCGATGCATCAGTGTGTACGCAGAAATGTTGATGATCAGAATAGTACAAATTAGCACAGCCGCTGTGGCGTAGGCGTTTTCGTTGGAGACACCCTCACGGGCCAAAATATAAAAATGAACCGCCATGGTACGAGCAGAATCAAAAATCGACTGCGGCATCTGGATGGCTGAGCCCGCTGTGAAAATAACAACGGCCGTTTCTTCGATCGATCGACCAATTCCCAGGATCACACCCGTCAGGATTCCCGGCAAGGCATAGGGAAGAACAGCGCGCACAACCACTTGCCAGCTGGAGGCTCCCAACGAGGCGGCCACATCGCGGTATTCGCGTGGCACTGAACGCAAAGCCTCTTCTGTGGTGCGAATAATTGTGGGGAGAATCATGGCCGCGAGTGACAGACCCCCTGACACGATCGACCAGCCAAAGCCCAACAACACGACGAACAAGATATAACCAAACAAACCAAAAATAATAGAGGGGACTCCTGCCAAACAATTGATGCCAAAGCGAATGCTCTGGGCCACCTTGCCCTCACGCGTGTATTCTGCAAGATAGATGGCGCTTGCAATTCCGAGCGGAGCGCCAATCCCAACCGACACAAAGACAATCATGAGCGTCCCCACAATGGCCGGCAAAATTCCACCTTCTCGTCCCATGTCTAAAATAGGTTGTGTGAGGAAGTCCCAAGAGAGGTGTCTGAAGCCACCGACCATGATGAAAATAATCACAAACAAAAGAGCACTCACAGCCGCAACGGTGGCAAGCATGAGAATGGTCTTGGCGATCCTTTCGGTGATGGTCGGAGGTAGTCGCATAGTTAAAACTTCTTTTTTGAGACTTTCAGTGCCACAATATTCAAAATCATAATAAAGAAAAACAAAACAACGCCTGTGGCAAACAGAGCTTGTCTGTGTTCGCCAACGGCGTAACCCATTTCAATGGCAATGTTGGCCGTGAGCGTTCTCACAGAATCCAGCGCGGAGTTTGGTATTTTGGTTGTGTTGCCCGAAATCATGATCACAGCCATGGTTTCACCCACAGCACGCCCCATCCCCAAAATCACTCCCGCTAAAATTCCAGAACGAGCCGCCGGCAGTATCACGTGCCGCGTGCTTTGCCATTGCGTTGCTCCCAACGCGAGTGAACCTTGTTTGTAATTTTTGGGGACAGCGTTCAGTGCATCAATCGAAACACCCACGATGGTGGGTAGTGTCATGATGGCGAGTACGCAGGAAGCTGCCAAAATGGAAAGTCCAGGTCCTCCAAAATGATTGCGAATGAAGGGTGCCAACCACATCACACCCAGAAAACCGTAGACCACGGATGGAATGCCTGCCAAAAGTTCAATCGCGGGCTTGAGAACCAGGGCCCATTTTTTAGGGGCAAACTCGGCAATGTAAACTGCACAGGCCACACCCAACGGCACACCCAAAACAAGGGCACCAAAGGTGATGCAGAGCGAGCCAACAATAAATGTAAAAATCCCAAACTGACCGGAAAGAGGTGCCCATTCACGCCCAAGCAAAAAATGGCCAAGTCCATACTTGGCCATGATGGGCACACCCTCTTTGAAGATAAAGAGGGCAATCAAAGCCAAGATGGCTGTTGAGGAACAGGCGGCGAGGAATAGAATTTTGGAGATGATTTTATCCATTCCGATTATTTTGCAGCAATGAGACCCTCTTTTTCCAAGATCTTTTGTGCATCATCTGTCAGCACGTAGTCCACAAAGCCCTTTGTCTGTGCGTTGACACCCGGTTTTGTGAGAAAGAAAATGGGGCGTGCCAAGGGATACAATCCTTTTTTGACGTTCTCATTTGAGGGGTCAACATTGCTGTATGACACGGCCCTCACGCGTTCATTCACAAGACCAATTGAAAGATAACCAATGGCGTTGGCGTCGTTGGCTACGGCTTCCCTGATGGTTCCGTTGGAATTCTGGAACAAGGCCGAGGCTGAAACCTTTTCGGTTTCTAATACAAGATTGTCAAACGACTTGCGTGTGCCGCTTCCTTCTTCACGCGAAAACACGCGAATCTCAGCATCAGAGCCACCCACGTCTTTCCAGTTTGTTATTTTTCCCGAAAAAATATCTTTCGCTTGCTGTGTCGTCATTTCTGTCATTGAATTTGTGGGATGGACGATGATGGCAATTCCGTCACGCGCTACGATTGTTGCCGTGAGCACCTTGGCTTCATCGGGCAATGTGAGCATGTCAGCCATGCCTATGTCGGCGTTGCCGGCCACAGCTGACTGAACACCTACGGCCGACCCACCGCCTTGAACATTGATACGGACATTGGGGTGGGTGGACATGTAAACCTCGGCCAATTTTTCGGCAAAAGGCTGAAAGGCTGTTGAGCCTGCGAGCGTAACACTTTGCTGTTGGGAACGGGAACAGGCTGACACGCCGACAAGAATCATCAAGAGAACGCAGAAACCTAAAATGGATTGTTTGATTTTCATAAATAACTCCTTTGGTTGCTGAGTGAAAACCTGTCTGGTTCTTCTGGCAAGGGCTTGGACTAAACACAATGGGAGTTTTGTTACGGTTTTGTGACAAAAAATCACTGACCAACGTTTCAAGCCATCCCTGCGTAGCATACAGATCGGCTAATGGAGCTTTCTCTTTTATGACGGGCTGCGCCGGCAGATTGTGTGAAATGATTGTGGGAGTAAAGGCGTCTGGCCCGACGTCTTTACTCCCACGGCAGGTTAAGGCTAAACGCCGACCCTTTCCCCACGGTGCTGGTGACCGTGATGGTGCCACCCAGTTTTTCAACCAAATGTTTGACGATCGCCAGACCAAGGCCCGTTCCCTCTTTTGTGGAGTGACCTCCCACGCGATAAAATCTTTCAAAAATGCGGCTCTGTTCATTTGTTGAAATTCCAACGCCCGTGTCTTGAACAATCAAGACGACACCCTTGGGTGGATCTTCTTTGACGGTGACGGAAACCTGTCCGCCTGTGGGTGTATATTTGACGGCATTATCGATCAGATTGTGTAAGATCAGCTTGATGGCTTGTGCATCGGAAACCACGGTGACGTTAAACTCATTTGTCGATAGGGATAATTGTTTTGGATGTTTGCGAAATTCATTCACAACTTCATTCACAACCTTCGCTAAATCAACGGGCTGCTTTTCCACCTTCCACGCCGGAGATTCAATTCGGGCCAAATGGAGAACATCGTCGATCAAATCTTTGAGCTTAACTGCTTGGTCATGAATGATTTGCAGAAAAGCGTTTGCGGTTGGTGGATCACCCAGTGCGCCCTGCATCAAGGTTTCGGAATAACCCAAGATAGATGTGAGTGGTGTTTTCATTTCGTGCGAAACATTGGCCGTAAAATCACGACGAACCTGTTCAGCATTTTTGATTTGGGTCACATCGCTTAAGACTGTGAAACAACCATCCAGTGTGGAGACTGATATTTTTGAGATGCGTGCAGTAAAGAATCGACCCAAATAATCAAAATCAATCGTGCTCGTAAGGCCTGTTTTCTGCGTGTGTGTGAGACCATCAAAAAGCTCGGGGATCCGAACGGACTGCAACAGAGGCTGACCCAAACACACAGGAGACGAGTCGAAGAGGCGATACCAAGCCGGATTCGCCAAGATGAGCACATGTTGAGCATCAGTGAGGATGACGGCATCTGACAAGGCATTCACAACTGATTCAAGTTGTTGCTTTTGTCTTTGATAGTCTGCTGTTCTTTCACTTTGCTGAACAACGACAGCCTGCACAACTTGAGAGAGCTGGTCAGCAAGATCAGGGCGTTGATTCGCATCAGCGAGCCTTTCGTTTTGATCGAGTAAAGCCCGAAGCTTCTGTGCCCAGTCACGAATAATTTTAGCCATTCGCCACGGCAAAAGATGAGAAAGAGAGATGCCTGAGAGCTTGATCATGTTGCACCTTCCCATCGATAACCCACACTACGGACCGATACAAGGTATTGACCGTGTGATCCCAACTTGCTGCGTAAGCGCGTGATGTGCGTATCCACCGTTCTGGAAAAGACATCGGATTGGTACCCCCACACGCGGTTCAGAAGTCTGTCGCGCGAAAAAATCTTGTTGGGATTCGAAAGCAGAAAGAGAAGAAGTTTAAATTCTGTGAGTGTTAAATCAATTTTTTGTTTACCCAAAGTCACGCGATATTCATTTGAATCAAGTGTGAGGTCCTTGAAAACAAGCACGGCTTTTTGTGGAGTTGATTTTGTACTGCGCTTCAAAATGGCCTTCACACGCAAGATGAGTTCTCGAACAGAAAAAGGCTTGGTCACATAATCATCGGCTCCCGTTTCCAGCCCAATGATCTTATCCATCTCCTCGGATTTTGCCGTGAGCATGATGATAGGGATATTTTTGGTTTTAGGTTCAGATTTGATGATCCTGCAGGCATCCAAGCCGCATATTCCAGGAAGCATCAGATCAAGGATGATGAGACTGGGTATTTTCTGCGTGAGCAAAGAAAGGCCGTCTTCACCGGAAACGGTGTGTTTAACATCAAATTGTTCTTTCTGAAAATTGTAGGTCAATAATTGAGCAATACTCGGATCGTCTTCGATGATGAGAATAATATCTGACATGCCAACAAACCTATTGAACATATTTTTTTATTGCAACACAATTGAGTTTACAGTTGTGCTGACTGAAGAGGCCCTGAATGGCAATTTGCAACCTCATTACGAACTGGCTATTTTGGGCAAAACCGTGTGTTACCCCACCAAGCTTGATCATGAGCTGAATAGGGCTTTGTACGCCACACGAGGGGAATTGGCTGTTGTGATGGGCAAAACAGTGGGTGTGAATTGTTTTTATGAAGAGCAGACCCGGCTCGATGGTGCGTTGGATCCGGGCTAGAGAAAGATGAGGCGCATAGTCATCAGGCGAGTTTTGATTTTATGAGCTTCATACAAAAATGATTTAGGCTGACCCCCTCAAGCAGGGCCTTTATGGCCAAGACCTTGTGAAGTTCTTTTCCGATACGCAGAATAAATTTACCGGAGTAATCTTTGTGTATTACGGGTTCGGGTAAAGGCTCGTTGTCCTTTTGATAGATTTTGATCCAATCATCCACGACCTTACAAAGTTCATTGTAAACCCGGGTTTCGTTTTTTCCGTGCACGCCACCGATCATCAGTTCCGGACATGTGCCGACATAACACTGATCTTCTTCAGACCATTCAACAATCTTCAAATATTTGTTTCGTTCCTTCATAAGAATCCTCTTTTGCTCTGCCTCATTTGTTGCCTGCCGCTTTCAATGCCTCTTTAAGGGCTCTTTCCTGGTAGAACTTAGCATCGTCTCCCAGGCTTCCGCTGACCGTTATGTGAACGCCCCTGGGATGCTTGTAATTGCGATGACTACCTTTGCCACCACGACTAATAAAGCCAGCTTTTTCGAGTTCTTTGATCAATTCTTTCACTTTTCGCGGCATGTATAATGATACTATATTGATACTATAATAGCAGGTCAAAAGACACAAGACAAGTTTTGTAAGATAGGGTACCACATTGGGCATCACCAGAACTTGACTAACAATTACAAATTGTTGGAGATGGTTTTTAGGTGCCCTTAAAGGAACTGTCATGGTTGTGCTAAAAAAAACCAAATCACGTCTGGACCAGCTATTGGTGAAAAAAGATCTTGTGGAATCCCGCGCCAAGGCGCAGGCGCTCATCATGGCCCGACAGGTTTTGGTGAACGGTGTTGTGGCCGATAAGGCGGGTGCTGTTTTTGCAGACGATGTGGACGTTGTCATCAAAGAGGTCATGCCCTTTGTTAGTCGCGGGGGGCTCAAACTGGAAAAGGCTTTGCGGGAATTTGATGTCAACATCACAGACAAGGTTTGTCTCGATGTGGGGGCCTCAACCGGCGGGTTTACGGACTGCCTTTTGCAAAATGGGGCCAAAAAAGTGTTTTGTGTGGACGTGGGGTACGGACAACTCCATTGGAAGATCAGAAACGATCCCCGCGTGGTGAATTTTGAACGCGAAAACTTCAGACATTTTGACATTTCCAAAATTACCGATCCTATCGAAGTGGTGGTGATGGATGTGTCGTTCATTTCGGTCAAAAAACTGATTCCAAAGATTGCTGAAATTCTTTCAGGCCTCACGGCTCCAAGGCTCCACGGCCCTGCGGTTCTTGTTATTTTAGTCAAACCCCAATTTGAGGCGGGACCCAAAAATGTAGGCAAGGGTGGTGTTGTGCGCGATGAAAAAGTTCGAGAACGGGTTCTTTTGGACGTGACGGAGTTTGTACTCAAACAGGGTTTCGAAAACATTCACATCACCCAGTCGCCCATCACGGGTGCGGACGGGAATGTTGAGTATTTGTTGTCTGCCACATGGTCATTGCGAGCGAACACAGTGAGCGTGGCAATCTCCTGAAAATAATTATTTCTTGTAGATCACCACGTCGGGCTAAAGCCCAACTCGTGATGACTTCGCACCATTCACTGACGCCATACGTATAAACATATTTTTTACTGGAAATAACTTGTCTTTTCGGTTTATGCCCAATCTTTGATTCATTAACCTTGAAATTGGGGAGGTTATCTCATGCTCAAAACCAAAGAAGGCTCGACGGCGAGACTGTGTCAATTGTGTGTTGCCTACTTTTTGTTGTACGTGTTGACAGGCATCATTGTGAAATATTTCACGGGATCTCCTGAAGCCGGTTATCCGGGCATGAGACAATTTGCCTTTCTGGTCTACAACACCTTTGGGGCCATGACGATCCCTACGGGGTTTGTCTTGTTGGCAGGTTGGTATCGTATGCAGACGACCAAGAGGGTTTCTGTTCTTGGTTTGAACGTGCCTGTGGAATTGTTGTACATTATTCCGTCGGGGCTTTTTACGGCTGTGGTGATCCCCACGACCACCATCATGTATTCATTGCCGATCTCCGTCATGGTGGCCATGATCATCATGCGTGGTTCCGTGATCATCATCAGTCGCGCGGTGGATGCCGTGCAAATCAAGCAGGGACTGCTCAAGAAAAAAGTTTATTGGGAAGAGAACGTGGCGGTTGCTTTTTCGCTCATTGCCATCCTGATTCCTGTCATTTTTGAAGGGAAGGGCGGATGTGATTTTCTGCACAACGGTGTGGCACTGACCACCATAGTTGCATACATCATTGCCTATTCCATTCGTTTGTACATCATGAATTATTACAAAAATACAGCGGGGGCTGGAGTCAAGCGGGACAACAAAGCTTTTTTTGCCATTGAACAAATGTCTGCCTATGTGGCCATGATGATCATTGGAGTTTTGGCGATTTTTTCTCCGGTCTGGTTTGGGGCTACAGCTAAACAGCTTGTGGAAATGCATCAAGCCGTGATCGCACCTCATCCCGTGTGGCATTGGGCCATGATTTCTGGTATTGCGTTTGGCATGGTTTCGTTTTTTTCCGTATTTATCTTTATGTATAAAGGCCGGACAGCCACGTTCGCCGGTCTGGTCAATCGCCTCACGTCGCTCATTGCGGGGACTGTGGCCACGCTGTTTGTGTGGTTGCTCATGGGGGGCAAGTTTCCCAAACCACAGGACTGGGTCTCTCTGGCTTTGATGTTCGTGGCCATCTTCTTCTTGAGCCTTTCTGAACTCAAGCGCACCAAGGAGCTGGCGGCCACACGCGAATTGGATGAAGTGGCTAACGATGTCGTCGTCAAAGAGAGCATACCCTGCAAGACATCATGTTGTTGCGGCGGGAGATGAGGAACAGGATTGAAAAATGATTCAAGGTGTTTGTGGCGTTGTTGTTTTGATGAGATGACGTTCCTTCCAAATCGCGTACACAACGGGGTAAACAAGTAGCTCCAAGGCAAACGAGGAAACAAGTCCTCCCACCATGGGTGCGGCAATGCGTTTCATCATGTCAGCGCCGGTTTGCATGGACCACATGATCGGGAGTAATCCTGCAAAGGCCGCCATCACAGTCATCATTTTGGGTCTGATCCTCTTGACAGCTCCGTGCACAATCGCCTCATAAAGATCTTGTTTGTTTTGCATTTGGCCTTTGGCCTGGGCTGAATCGTAAGCCAAATCCAAAAACAACAACATGAACACACCGGTTTCGGCGTCAAGTCCCATGAGCGCGATCATCCCCACCCAAACAGCAATGGATGTGTTGTAACCCAATATCCACAGAAACCAGATGGCCCCGATGAGAGAAAAGGGAACTGCTAACAGCACGATCCCCGTTTTGACGAAAGATTTGGTGTTGAAGTACAGCAAAAGAAAAATGATAAAGAGTGTGAGTGGCAACACATATTTGAGCCGCTCGGCCACGCGTTGCATGTTTTCGTACTGCCCGCTCCAACGCAGGGTGTATCCCGTGGGAAGCTTGATGTTGGCTTGCACGGCCTTTTTGGCCTGGCTGGCGTACCCTCCAACATCATGCCCGCTCACATCAATATAAACATAACCGGAAAGGCGACCGTTTTCGTTTCTGATCATGGCCGGCCCTGTGGTGAAGTGAACCTCTGCCAATTGGCCAATGGGGATGTGCGCCCCTGAAGGGGTGGACACCAAAACTCTCTTGAGTGAATCAATGTCATTTCTGAAATCACGCGCGTACCGCACATTTACCGAATAGCGTTCTCGTCCTTCAATGGTTGTGGTCATTGTTTCGCCACCTATGGCAGTCATGATAAGCTCATTGGCATCGTCCACGCTCAATCCATGGCGAGCCAATGACTCACGTTTGAGATCAAAATCCAAAAAATAACCGCCAGCCACCCGTTCGCTATAAACGCTCCTCGTCCCCTTGACGTCTTTGAGAATCGTTTCGAGCTCGGTGCCGATTTTTTCGATTGTGGACAGATCGTCTCCAAAAACCTTGATCCCAACCGGCGTGCGAATTCCCGTGGATAACATGTCAATCCTGTTTTTGATGGGCATGGTCCACGCGTTGGTCCAGCCGATCATCTGCACCTTTTGATTCATCTCGCCGATAAGCTCATCGTAACTGATCCGATCGCTCCAAAAATGTCTGAAAGGTCCCTCAAGAAAATATGGCAAAAAAGAATACCATCGCTCTTTGTGTCGCCACTCTGCTTCTGGCTTGAGGACAATTGTGGTTTCGACCATGGAATACGGCGCGGGATCAGTGGGAGTTTCGGCCCTGCCAATTTTTCCAAACACGCGCTCAACTTCGGGAAAACTCTTGAGGAGCTCATCCTGCTTTTTAAGAACGCGCTCTGCCTCACTCACAGACAGACCCGGAAGCGTGGTGGGCATGTAAAGGATAACCCCCTCCTGGAGGGGTGGCATGAATTCGGAACCCAGCATGAAATAGACTGGGACAGTGATGAGCATCAGACCCAGAGCGGCAAGCATCGTCTTTTTTTTGTGATTCAAGACAAAGCGACACACAGGTTCGTAAATGGCAAACAATCTTTTGCTGATGGGATGTTTTTCTTCGGGATAATATGTGCCCACAAAAACTGTGTTCAGAACACGCGATAGACCCCCCCATTTCATTCGCATCGGTTCCATTCGGGCAAAGAGCATGCGGAGCGCTGGATCGAGTGTGATGGCCAAAAGCGCCGCGATGGCCATGGCCAGATTCTTTGAATAGGCCAAGGGCTTGAACAACCGCCCTTCCTGATCCACCAAGGTAAAAACAGGTATGAAAGCAACAGCGATGACCAAGAGCGAAAAAAAGACAGACGGGCCAACCTCTTTAAGGGCTTCCAACCTCACTTGATGGAAATCGCCTTTTTGACCTCCATGCAACCACAGCTCCAATTTTTTGTACGCGTTCTCCACCTCAACAATGGCGCCATCCACCAGCACGCCGATCGAAATGGCAATGCCTGCCAGCGACATGATATTGGCGCTCAGCCCCATAAAGTAAAAAGGAATAAACGCTATCAAAATCGAAGCTGGTATTGTGATGATGGGAACCAGGGCAGACGGGATGTGCCACAAGAAAAGGAGAATGATGAGGCTCACAATAATGATTTCATCAATCAACGTGGACTTGAGTGTGTGGATAGCGCCCTCAATGAGTTCTGAACGATCGTAGGTGGGAACGATCTCCACACCGTCTGGAAGTGACGTCGCAACCTCATTCAATCGTTCTTTGACTCGGGCAATCACCTGGGGTGTGTCTTCACCATAACGCATTATCACCACGCCACCAACCACTTCACCGTTTCCATCCAGATCGGCCACGCCGCGCCTGATATCCGGCCCAATTTGCACTGTCGCAATGTTTTTGACCAGCACGGGTGTGCCGTTCTTGGCATCAACACCAACGTGAATGAGTTCGATATCTTTGATCGACTTGAGATAACCGCGTCCACGCACCATGTATTCGCGGCCATTCAATTCAACAAGCCTGCCACCCACATCGTTGTTGCTCTTGCGAATCTGTTCAACCACCGTGTTAAGTGCCAGGTTGTACGCCAGAAGTTTATTGGGATCCACGACAACCTGATATTGTTTTGACTTGCCGCCAATCGTGGCGACCTCGGCCACACCGGGCACGCTTTGTAATTGGAATTTCAGATTAAAATCTTGCAGACTTTTGAGCTCATCGATCGTGTGTTTGCCAGATTTATCAACCAAGGCGTACTGATACACCCATCCAACTCCCGTGGCGTCCGGCCCCAACTCCGTTTGCACCCCCTGCGGCAAACGCGGTGTGATCTTTGAAAGGTATTCCAATGTGCGCGTCCTGGCCCAGTAAGGATCGGTGCCATCCTCAAAAATAATGTAGATATAAGAGTAACCAAAATCAGAAAAACCGCGGATGTCTTTGACTTGGGGCGCTCCCAAGAGGGCTGTGATGATGGGATAGGTGACCTGATCTTCGATGACATCGGGACTGCGATCCCAACGGGAATAAACGATGACCTGTGTGTCCGAAAGATCAGGGATGGCATCAAGCGGGACATTCTGCAGACACCAATAACCCACAATCAGAAACACGGACGTGATCAGCAAAACCAGAAACCTGTGCGTGGCGCTGTATTCTATTATTATTTTTATCAATGGTTGTGCTCCCCTGCCTTTCCCATTCTAAGTTGGGCTTCCGAATCCAGTAAAAACAAGGCCGCCGAGGCGACTGTGTCTCCCTCTTTCACCCCCGTGTTGATCACCTGCCATTCGTTCCAAGACGCACCCGTCTGCACCTCTTGCGGTCTAAAATGTGTTTTGTCATGAACCGTATAAACAAGTTTGTGTTTACCCGTATCAAGCAGGGCTGATTTGGGGACCACCAATTGCTCACCCAGATCAATTGCAAAGGACACGTTAACGTAGGTGTTTGGTTTAAACGAAGTGTCATTTTCGGAAACATAAATTCGCGCACGGAGTGTTCGCGAACTGGCGTCGACAACAGGGGTCAGGCCTTTAACAACACCCGTGAACATTTTTTGGGAATCACCCGGAAGTTCTATCCGCGCGCTATCACCCTGTTTAACGAGCTCATAATCACTTTCATACAACGTGGCGTAGACCCAAAAGCCTGCCCTGTTGTCAGGGAGATAAAGATTGGTCGAAACTTTTTGACTTTTTTCCAATTCGATAATTTCTGCCTCGCTCATGCCAAGCAGTTTGAGCCTGTTTTTTGCCGCAGTTTTCAACTCACCAGCCGAGTTGAGTGAGGCCAAATATTCTGATTGGACAACAGCCAGGTCTGGATCAAAGGCCACTGTGCCAAAGGCCCTCAAGATAAAAACAGCCTTCATTTTTTGAACCGTTGTCGTTTGAACCCCTGCGGTGTCTTGCTTATCGACAGAAATATTTACCCCCGACTTCTGCGTCATCCCAATCATCCCCGTCGCGGGATCGTCCCGCTTATCTTGGTTTTCTTGATGAGACGATCCCGAATGGTTGTTGTGATCTTCTTTATAAACAGGAACGAGCGTCATGTGACAAATAGGACACTCGCCTGGCTTGTCGCTGATAATTTGAGGGTGCATGGAACAGGTGTAGTGATCAATGCCGGCGTCCTTTTGCTGGTTGTGACAGCCGGCGAAGGTTGCCATAGACAGCGCAACAAAAAGCAACAACACAACAACCTTGCTGATATTCAAAACGTGTTTTGTGAAATTCATGCAGGGTTCCTTTTTTTTATTGATTACAAATCTTCACCCACCAGTTTTTCGAGCAGGGCGTACGCAATCTGATAATTCCTCCACATTTCCCAGTAGGTCGTATTTGCCTGATGATAGCCCAGGAGTTTTTGAAGAGTCATCAAGGAGGAACTCCCGCCTGCTGATTGAGAAACCAGGGCTGTGTCAACCAGTGACCGGCTCGTTGGCAAAATGTTGTTTTTGTAAAGTGACAGGGTTTCAAACTGTTGAGTGAGTTCATTATAAATAGCATAAAGCTCTGTTGTGGTTTTGAGTTTTTCATTGGCCCATAAAGCTTGAGCTTGTTTTTGCCGGGCCCTGGCGGATTGTATTTGGGCGCTGTGACGATGAATCCACAGCGGAACGTTGAGACTTAATCCCAACGTGTAGGCATCGGTCTGGTTGGCTCGTTGGTTGTATTCAAATTCTGGCATGATTGTTGGCACATACGATAGCTTGGCCAGTGCAACGTCCTTTTGCGATTTTTCTGACATAAAATCTAAAACCTTGAGTGCCGCATTTTGACCGAGCAACTTTTCCTCAAGAACCTTAGAAGAAAGTTTGATTCGTTTGAGTTGGGGCGTGGTCAATGCAGGGACAGGGTCTGGGGCATCGTGTCCCATCATTAAATTGAGTTTGGATTCCAGGGTTTTTTCTGCTGATACCAATTCGTTGATACGAGCCTGAGTTTCGGCTTTTTTAATCTTGGCCATCAAAACACCTTCGAACAGGCTTGATCCGTCAGAGGTCATGGGTGCATTTTTTGGATTCTTATCCGCCAGAGATTTGTAGGCAACCTCGAGAATGACCTGACCTTGCGCGTATTGGTTGTAAATAGTCCTGTTTATTTTCAGTAATTCACGAACGGCTAAAAGAGAAAAATAGGCTTCCTTGATTTCAAAGATGATCTCTCTAGATGTCTGGGTAACATTGGCTTGGTTGGCTTGGTATTTGGCATTAAGCGAGGCCTTTTGCACCACCAGTGTGGCCGGAAAAACAATGTCCTGCGAAAAAGAAAAAGTTTTCATGTTGGCACTGTTTGGCCCAGACGATCCCACAGGCACCTGCTCGAACTTAAAACCAAGCTTGGGGTCCGAGAACCAGGACTGTGCTATTTTTTCGTGACGAGCTGTGTCGGCCTCCTGACGGGCCATCAGAATTTGCGGGTGTGTGGCAAGGACGACCTCAACGACGTGTTCCAGCGTGAGTGCCTCAGCCCGCACAACAGCAGGAAACAGACAGGTTAAGAGAATAAACAATGATAATGTTTTCAACAACCTGTCCAATATGATAAAACCAGCAGTTCATCAAGAAGATGTTAAGGGCACCTCTCAGAACTCTCTGTTGTCCCGCAAACGGGATCCCGCTTCGCGGTGACAAAGAGGGGGCAGGGGGAGTTGTAATTTGACAACCCGATAACCCGCATTTCTCACCGTACTAATATTTTGATCTGAGAGTGATCTTCAGATCGAGCTCGACACGCACAATCTTACGGGGGGCACTAAATGAACATCAGCAAAAAAATATTCTTTGATGTCGTGTGCGTGAGTGATTTACAAATCGAGCTGGACACGCACAATTTGTCAGGAGGTGCTGTGTGAATTTTTTTGCTGTGATACTTTCGGCTTTGTCCGGATTTCTTTTTTATGTGCTGCTGTATGTGCGGCCATTTTTTAGATTTGCCGCGCGCCTTATTGGGGGGGGTTATTTTTTAGGAGGCCTCGCCCTGATGTTTTTTAACCCACATCTCTGGAAAATTGGCCTGGGCCTGAGCAGTATCGGATTCATCCTTTTTCTTGTCAGACAATTCTATGATGGCATTATCATGGCTGTGTGCCCGGAGGGGATGACGGTTGAGTTGGGGGTGGGGTGATATTTTTGCAACTATTTTGAAACAACACCTTTATCAGCAAGCCACTTTTCAATTTGTTGGGGTAAGGTGCTTTCAATATCTGTTGTATCAAATTGCTTATATAATTTTCCCGTTAAATCAGTTTGAAGTGCTCTGAGTGTTTTGTCTTTTAGTAAAAGGACATTCTTCCCCATGCCAAGGACATAACCAACCTCGAGAGAAACGTTTGGATTGAAATCATCCTCGGTAATTCTATCAAATACAGCAATCCCAAAATCACACCCATGCATGTAGGTTTTAACATTTGGGAACAAATCATCCATGTATTCTTTATCATCTGCTCGCAATGCTATAATACCCTGCTTCTTTAGGGTCTTTTTAATGCATTCAATAATTGCGTTGTGTGTTTTTGTATTTCCAAATTGCATCATGATAAATGCCGTTTGTGACCCGACAGGGTAATCTGTTTTGAATTTTTCTAATCCAGAAGCAATTTCAGGCACAGATAATGCTTCTTCAGATATTTTTTTGTCTGGTTTGTGTTGAGATTGAAGAACCGTATTTACATATTGTTTAACCATGTTTTCTATGTGGCCCTCCCATTCATTTGTTTCCATGTGTGAAGGGCATGAGAACGCCCAAACAACCTCGCCAATTTCGATTCTTGTTTGGTGTACAATGCTATTGAGCTCGACCCTGCCATGCGCAGACAAATTTCTGTACTGAATTGAATTTTGACCTGGTGCATCAGCAAAAACAAAATGGAAACCTGTTGTATCTTTTGCAACAAAAAGAAATGTACATTGTTGAACTTTCAGCAAGACAGCTGGGACTTGAAGTGTAATTGCATATTTTTTTACTTTTTCACCAAAGCTCCGAATAACACTGTTGGCTTTTTTCTGTTCAACCTCAGGCAAATCTCCACCAACGCTTGCCATTCCACCAGAAATCAAAAATTGAATGACGGACATATTACTCCCATTAAAGATGTTTCATTTTTTGAATATCAATTTATAATTTTTCCACACATCAAAACAGTCAACACTTTAATGGTCATGAAAAAAGGAGCAATTCGAGTTGAGTATAAAATATAAACAACCTCGCCTATGCTTTTCCTAATTTGCTTTTCATCAAATCGTTCACTGACTCAATCCCAGTCTTTTTAAGCAACGTGCCAACCTGCATATCGTTCCTGACACCAAAGTCTCGCTTATATTGTTTTTCGAGGGTTCCGACTTTTTTGTCGTCACGGGTGTCCCGCAGTCTTCCGTTTTCATTACGAGGCCTGTAACCTCTCATGCCGGGTGCATCTTTTGACATAAACAAACTCCTTTCCTTAATTGGTCATCGACAACGCTTCTAAATCTAGGGGATCACTTTCAATATAGTCCTTGGCGGTTAGAGACTGATAATCAGCTAACTGCATGTCTATTTTTGTATATGGCGAATTTCCTTTGTCTATGAGCTTTCTCCATTCTTCAATTTGATCATTTGCATCACTCACCAAACTGTTTTCCTCCAAGACAAACCAAAAGGTGAGCGCAACATTCTCGTTTCCCCAGTCAGGCGCTGCTCTAACACGAATTTCTTGCACCAACGTAAGCAACAAACCTTCCTTTGTGTTTTTGCCATGTTTTTCTATCAATCTTTTTTTGAGTGGCCCCATCATTGTTGTGAACTCATCTGGAAATGCAAACCTGCTTCTCTTTCTTCCAAGTGCCCAAGAAAATTTTTTAAGTTCTGCTGGAGTTGTAAATCCGCTTTTTCTGGCGGCATCCAACAAAATAAGTGACGACTTTTCAAAAGTCATGACCCTTTCTAAATCAACAACAATTTTGTCGGTCGCGAGCGCGGGTACAGCAACATATGATGGCATTCTGAATTTCCTGATCAGCTCATATTTTTTTGATTCAATCTGTAAAGCGGCCATCTCAATATAAGGTCGATCACGACAATCTCGCCGAACATCACAGGTCTGCGAGAGTAATATGAGCCCATATACATGGTCCTCAATAAAACTGATGCGTTGATCATTGGTTTTTTCAATTCCTTCTTTTAGAGGACAACACGGGTTGTATCCAAACAAGAACATCAAATCACCAATAACATAATCCCCTTGTTGCCAATTTTTTGTGATGCGGTTGACGTGTTCAATCGTATTTTCTTTCATGGCTCACGTAACCTTCCTTATCTTTTTGACAGTTGCAACCCTGGCTTTTGTTGTTTTTTCAGGCAGGTAACTATTGTCCATTTCCAACATATCCAAAGGTGACATAATAGGCATTCTCTCCGCACGAGCCTTTTCAGATAGTGGTTTAAGCTCAATTCTTGGTTGTCGTGACACAATTGGAAGCCGTCTACTGACAGTGTAAAAATCACCCTTTTTAAAAAGATCAAACAATGACACACTGTCACAATCTTGATCTAAAATCATATGCCTGTTTTCAAAGCCAATGCCCGTGTCAATCTTTCTGACAGCATCCACTAGACAACTAAGTTTTTCAGCCCTGAAATCTTCCATGGGTTTGCCGTTGGCCCAAAAATGAACAGCTCTACGAGTCACATTAAAAATCTCACCAATCTGTTCCCATGTAAGCCCAGACAAGCGGCGTAGTTCATAAATGTCGCGAGATGTATTTCTGTGCAAATGGCTCAAATCAATTCCGCTTGTCGTTTGTGTTTCTGCACTAAACTCAAATTCCTCATTTAGAGACGCACCCACACCAGACGTGGACCCTTCACTGAAATATGGTGACCAGATAAACAAAATTATCTGTCTGCGGGGGTTCATATTTCTGCCTGCGTTTGTAGGATAATCGCGTGCCATCACGCTTGAGGTTGCATAGGTCATAATGCCCCCCCATAGTAATTAATAAAATCATCTGTCACAACCCATCTAAAGAATGTATATATTCTCTCACAGAAAAATCGAGACCTTGTCATAATTTGATCAACAACCATTTGCTCCTGTACGGTTCTAGACATGTCCAAATCCAAAACCCAGCTTGAACTTTGTAGTGGTTCTATTGCGGCAGGATCAAAAGTTTCATTTGCGGCAAGCTTCCCCCATCGTGCCAACAACTGGGCATCTTCAATTTTAAAAAGATTTTCATTAAAGTTATGCAAAACAGCATCATCAGTGAAATCACCAAACACACCCAAAATTTTGTTTTTTGTAAACTCTTTTGCCCTTAAATATGTGTCTCCTTGTATTCTGTCGATATAGCGAACGCCTATGCGATCGTATTGCATCAATTTTAGGTGCTCTGTTGCCGCTTTCAAAATAAATTCCCATCTCGATAAGAAATCCGTTCTGCTTGTGTACGTAGATGTTTCAATTGCAATAAAATCCTGTGACAATGCCACCGCCCATTTTTCTTGTTCATTTCTGAATCGCCATATCTTTCCCGAAACATTCCCAGCTGGCCCAACTGGACTCATTATAAAATTAAAAGATTGTTCCGGTCGCAATACAGGATATTTTTCACGAATTGCTTCTTGAAACGCAGAAATAAATTCTGCCTTCTCGATTGAAGCAATGGGTGAAAATCGTAGTTGCGCAATCACCTTAACAAGCGGTGCATCTTTGAGTGGTATTTCTTGTGGCACCGGATCTGTTAATGGATTTTTAATCATGATATTCCCCTTTTTGTTCACTTCACATTATACTTCACTGTTTTGCGTTTAACAACAATAATGTGAAGTCAAATGTGAAGCGCTCTAATTAGTTGTATTTGTTGTGGCATTTTTCGTTATAGGCCGCCCATGGATCGCGTGGCGAGTGATGAACCAAACCATTTTCGTTCTATTAAAACACTACAAACTCTGTCTTTTTCACCCACAACCGCCACAATTTGTTTTGATTCATATCTTTTAGCTACATTTTTACTACGTTCTCAAATGTCGGCTGAACATCTTTTGAACTCAACACCGTATCGTAAAGCCCAATATCTTCACCTTCGTGTTTGTTTATGCCGGTATAACTCAGACTGGCATCCTCGTACCGTTTGAACTTGAATACGGCGTCATTCATCAATGCGCTATTGAAGACACCAAGGCTAACGAGCAACTCGAAGTCCTTCACGGTCAATCCAGTAACTTTTTTGAATAAGCCCGGCTCAAGTTGAGTGATGACATCCTTGAGACAACGCTCACGATAGTCCGTTAGATACATAAAAATCGGCACTCGCGTGGCAAATTTGATAAGTTTCTCTTGAATTTCCTTTCTCTTGCTCTTGTATTCCTTTTCTTCTTCCGTCAGTTCCTTTTTTTCTTTGGCGGTGAGTTGGTCGTCATTCGCCTCCTTGCGTGCTTTTTTAACGGCCTCTGACTTATTAATGATGGTCTCAATATCCTGATTCAGATTCCGGAATCCCTCGATGTTCATCAGCGCTTCCATGGCTTTGGGATTGTCCATGAGCCGCCTGAGCGTGTCATTACGCCACATTCACCAGCAACGCGCTCTCCCATCGCCGCGCAAGCAGGGTAGCGGTCGTACCACTCATGGCCATGTCTAGAATCCCCGCGGCATCAATCTGTTTCATGGAACTGCCATCATAGGCTAGGACGGGCAAAAAACTGATGAACTCCTCGACTTTTTTCTCAGGATTGGACTCATTGACATTCAGACGACAACTATATTCGGCGATCTGCCTCAAGGCACGATCCGGGGCAAAGTCAAAAACGTAGCACTCCTCTTTGATGATCTGCTCCTGATTCGGCGTAGCACCATCGGGATTTTTAACTGTCCAAGGTGACTGCACCCGAAAAGCTGCTTGAAAATAGGTTTCTGGGGTAGAGGAATTGCGAAGCATGAAAATCCCAGTCCATGGCCTAACAGTTACGCCCGTTGTCAGTTTACCACATGACAGCGTGATCGTCTTGCTCTTGAGCGGTTCGTCCATTGCTTCCTGTACAGGTGGCAATGCAGCAGCCCCAATACCGGCGGCACTCCCAGCCGCCACAACCACTGCATAATCATGGTAAAAATTATTTTGCTTTTTCTTCAACAGGTTGCTCATAGCATGACACGACGCTACGCTCGGCAGGAACCAGAAGGTATGCGAAAGCACGCTCAGTAGCCTCACATCTGAAAACGGCATCGGCGGCTTCTGCGCGCCGAGTTTCAAGTTATCAACACTGGTTGGCATAAAGGAACCCCGAATCAGGTCCAGCCACTTCTGAACATCGTTCTCATACTTAAACTTTGCTTTGTCGCCCAACCCTTCCGCAGAAAAGAAAACATTCAGGTCAAACTCGTCATACTGGCCCTGCATGGCTATTTCCCGAATTGCGTCAGGCAACTGATATGTCATCATGACCATTCGTGGCAGAGCGGCATAAGGATTCTTCTCCCCCTTCCAATCCTGCTTTGCGCGCTGTTCATCCGAATAGGTCCAGTTAAAAATTTGCTCCTCGATAAATTCTCCCGATGCAATAGCTCGAAATGGTGTGCCAGAAAGGTAAAGATAGCCGTTTGTAGTTATTGGCAGGCTGTCTTCATCGTAGATATCAATGCCTTCACCTTTGCCGAACTCAACCTCCTTCTCATCCTCAGCCTCAAAAAGCTCTTTGGCGTTTTCGCGCCATGCACCATAGTGGTACTCATCCAGAATCACGCAATCCCAGTTGGTCGTATGTACCCACTCATTCTTGGTTTTGATACCGCCCGTGCTGGGATTTTTTCCAAGGTAGTCCTGAAATGAGCCAAAACAGACGAAAGGCTTCTTTTTATCTGCATCATTATACGGCAACCCACCAATTTTTTTTGAAATGAACTGCCAGCCCGGGAAATCAACGTGGCACTTCAAATCTTCTTCCCAAGCACTTTGCACTGCTGGCTTGAAAGTCAACACCAGCACTTTACGCCAACCCATTCTCTTTGCCAGCTGATAGGCGGCAAAGGTTTTGCCAAACCTCATCTTGGCGTTCCAAAGAAAATGTGGGGGCCTGCTCTTGTTCTCTTTGCGGCAACTCTTGAAATAGTCGATGGTCTTTTCAACCGCGGCTTCCTGTTCGGGTCTCATCTTAAAATCCAATGATCTATTTTCTTCATTCAGTTGCCCAGTCCGCACAGCAATGACCGCAGCCTTGACCTGTTCCGCCGCACAACGAAACCATTCGCCTTTAGCGTTCTTGATGCCAATCATCCGCAAATAACGATGTACATCATGATCCGTGAAGCCAGATCCATCACCGCGCATGGCCGATTCTTCGAGGACAATTCGATACGGCGGCTTGCCGGGTCTCAATGTAGGGTACTGCTGGGCTACACGGGATTGTGCGTCCGTCGTAGTATAGCCAATCTTGAGCAATCCGGCATATTGCGGGTTTGTATCCTCGTATGCGTAGATCGTGGGCCGCGATTCAGGGCGAGGCGGGAAAAACTCCTTAATCATTGTTCGCCTCCATCGGACGCACCATGGATTCAATGAAGGCGATCTCGTTCTTCATCAGGCCATATTTTTTGTACAGCTTGTCGTCGGTCCAAGCCTCGTTGAAATCCTGCATGGGAACAAACGAATAGACTTTTTTCATACAGTCTTGAGTGTTTTTTTGCAAAGTAACCAGAAAATGAAAAAACTTTGTATTTACATAACTTAAGACATTTCCACACTCCGATTTCGATGCAAATGGCCCCACTAATAAATAAGTTTCTGTACAACATGAATTTGGTTCGCAATAGAGTGGTTTTATGTAATCCGTCTTGCTGTCACCAGTTCCTACTGCTTTTGGGATAATGAGCTTATGTTTATTAATACAATCTAATCGTCTTGTAATGTCACTTTTTTTGACATGTTCAGTCCTTCGATTTCCGTATAATTTGACAGCGCCTGCGAATGATTTATTCGACCCCTTGTAATTTGTTGTAAATCCAAAAGGTTTTTTTGTACTAACAAGCGAATCAAAAGTTGGCTCATCAAAGGATCTTACTTTATGCAAAATAGGCACAGCATCATTGTATCGAATAACAATATCACAGCCGTTCTCCCTCAGTGGTCGGTCAGATGTCGATATGATTTCATCAGCATTATGCGTAACGAACCTCGTAACACCACCATAATTCTTATCCCATAAGAAGTAGCAAACACCTCCCTTGATCTCAACACCAGGGAAACAATCTGATGCATTTGGAAAATCATGCAAACATTTAATGTGGCTGTCAGACATCATGTTTTCTCTAAATTCATCCAAACCCCAGCCGCCTGCAAACCAACGAGACGGAATAATCATTGCAAGGAAGTTGGGATTCATTTTTTTCGCTTTTTCAACAAATAGATGGTAAAGAGGTTTTGCTTGCGCGCCATTATCGTCGCCAGCTGTCGACAACTGATACGGCGGATTGCCGACAATCACATCAAATTTCATGTTAAATATCTCCTTTTTGTTATCGGTATGAATAAATTGATAGGCGTGAGTTTCGAGTTCTTCGCCACGCTCATAGTTTGTCTGGTTGGTCCCGCAATGAACGCAACGCCCATCTTCCCATGTGTGCTCAACCCGACTGAATCGTATATTCCCCTGTGGTTCATCGAAGGCCTCGCAGGCGGAATACTTTCCATTGGCAGTTTTGGAGCAATACACAGAACGGCGTGAAAGCAGGGAGGTCAACTCCGTGATGGCCAACCCGAACAGTTGATTTTTGAAGATGTGGTTGAGCCGCTTCTGCCGGTCTGGAATTTCCTTCTCAAGCCCCATGTCGAGGCGCTTAGCAACCTCGCGCAGAAACACGCCTGACTTGCAGCCCGGATCAAGGAACGTAATACTCTTGTCGCTCCAGATTTCCTTGGGAAGCATGTCCAGCATCTGATTAGCCAGTTGCGGTGGCGTAAACACTTCGTCACTGCTCAAGTTGGCAATGCATGACAAGACGTCTGGATTGTAGTTAGTGTTTGTCTGCATCGGCTACCTCCAAAAAGTGGGTCAGCGGGTATTCTTTTTCTGGTGTTGGTATAAACCCAATCCGTGCAGTTGAAATTTCGACAACACTAAGCCATTGCTAGTCATTGATCAGCCGTCATAAGCATCAGGACAATCAGATAATATCAGTA
>CAZGMS010000213.1:0-6844 GCA_964526915.1 uncultured Nitrospirales bacterium
CCGCCCCCCCCCCCGCCCGGGGGCTGGTCGAGCCCAGCCCCTACCAAACATTTGTAAAATTAATCTGCATGAACAAAACCACGATCGGCAAAAAAAATATTTCCCCCTTCACAATCCCGTCCGGCATTATCACCACCGAAGTCTCCACCATCGAAAAATTCGCCCGGGAGATTCCTGAACTGGGCATCATCACCACCAAAACGATTGGCAAAGACCCCCGGCCCGGCAATGTCGAGCCCATTTTGCATCAGTATGCCCCCGGTTCGTTTGTGAACGCCGTGGGGCTTAAGAATCCCGGCTGTGAGGCCTTTGCCAATAAACTTTCACAGATTTCATTTCCGATCGAAAAGTTTTTTTTGATCTCCGTCATGGGCACCTGCCCTGAGGATTTTTGTCACGTCGTACGTGCCCTCGATCCTTATGCTGACGGATTTGAACTCAACCTCTCCTGCCCACACGCCAAGGGTTATGGCCAGCAGATCGGCAACGATGCCACCCTGGTTTTCCAAATTGTACAGGCCGTCGCCCGAACCACCACAAAACCCGTCTTCGCCAAACTCTCACCCAACGTGGATGATCTTGCTCTCATTGCCAAAAAAGCCATGGAGGCCGGGGCGTATGGGATCGCCGTCATCAACACAGCAGGACCAGATTTGGTGACAACAAAACACGGGGACCCCGTGTTATCGAACAAAGTTGGTGGACGCAGTGGCAAAGACATTCTGCCCATTGGCCTCAAATGCGTCAAAACGCTTCGCGACCAGCTGGGTGACATTCCGATTCTGGGCATGGGCGGCATCCGCACGGCCAAAGACGTCTTGGCGTATCGTGACGCTGGCGCCCGGTATTTTGGCATCGGTTCCGCATTGGCTGGTCTGCGAGATCGTGAGATCAAGGCGTATTTTTCTGCCCTCGCCCAAGACGTGGAAACAGGAACCCGAATCGCTGATTCCTGTCTCAAAGAAATCCAGATGCAACACGTGCGCACCCAGGTGACCCAAATCCAGCACGTGGCTGATGATTTTAAAATCATCTCTTTTGATCTCAATTTAAACTCTCTGGCTGGACAATTTGTGTTTGTCTGGTTACCCGGCGTGGCCGAAAAACCATTTTCGGTTTTGGATGACAACCCTCTCACGATCGCCGTGCAGGAAAGAGGCAAATGCACCCGGGCCATCAATGAATTGAAAGCGGGCGATCCCGTTTACATTCGCGGTCCACACGGTACAGGCTTCACAAAATTGAGCAGTCATCATCTTGTTCTGGTTGGCGGCGGGTCTGGCATTGCGGGACTATATCTTTTTGCCAAGCACTTTGCCTCCACACACAAGATCACCACGCTAATCGGGACCAAAGACGACAACCACATTTTTTATAAAAAAGAATTTGAGCAATGCGGTGATGTGCTCATCGCCACAGAGGATGGTTCTCTGGGCAAGAAGGGTTTTGTGACAGAGTTGTTTAGTGATGTGTGTTTTGACCGCGAGACACAGTTCATCAATTGCGGTCCCCTGCCCATGATTGAAGCTGTCACCAAAATTGAATCGCAAATCACTACGGGTGAACACATTCTCTCATCCATCGATTACCTCACCATGTGTGGGGTGGGCATTTGCGGCACCTGCGCCGATTCTCACGGCACACGTTCCTGTGTGGAGGGGCCATTTTATTGAATCGCTTCGCTCGTATTCAGGTGTTCACGTATTCACGTGCTTACGATGAGAAATTTTCCGTGAACACGTTTTACCCTTTGACCATTGACCTTTTGACCATTGACCTATTATTGCCCTCCCATGCACTCACTCATCAATTGGCTCCTCACCACCATTGGGGCCTTGGGTTACCCGGGCATTGTGTTTCTCATGGCGTTGGAAAGCTCTGTCTTTCCCGTGCCCAGTGAGTTGGTCATGCCCCCCGCGGGTTATCTGGTTTCTCAAAATCAAATGAACCTGTTTTTGGTGATCCTCTGTGGAACAGTGGGGAGCCTCATTGGCGCTTATGCCAATTACTTTGCCTCTCGTTATGTGGGCAGGCCTTTTATCCTCAAGTACGGCAAATACGTTTTGATTTCTGAGGCCAAACTGATCCGGGCGGAAACTTTTTTTAGAAAGCACGGCGCCATCTCCACCTTTGTGGGCAGGCTTTTTCCGGTTGTGCGCCACCTCATTTCGATCCCGGCGGGACTGGCCGGGATGAACCATGTGACCTTCAGCCTCTACACCCTCTTGGGCTCGTTCATTTGGGTCAGCATCCTGACCGTGTTGGGTTATTACATTGGAACCAATCAGGCCCTCATCAACGAGTACCTCACCCCCATCCTCATCATCGTGGGCATTTTATGCGCCCTGATCGTGGCGGGGTATGTCTGGTTACACCGGCGCAGGACCAAAAGCATCGAGGCGTGAGTAGAATGGGATTATATTTTATGATTCAACTCACCCAACAAATAAGGGCTGAGGGGTCTTGCGGTAATCATGGTGTGCTCCTATGATGTGCACGTGCCTGCGTTCTTCATAAGATCAACACGCACACCGGCAAAGACCCATATCGCCCTACGCATCGGGGGTAAAGAGAACACAATTGTGGACGGGGTGTTGCAGTGGCGGTCTTCTGGATTGAAAAAAACTTGAACTCTATTTTGACTTGGACTAGTTCTTCGACAGATTAAATTTTATCTATACTCAGCGACATAAGTTCGAGACGCTTTTGAGGCAAGGAGTGAAATGAGGAGCCAGCGGAGCGCTCACGCAAGTACGTGAGCAGGCACCGCAATGAACGACACAGCATCAAAAGATGTATCGGACTTATGTCGCTGAGTATAGTGACACTGCTCAACACTAGCATTCAATCCCTTCAAGGAGGCCTTTATGCCAAATACCTGTCAAATTGGTGCGCTGTATTTTGATAGAGAAACAGCCAGCATCTGCGCGAACAATCTCGAAAGAGGTTCCGTTGTGAAAATAAACGACTGTTCGAAATTGAGCATCGAATCTACGGATGTCTATTGTGTGGGGGATAATCCCACCTACGTTGTGGTGCAGAAAGATAACTTTTGGACATCTTTCAAGAAATTTGCTCATGGATTTTCCGCGAATTTTGGCGCGGCCGGCAGTGATCCTTATTGTGCAACCCCGGGGGCTTGAGAACAACTTTTGTCAATCGAATATAGTGTTGTGTTGATAACCATTAATCATTTGATTGACGCTGATCGCTTGACTGCCTTATCCACCCATTCGTTGCAATGTTTGACATAGGTTGGGGAATCGATGAGGGGTTCTTCGAGTTTTTGCTGTGTTGCGACAGATAGACGTGATTGCAAAACAACCTCTTTGCCTGCTTGGCGGAGAAGTTTTTTGTAGCCGTGAATTTTGAGCCAGAGCAAGGGATGCTTGACCTGCAAGAGTTCACCCGCCCCGCGGTAAATTTCGGCCACCAGTTCCGTTTGCATGTTACGGGCCATGCGTTTGAACAATAACCTCAAGACCTGAAACTGGCTCTGCTCGGGAAAGCCGCAATTGGAAATCACTGCCAATTTGGGTTGCCTGGCGTGAACGGGAAGTTTGTGACGCGTTTCGCCGTTTTCATCCAGCTCAAAGTGGGGATCCGCGGACGGGATGAGTCGATCCAGAAAATTTTTCATGATGCCACTCACATTGTCAACATAGAGCGGGGTGGCAAACACAAGCACATCGGCTGATTCTGCTTTTTTTTTGAGTTCGGTCACATCGTCGTGATACACGCACACGCCCGGGGTTTTGAGCCAACAGTTGAAACAGCCCACACACGGCTTGATTTCTTGTTCTGCCAGAAAAATATTTTCGGTTTCAGCCCCCGCGTCCTGCGCGCCGCGCAGAAACTCTGTGACCATGACATGTGTGTTGCCCTTGTCTTTGCGCGGACTGCTATTAAAGGCGATGATTTTCACAATAAGACTCCCCGAATTTCCGCAAGGCGGAATTCAGGCTCCTAATACACACAACTGACCGAACCAAACACACTGCCCTTGGCCAGGCTCCTTCTCACAGCTTCACAGAGTTGAGGATCACTGCCTTCCTCTCCCAAAAACATGATACGCGAAGGGTATGTTTTGTTGATCTGCTCGGTCAGGAGGTTGGCGCTCAGATAGGGTTTTTCTGCTTTTTTGTTCTGCAGGTAGGATATGAACTCAAAGTCCCCGGGACGGGAATATTCCAGACACGCAGACCCCACATTATTGACATCGATCAATGCGCAATTAGCCGCATTGCTGTTCATGGTTCTGGTGATCATCTCGACACAGCCGGTCTTGTCGTTTGCGAAATCCACCAAATGCAACAAGAGAGGCCCCTCCTCACTTCCTTCACTATAATCGCATGCATAAACTGCAAACACATAGGTTTTATTTAAGAAGACCTTGACCTCACCCAGTTGCGTGTTCACCTCTGCCAAACTCACATCGGTCAGTGGCGTGTTGAGCAAGCCCAGGTCTTCCTTGATTGTGGGACGACTCGACTGTAGGCGTTCCATCGTTTTGAGGAATGTCTGAAGGCGATTCAGGAAACCCAACCGAACCATCTCTTGTGACCTAAAACGCGACAATTCTCGCATGTAACCATCATAATTCTGTACCCGGTTATAGGCCAATACGGGCTCAATGCTCTGATAACCTTGCAAATTGGCAAATAACGAAAAATTCACTGAGAGATAGTCCCTCTCATCCTTGAGAAAGGCCAGGGTTTCTTCGTTCGAAAAAACAATCTCCCCCGCCACCATGTGTTTGAGCACATTGATGGGAACAGCAAAATTAAGATTCTGATTTGTTCTTTCGGCGTCGACACCAGAGCTAAAAACAACGCCAACCAATTGTCCTTTCATATCGAATATTGCCCCTCCGCTACTGCCATGACTGATCGGTGCTGTAAACTGCACCCAGTCATCGACGCCACTCACTTTTCTGAAACCACTCACATTCCCCGTGGACAAGGTTCTTTCCAAACCTGCTGGATTCCCAATGGCGACCACGGGCTCACCTACCTTGAGTGTTTTGCTGTTTCCCAAAGGAACCGGCTTCATGGGTGTGGTAGAGGCATCGATCACGAACGTCACCAGATCGTTGGCTTCATCAACCCTTTTGACCTCTTTGACGGGATACATCCCCCCATTGGACAATCTGACCTGCGCTGTCACAGCCACATCCAGCACGTGATGGTTGGTCACCGCCAAACCCTTATCACTGATGATCACCCCACTCCCTGTACCTGTAGGCCTGCCCAGATAATCCATCATGGTAATCTCAACAATGCTGTCTCTGTAAGAACTAAAAATCTGTTCCGGGGTCAATGTGGTGGGCACAGAAGGTTGCGTCTGAGAAGCAACCGGTGTGGTCGTTGCGGGAGTTGACTCCTTGAGAGCCACGCCTGACACAGGAACCTCTTGCTGTGACTGTCCGGGAGATTCTGTGACTGAAAGATTTTCTTTCTTCTTGCCAACCGAGATGTGGATGTAATCACAGGAAACCCAAACCATCAGAAAAATAACGAGACAAACTCTAGCAATTGTTTTTTCCGCCATAACAAACTCCTCTTGTGCAAAGCTCTCTCATCTGTCAAAAAAACGGGCTTTTCAACGCATGGCGAGTGTACGGTAGGTCACTACGCGGCCTGTCATCATTTTTACCGTCACTGTCGTATACGCCTGCGATGGGGTCTTGGCCGTTTGTGTTTGCGACTGAGGTTGACTCCGTTCTCTGGCTTGAGACTGTTTGGCAGGCTTCGATGGTGTGGTTTTGGATGTGGTTTGGCGCGGGCTACCACCACCCAAGTGAACAGGACCATGATACAATGGTGCCGGGTTGCCAGCATAAACCATATGCGCACCGCAAAGGAATAACGTAGAAAACAATAGTAACATAAACATGAGTTTCATTTGACAGCCCTCCCCTAACAGCAAACGCCTTATCGTCCTATGTTGTATTAATCAAAAGAAAAAATCACAAGAAAAAATCACACGCATTTTCGTGCCACAAAAAACATCCCCGGCATGAGGGCAGGAAAAAAGCTGAACAGTTTGGAAATGATCTTCATACTGCCTTCGTAGGGGACAAAACTGTCAACAGCGACCACCTCGAAGCCATGATACACTAGAAACGCCCTCAAGGCCCTGTGGGTAAACAGGCGCAGGTGTCCCGCGGCGGGTGATTTTGCGATGTGTCCGATCTTGTACAGCACCTCGCGACCCAGATAGGGACTCACCCAACTCACCTCTGTGTGCAGGGGTTGAAAACCAAAGGCCAGCAACAGTCGATTGAGAAACGAACCCAAATTGGGGGTCGTCAAGATCAAAAGTCCCTGGTCGCTCAGCAGTTTTTTGATCTCATTGATGAAGTGGTCTGTATCCACAACATGTTCCAGAACCTCACAACTGAGCACCACATCATACGGGCCCAGCTCCTTGGCAAAATTCTGATTCAGATCGGCCTGCAAAAAACGGATTCCCTCTTGTTCGTTTTTGAACAGGTCGATTCCCGTATAGGCAAAGGAGTCCCCGTAATGGACCTTTAAATAGTTGAGGACAGACCCGTTGCCACAACCCACATCGATAAGGCTCTGCTGAGGCTTGTCCTTTGCCGGGGGAGGCAGGTGTTTGGCAATCAGAGGCGCGATGTATTTGACAGACAGGTTGAGGAGGTAATTGTCGTTGTAGACATTGGTCATTTTCATTATCCGTACATGGTACGCACAACCAGCGAGGCTAAGAGCAGAAATTTGAATGGAGATCAATCGTGATTTCCCTATTATTCGAATATTCCTTGAGCCAGAGATCATCTTGGACTAACAGACGGACAACGCCGTAATTCGTGAGAACG
>CAZGMS010000214.1:0-11626 GCA_964526915.1 uncultured Nitrospirales bacterium
TCTGTCAGATTCCTGAATCGGTGCAAAAGTTTATCACCCAATTTCAATTTACCCATAAGGTTCTTAACCTTTCGATTTATTTCTTCTGGTATCTGTCCATCGTTCCTTTTCTTGATACACCCAGCCTCGTAGACAAACAGACGATACAATGAGGACATTTGCCATCACTGTTTATCAAAGAGCGTTTCTGATCAACGGATAACGAGATCAAATTTTTTTTTAAGCCACTCGTTTTCCACTTTGAGTTGGCCTATCTGTTTATAAAGCTCATCGGCCAACTTTTCCTTGTTGGCCCCGTTTTCGGACTTCTTTAAAAAGACTCCCATAACGTTTGCCAGCAGGTGCTTCCGCCACTTTGTGATCATGGTCGGATGGACCTCATATTTTGAGGCCAGCTGACTGAGCGTCATATCCTCTTTTAAGGACATCAACGCCACCTTTGCCTTAAACTCGGCACTATGGTTCTTTCTTTGCATAGTTGACTCCTTAAAGGAGCCACGGCTTTTCGGTCAAACCACCTTTCTTAAATTTCCCGAAAAATGGTCCAGTTTTGGCCAGCCACTATACCATGGTGGATGATGAGAGCCCTGCCTGGCTCATTGAATGCAAAGCCCCAGTGAAATCTAAGGACCTAGATTTTCGCAATTACATCTGGTTTGAAAAACGAGACCAAAACGACATCATCACAAAAACACGCATCAATCCCAAGGCCAAATTCATCCTTGAATTCACGCTTACAAAACATAAAACCTTGAATACCTATTTACTTGCAACCGCCGATCCCAAAGTATACCAGAAACGTCGGTTTGAGGCATACCAGTCAATGACTCATCATAGCCTTGGATACACCTTTGCCTGATAAATCGTTTTTTAAAAACAGACATCGGCATTTTCTCTTTTTTCATCAAGAGAAGGACAGCAGACATGTGCGTAACTGTGCGGTGTCAGGATCGCAGGCGTTGGGGGTGAGTTTCTCGATAGCTTTTTCCCTCCACATGAAACACTTCAGCTCTTTCGGCGAGACGATCCAGAATGGCATGCGCAATAGCATCGTTGTGAAAGATCTGATTCCATTCTCCAAACGGCCGATTGGTAGTAACAACGGTGGACCGTCGTCGATCATATCGGGCGGAGATGACTTGGAATATCAGATTGCTTTCGAGCTCGCGCAAGCTCACGTAGCCCACCTCATCTATGATCAGAAGTGCGGGGTTAATGTATTGATCCAAAGTTTTTCTCAACGTTCCGGTGGATTCCGCAGTGGTGAGACTAAGAAGCATGTTGTTGACGGTGGTTGTCAGCACTTTTTTGTTTTGCTGGCAGTGACGATACCCCAGAGCCCGAGCCAGATGAGTTTTGCCTAACCCCGAAGTCCCCACAAACAAGGCACAGAGCCCTTGATCGGCCGCTGTGGGTTCGGCTTCCAAAAATTTAATGTATCGGTTTTTGATTTTTTTGGTTGAGGCGTTGTAATTAAAATCGAAGGTTTCGATCGTCTGTATCTGCTGAAAGTGAGCTTCGCGAATACGGTAGGCAATGGATTTTTCACCTCTCATGGCCAGTTCGGCTTGGGTCAAGGTGGTCAACATGGTCAGGTTGACTTCTCGTGATTCAGGGTTGCGATCCAAGGTCTGTTCCAGATTTTTGGCAAAAGCCTCAAGCCGTAGTTCGTTTAAAGTTTCAATCAGGGTGGCAAGATTTTTCATGAGTGAGCCTTTTCTTTTTGGATTTCTTCCGACGGTTCAGCTTCCAGAAGTCGGCTGTCGTAACTACGCAGGTCAGGCGTTTGATGAGGCAGGACAAGTCTTGAGTCGTTCAACGTGAGCGGAGGCGGTTTCTTTTCAATACTTGCAGACTGGTCAAGCCAGCGTTCAAGATGCGCATGTCCCACAACACCACCGGCAATCGCTTTACCCATCACAGCTTCCACGGCTTCGGCACCAAAAACAGTGATGAGAACCATCAGTCGTTTGATTTCACTGCGCAGAGAATGTGTTTGTGCAGGCAGAAACTCAAGGTATTGTTTGGCGGATGCACCAATGGACCCGATGGCCTGAAGGTCGGCATCAGGCTGTGCCCCCGGCTTCTCTTCACGCAGACCATCTTCATGCCGGAGATTTTTGATGGCCTCGTTTTTTTTCCAACAGCGATCATGGCTGGCAACGCACCGATTTCCGTAGGCGATGCTGACATTGTTTTGGTTGGCTCTCAGTGTCACCGCGGTATTCACCAGCCGCCAGGGAACAGAGTACTCATTGCTGTCAAACGAAACCCGGAACTGGGGCGAGACAGTCATGGTGCGTACTTCATCACAGTCATAAGGTTCGCGAAGCGGATGCAGCTGGGATTTTTCTTCCTGAAAAGAAAGTTCCGGAATCTTTCTTGTGGCCGCATGCGTGCGTTTGCCAGCAAACTGATCTCGCCAGACCAATGCCTGTTCGTTCAGATCATCAAGGTCAGCAAAAGATCTGCCTGGCCAAAAGTTTTGTTTGATGTATTTAACGCCGTCTTCGACGCGGCCTTTTTCCCAGCCGGCAGCCAGGTTACAGGCAATGGGTCTGAATCCCCGGGTGCCTGTATAAACAAGAAATCGCGGGTTGAAACGAACGAGTCTACCTCTTCGTTCGGCCACGGCAGTCGCCAGATTGTCGTACCAGCACTCGTGTGAGACCCCTCCAAAAAAATCAAAAGCGTGTTCGTGACAGCGTAAAAAACTTTCAAAATTGGCTGACAAAGTAAACTCCAAATACAGCAGGCGTGACCAGCAGAGAACCATCACGAAACACCAGACCTTGCGACCGATGCCAAACACGTCACCAAAATCGCCCCAATCAACCTGTGCTGTCTGACCTGGAAGAAACTCCAGTGAGAGAAAGGCTTTTGGTTCAGATGCTGGCCGGCAGGTCCGTAGATAATCCTTGAGGATACTGACACCACCCGTATACCCCAGTAGCCGCAAGGATTGGAGGATGTTGACGGCTGACCGGTCTGGATCATTTTTGAGAAACTGTTCAATCTGGTCGTAGAACGGCTGCAAAATCGAGGGCCTTAAAGTTGTTGCTGACAACGCGTCAAGGACGGCACGCCGTCGAATGACGCCGACCACTGTTTTGCGGTTGAGTTCTAAATCAAAGGCAATAGCTCTTTGGCTTTTCTTTTCGGAAAAATGCAGTCGAAGGATTTCGGCTTGAGTGGCGGGATCAATCATAAAAACCTCCGGGGCAAATCCAAGACTTGTATTACGCCAGATCGGTAAACAACGAGTTGTTTTTCGACTAGACCTTGTCTCGCTGTCTGTATCTGAGGAACCGAGAGCTTGAGACGGGTGGCGGTTTTTTCGTCGGAATAAAAGCTGATGCCGTTTTTATCCCCAACCGTGGTCCACCAAAGGTAGGTGAGGATTTCGTCACGACTCAAGACATCGAACCAGCCTTGAGTAATCAAACGGTGATCGATCCAACTGAAGGACCCTGTGATTTTTCGAACCCTATCAGGGATCAGGGGTTTTGGTGATGGTCTGAACATGACGCTCCCTGTACCTCATGATGGCACTGTATGGCTATCGTGTCTCGTATCTCGCGAAAAGACCCATCCGTGACTGGCAAACCCGCAACGACAGGGCTTTACGAGGCCGATCGTGTCCCGTATCTCACGTTTTCCAGAGCCCATGATCAGCAAATGCACTATTTTCGGGCTTTGCTGTCCGATCTCGTCTCGTATCTCACACTTTTTTGTGAGCCTGCGTTCTTTTTGGTATCCGGGGTTTTTCCCACGCCACAGTTTAAGCTTTGGATACCGTCCTTTGTCGGCGTCGGGATTGGCTTTTTTCCAGCGGTTCCTGGCAGCCTTCTCGCGTTTTTTCATGCAGGCGGGCCGCAAACAGCAAACTTGCCGATCACCCACTCTGGGATCTGGGTGAAAAAAGAGGCCACAAAAGGGACAACGATGTTGCTTGTGAGATTGAAGTGGTTTTGGGAAGCTCATGCCTCCTGTATCGGCAGGAGATTATTTCGAGTCTTCTCAACAAAAACAAACATCACCAGCGGGAATCAAACGACAGAATCAAATACGTTTGAAGAGAAATGCGGAGAATAAAAAAATTACACGCCAATGGTACAGGTACACCGGCCAAGCGGCGTTTTTGGTACACTTCTAGATCGGCGGTACTATTTACTTAAGACTCCCTTTTTCTCAGGCTAACCAGTCAGGCGTAACCCCTCGGATCTGTTGAGGTCGATTCTATCGAGCAGGAATTTCGTGAAAGTAGATGCATTATTGTTGCCCATGAGAAATTCGGGAAACGTTGATCTGAGCGCATTAGCGGTCACCATTTCAGAAGGTGGAACGCCGGGACGTATCGTACACAACCAAGACCCAAAGGATTTCCAAACCAACTTCGGAAAAGTTGACGACAGGTACTGAATTAAACCCTGAGCGATTAGCCCAATTTGAATGAAGCGGTGATAGGCAGCTACTTTTCTTCGAACTGCGTTTCGATAGACATCACTTTCACAGTGGAGATACTGGTTTCCTGAACACCTGCGGATTTTCTTCATGCCCATCATCCAGAAATGGTACCCATAGGCACCGATGATCCTGAGTTCTTGCTTAAATGAAACCTCAATCTTGAAACGTAGTCCGTAGAGACGAATCAGCTCTATGGCGACCAGAGACAAATCAGTCGTCATTAATAGAATGCGTCCACGAACAGGGTGATCCACAGCAACAAACCGAATTACCCTGCCCGCTGGTTTCCAAAGCAGATCCACACAACGATAACGAATGACAACCTGCGATTCGCCGTAAACGGGGCTTTGTGCCTCAGTCATGAGTTTGAGATTATCAAAGAGAGAGGCAAGTTTGATTTTTGTGCCATAGACCTTTGGTCTCCCACGTCCCCGTTTCTGGGGCGTGCTTGCCGGGTGACAGGCCACGGCATTTATCCGAACGCGAGAGAGACAATGACCATTGTTGTCAGTAACCCCGCAAATCACATGGTGGCAAGCATAGTACGCATCACCAAGAAAATAGTATGGGTCAGTAATACCCAACAGCCGAACCAGTGACACCATCTTTGCCGGCAATCTCTTTTTGCAACGATTGGAGAACACTACGCCTTCATGGATACGAGCTGCCAGAGGCACAGCAAGGGCACCGTTTTCAGCTTCAACGATGAGAGCAACGGCCTGACACGAATGTCCCATGATATATTCTGGCTTGGTGTTGTTATCGGACTCCTGATGCAAGAGCTTCACGCCGGGCATTTTGCGGCCCGACTTGCCGTTTTTGATCCCATCGCCAACGACGATGATCCTGCCATTGACACGCAGTACCGAGGGAAAATGGCGAAGCACCAGGGTGGTCCATTTTTGAGCCAGTGTATCCGGATTGATTCCGTTGCTGTGAAAAAAATCGAGCAGGCGGTCGTAGCAAACACGGGTCAATCCTAACGCCCGCATAAAGCTGGAAGCCCCCAAAAGATCCGAGCGGATGCTAAAACCAATCAGCGCAACGAGTAGCCAGAAAAAGCCACGTCGGCGGGAACAGGCCGAGCGGAGTTCAACAGCCAATTTCATCCATTCCATCCATAAAATCATACGACCTCCCGTTTTTTTGTTGCAAACATATCTGAATCATAGTAGTGATACATATTATGCGAAACAAAAAAACACAATCCGAAATGGAGCGGATTACAAACTCCATCCGTCGACTCAAGGATGATATTTGCAGGATCGGTGAGATGCGTCCGGGCTCACTGAGCCAGCAAATGCGCAAGTCCAAGGAGAAGTATGGTTCGTATTGGCAGTTGAGTTATACGTACCGCGGCAAGGGTAAAACTGAATACATCAGGGAGACCTTTGTGGAACAGGTTAGGGCCGAAACGGTGAATTTCAAACGCTATCGAAAATTATCAGATCAGCTCGTAGAGCTGTCGATCGAGCTGTCACGGCTTAAAATGGAGGTGGCGAAAAAAGCAGAATCAGGATAGGAAGAAAATGGTAGTCTCAAGCTATTTATACATTGATTATGCCAAACCAATCTTGGATGGTGGGTATTATTATACAATTGATTTAAGTGCGTTTTAACAAACTGCAACATCTACTGCGAGGGGTGGCTCGAGGAACAATTATTTTTTTGACAAAGCGTAACAGAGCGAAGACAAAAAAAATAGTTCCAAAGCAACAGGACCCCAGAACTGTATCCAGAACTGTATCATTAAACCGGAATGTATATGGAAATACATGAGGATTTAGAAAATTCCTAAGCAACGCAGAGATTCAGCGATTTCAGCGGTTTGGCCTGAATGCAGCACTGTCAAGTGCGGAATTCAGGTTGCTTGTCCTAAGCAGAATGTCCTAAGCAACTTTTGGCAATAAATACCGATAATATCCTTATGGCAGAAGAAGGCATCATACCCACCAAAACCCTTGCCCCTCTTTTTATCGAAGGATCACCTGAAGAATGGTTTGAGTCAATTGATCTGTCTCATTTACCCCCTGAGCTTCAGAATGGTTGCGAACATTTTTCTCCTGAGCATGTGAAAAAAGAATTATTAAAAATCACCATGACCGCAGATTTTCCCACGTATCATTGGGACCCTTATCATGGTGGTGACTGTGTGCCAGCTGCACTGAAGGCCGAAGAAAATCTGCATCCCCTCATTTCACAATACAAACCATCCTACTCACTGATGTGGGGAATGACACAAGGCGTGCATCATGTGTGGGTTGAAACAAATGTGTGCGGTGAAACTTATGTTACCGATTTTGTCGGCGGCACAGAAGTTGGCACCTTTTTCGGTTACGGTCTGCATCATTTTTCAAACAAAAAAGATGTTATCTATCAATACCCTGTTTATGATGAACTTAACCCTGAAATTTCACCAACCTCCAGCGACACACCGCTGACCTTTCAGGATTCCCCTTTTCAAGAATCTTACCGTGTTGCCTATGAACAACAAGAACCTCTCATTCCAAAATACGTGCGCAAAACTGTAAACTGGGCCCTGAGCCTTTTGGCAGGGATTGGGGGATTGGGGTCTTGACTAGGGACATGCAACACGCCAGATAGAGGTGCAGACAGACCGCCAGGAATTGTGCACAATCAAAGGTGACAGGTGCATGTTATGAACAGATGCTCGGAAAGACATGCAAAGTTTATGAGCATGTCCCAAGTCAAGACCCCAAAAACACCAAAAACAAAAACATCCCTGCTCAATTATGCCTGTTCGAATTTTACCGGACAGTAGTGATTCCGTATAATAATATTATCATTCTGATAGAATAGTCAAAATTGCGGCAAAGGACAGTCTCACGGTAGAATTGTCACCAAAAAAATACTGCAATAACAAAAAGATAGATATTTGTCTTTGGCTTCACTTTGGCACAAACTTTGCTTCATAAGTAGCATGAAAGGGAGTTTTGTTATGAAAAAGAGAAAATCATTTGTGTTTGTTTGTGTTTTTTTTGTGAGTTTTGTTTTTTTATTTCCATCAAGTCTTAATGCTCGTGATAAAAATTTGGGACCAATTGGAATTACGCCCGTTGTTGTTGATAATAATCTTGAAGCTATTGATGAAGGATCTATTATCGCTGTTGAGCCGCCTGAAGAAACCTTTATTCTGGATCCTTCAGAATTGCAAAAGCCACATGTCAAGATTATTCTCCCTGCTTTACCCATAGGCGCTCAAGAAGAGCTGGTTCCGATTACAAGAAAAGTCAATCTTACAGAAGTGATGCAGTTAGAAAACTATTCAGGGGCGCTAGATTTAGAAAACATCGTTGCTATTAACCAAAAACACGATGGCACGTGTTCTCTTGTGATGGCGCAATTTGACCAAGATGAAGATTTTGATGCTGCCACAAACGCAACTGGCGAGCTGACTGTATTGGTAAAAGCTGCTGATGAGAAAAGTAATATCTATTTTTATTTTATGAAGGAGAAACCGGAAGGTCTGCCAGAAAGGGCGCCCGTCTATCTTCTAACAGCAACTGAGACAGGAGGGCAATACGTTGTCAATAATGACTTTTACACGATTACACACGATTCCTCTGCGACTAATAAAACGATTTTGGACATTGAATTTAAGAATAGTGATTTAAAAATAGAAGCTTTTGCTCCCCGGGATCAAATCAAAAACATAGAAGAGGGAATTAATTATTACAGTAATAGTTACAACCTACAAAGTTTTGAGGTTGTGCATGCTGGTCCTGCAAGAGTAAAAGTTCGCATTACAGGTGCTTTTGCCAGCTCTATTAACGATCCTGCGTCTCGTCCAGATGCCAATCCTGTTTTTACAATTGAATACAATTACTTTGCAGGTTCCCCACTTGTTTATGTGAACTCTGTTGCTCATCAAGAGTATGCTAGAAAATGGGATTACTATTTTACGAATTGGGCTTATGTTACCGATTATTTTACCTCGTATGCTCTCGGTGATTTTACAGAGGATAGCTTGATTGAGGCTAATATCGCAAAGACAGGAATATCAACGGAACGGAAGTTGTGGTCTGTGATGCGAAATGGTGATGCCATGTTTGGGTATCTTGGCCAAGGTTACTCCCTGATTTATGATGGAGACACACAATACTTTCGTGGGCCAACAGAAAAGTGGGAAACGACAACAAAAGTCAATCAAACAGTTTTGTGGATAGGCGCATCTACTGAAGGTATAGAGGCTGTCGAGCGAGCGGCAATAAGTGTGCGTGCTATAGAACAGGCGAAAGTTAAGACAGATGGCTTTGAAGACATCTTGGCAGAGATAAGGCAGTCTTTGTCGACGATGCAGGCGAGCGTAACAAAGGGTCGCTATGCATGGTTTTTAAAACAGATTAGGCGAATGGCTGATCAAGAAGATCAATTAGCTGAAGCCTATTTGTTGGCCTCAAGCCTAAGAGACGCCATGGTACAAGGTAGTGATGTCACAGCAGTGAATCCGTGCTATAAAAATTTACATGGTTATGTGTGTGTTGATAATGGTGACATCGGACTCATGTTTCATGTGGCAGATGATGGTATACGTTTGTGGAGTTATTTTGATTTGTTAAAAGGTGTTGAGTTATTAAGTGGTGACTCCCCATCCTTGTTTTCTGTTGAAACTGCAGGTCAGGCAGGTGTTGAGCCATGTCTTAACAGTCATGAAAGTTGGGATTCTGTAGTGATGAGTTTACAAAGAACGGGGAGTAAACCTAGCGTGAGCATGACGTTTAGTGATCATGCCAGGAATCAATTTGCAGGTCTGAGCATTCAACTGGGCGCTGTTTTAGAAGGCAAAAAAGTTATATGGAATATTGAGGTTAACAATAGTTCTACTGAAAGTCTGGCTGCAGTTATTTTTCCTCAACTCTATTTCAAACAACTGGGGCGTTCGAGTCAGGATGATCAATTTGTAATTCCTTACAGACCTGGTGAGCTGCGTCAAAATCCCGCAGGGAAATTTTATGAATTTACAGGACACTATCCTTCAGGAGATACCCCTTATCAGGCTGTTGCCTTTTATGATCAAGATATCGGTTTGTATGTGGCAACTCATGATCCCAAAGGTAGTACAAAAGATATTATTGTAAGAAAACAAGTTTCTCATGAAACAGGCAAACGTGTTGAATATGTTGGGTATGCCTGGGAGCTTACGAATCATGGTGTGGCGGGTAATGATTTCAGGTCGGCTGGTACTGTTGTGATGCAATCTTTTTATGGTGACTGGTTTGATGTGGCACAGATTTACAAAAATTGGGTTCAGTCAGAGGCTCCTTGGTGGCCAGAGAGTTCTCGTACTGATACACCTCAATGGTTTAAGGATATTGCTATTTGGACAAGTTGCTATCATGAAAGCATACAAGAATGCCACGATCAGAATAAAGAGTTTAAGACCTTTATGGGCGTGCCAACAGCGGTCCATTGGTATAATTTCTGGGCATCTTTTCCTGTTATGAATCATCCACAATACACGCCTGTCCAAGAGGGTTGGAATGAACTGGTAAAAGATTTACAAGAGAATGGTATTCGTGTGATGCCTTATGTCAATGGCGTAGCCCACCACATACGTTTAGATGATTTTCAAACAGAAGCACTTGCCAATGCGGCAAAAGATGCCGCGGGCAATTATTTTTCTGAAAATGTTCTGGATGAATACGGAAAAACTGAATTGGCAACTGCTGCTATCATGTGTCCGGCAACGCGGTATCAACAAGATGTAGTGAAAAACTTGGCCCTAGAATTTTTTGCTACTCCCTATAATGTTGATGCGATTTATTATGATCAAATAGCAGCTTTAAAACCGTATGCCTGTATGGATAGCAGTCATTCACATCCTTTGGGAGGAGGCGATTGGTGGGTTAATAAAGGATTTCGCCCTGCTATTGAAACTGTTCAAGGGTTGATAGGTCAGGATAAAGCCATTGCTTCTGAATCCACTAATGAAGTGTACACAGATCTCTTTGATGGTTTTCTGACCTGGGCGTGGCAGAACAATAACATGGTTCCTGTTTTTCCTGCTATTTATGGGGGCAAGGTTGTTTTCTTTGGTCGTTGGAATAGTACTCAAAATAGTGCAGCTACTTATCGACAAAGAACAGGACAATCCCTTGTATTTGGGGAACAGCTGGGTTGGATGCAACCAGATTTAAATTACAGCAGTACTGTGAGTGAAGCAAAAGACTACATTCGACAAGCAGCACAAGTAAGATATGCTATTCGTGACTATATCAATTCTGGTGAAATGTTAAGACCGCCACATATTGAGGGCGTTATTCCTGAGCTCACGTCAGATTGGTATTTTCAAAACAAAGAACAGATGGTCACCACATCAGTTCTGCAAAGGGGTGCGTGGCGAAATAATAATGGCAACCTGGTTCTTTTGCTGGCTAATATTTCAGAGGATCCTTTGGTGTTTGATTTGAGATTTGAAACAAAAAATTATGGTTTTTCTTCAGGAGATAAATTTATACTCAATTATCGCGATGAGACAGGTGTTTATGCACAAGATGAAAAGAGTGGTGATTTTGTATTGCCTTTGACCCTGGAAGCGCAGAAAATAATTGCCATAGAAGTTTCAAAAAAATGATTTGTGTATAGATGGGGATTACCACTTGCTGGTTTAGTCTTGTATCAATCAAATAATTACCTGAACCTTGCATCCGCTTAACGTACAAACTTGAAAAATAATGGGTTACCCCATTGTAGTCGTAGTTTGCGAAACATAACGATTACAAGAGGAGGTAACCCATATGGTTTGCAAATTTAGGGGACAGGCAAGTAAATTGTTCTAATTCAACGCTCGCGTTGTAAACAAATCCCCACCATCTGTTATCCCTCGTGCTTTTATACGTTTCCGTTTGTTGATCCTTTGAACTTGATCACCGGTATGTGCCCCAGGGCAAGCCCTGGACCCAAGATTCCGTGGCCAGCCACGGGGAGTGCATTGCGGCAGACATGAATGATTTCATGTCTGAAGCTGTGCGCCTAAGCCAAGTCAACTCGTGCCCCGAAACAACGTGTAGGGGTATTCAATAAGCTGTCTGCTACCAATCGCGTGCCCTTCTGTCAGATTCCTGAATCGGTGCAAAAGTTTATCACCCAATTTCAATTTACCCATAAGGTTCTTAACCTTTCGATTTATTTCTTCTGG
>CAZGMS010000215.1:0-4743 GCA_964526915.1 uncultured Nitrospirales bacterium
TAGTTCCCCCCCCCCCCCCGCCCCGGTGTGGGGGGGGGGGTGGCGGGGTCGAAATGACGAAGCATATAAAAACTCCAAACTCTCAACTTATGAACTTCATTGATCTTGGCATAATAATCATCATTGGCGCGTTTGTGCTGTTTGGTTTGTATTTTGGGTTTGTACATACGGTTGGAAGCTCTGGCGGAGCCGTGTTTTCTTTGTTTGCATCTTCTTGGATATTTCGGTTTTTGGGTCTTGCTTTGTCATACGGCATAAAAGTCGTAGTGTTTATCGCGTTCTTTTTATTGATCTCACGCTTAATAGGGTTTTTTGTTTCAAAAATTGAATTTGTTTTTAGAATTTTGTCGTTTTTGCCTCTTGTCGGAACCGCGAACCGCCTTGCAGGAGCTGTATTTGGACTTGCGGAGGGAATTGTTGTTTGTTTTGCAATTCTTTTTGCAGTATTGCGAGCGTTCCCGCCGGAACTTGTCAACACATGGTCGAGCGAGTCCTTGCTTTTGCCGATCGCAATGTCTGTGCTTGATATTATGCGTTTTGCGCTTCCATCAAAAATATGAGGGCGATTGATACGCATTGCCACGCACAATTTAATTCGTATAAAAACGACATGCACGATGTTGTTTTGCGTTCGCTTGAAAGCGGTGTTGGAATGATAATTGTCGGAACTCAAGCTGATACTTCAAAAAAAGCGGTTGATATTGCTAAGCAGTACAACAATGTCTGGGCCGCAGTCGGGCTCCACCCGAGCCATCTAGTTGCGCAAACATTTGTTGATCCGGATGAAGCTGATGAATTGCAAAGCGTTAGCACTCGAGAGGAAAAATTTGATGCGAATTTCTACAAAGAACTTGCAACCGATTCAAAAGTCATTGCAATAGGGGAGTTTGGACTTGATTATTATCGTCTGCCGGAAGAAATGGATTGTGATGAAATTAAAAATTTACAAAAGCAAAGCGCTCGTGAGCAATTGGATTTGGCAGACGAACTTGACCTTCCTGTGATAATTCATTGCAGAGACGCGCACGATGATTTATACGCAATGCTTGATGAATACATAAAAACCGGAAAATTAAAAAAACGCGGTGTTTTGCATTGTTATACCGAAGACGCAAAAACAGCAGACAGATTTATTCAGCTTGGTTTTTATGTTTCCTTCACCGGAATTCTTGCCTTTCCTGACAAAAAAAATCCGCAAATTGATACGCCCTTGCAAAACACAGCGCGCGAAATCCATCTTGATAAAATTTTAATTGAAACCGATGCTCCGTATTTAAGCCCTCCTCCGTATCGCGGACAAAGAAACGAACCGAAAAATGTTATTCGCGTTGCAGAAGAACTGGCTAGAATAAAAAATTTGGACCTAGATGATGTTTTGAAACAGACCACAGAGAATGCAGTTAGATTGTTTGGTTTGAAAATTTAATTTTTGCAGGCGAGGCATTGCGACAGGGTACGCGTGGGCGGGGTGTTCGTTTGAAATAACTCGAACCGCCTAACCCCCGTCATCTCGAACCCATGCGCCCCCTCCGTCATTTCGAACCCCCACCACTGTATCTTGGGGTGAGAAATCCCACTGCGAGTATAGTGTTATCATTTAAGAAGCATGTTATAAAAATTTTTCAAAGCTTAAATATATTAAAGTGTTCTTTGCTTAGCAGTGAGATTTCTCACCCCCAATAACTGAAAAGGGGTTCGAAATGACGGAAGAAACAAAAAAAGGGGTGGGGGAGGTGGTGCTGTTTGCGTAGCACCACCAACCCCCAAACCTTTAGCCGTTCATGGTGTCTCCTACACCGTGCCCGGCGTTGCGTTGTTGCTGTCGGCGGTCTTCTTGCCGCCCTTGCCCTTGCCCTTGGACTTCTTGTCCGCGGGCTTGTCCGTGCCGTTGCTGGAGCTGGCCGTCTGCTCGGGCGCGGGCGGTTCGCCCTCGGCCTTGGGCGGTTCGGCCAGCTTGGCGAGGAGGGCCGTCTTGGCATCGTCCATGGCCTTGCCCACGAGATCGGAGCGTTCCTTGCCCGTGGGCATGTTGTCCTTGCCCACGACCTGGGACAGGTGCTTCACGGTCTTGTGCTCATCCGTGATCATGTCGCCATGCACACGATTGTACGCGTTCTCCACGGTGTTGAGTCGCGTGTTCGGACGCGGCTCGAGCCCCAGGACCTCCCACGCGCTGATCGCGTGTTCGGTCTCGCCGATCTTGACCGTGATGGTGCACTCGAGTGCCTTCTTGGCCTCGAGTTCGGCCGCTTCGCGCGCCTTGCGCTCGTCTTCGAGCCTATTCGCAACCGCGATCTCTTCGGCGATGGATTCCTGGTCCAGTTCTCCTCCCTCGTCCTCTTTCATGAACCGGAGGCAGAGGATCTCGTTCTGTGCTTCCTTCCTGACCAACACGAGTTGCGGATCGTTGGATTCCGCATCCTTGGGCGATGTGTTGCCGCCAGGCACGACCACAGGCTTTCCGTAGTACGACCCTATCCACTTGCGGCCATCACCGGTCAGTGTCCATGGCCCCCTGACCAAGAGGCGATCCAGGTCCTTGTTCTCGCCGTTCATTCGGTAGACCGTGCCAGGCCGGATGTTCTCGGCCCTGTCACGGAGCCGCTTGGCACCTGCCGGGTTGGTCTGCTCGAGGTCGTCGGCGTCCTTGAGCAGGGCGCCCCTGAGCATGTTGTCGAGCTCGTGTGCCTGTGTCGGAATCATGTATCCGCTGACCGTGCGACGCCTCTCGTTCGGGAACAGGACTGCGCAGTGCACACCCATCCCGATGAGCGTGGGCCAGTTCACCTCCCTGTAGCGCAACGGCTTGAGGTTGACGCTCCCGTTGGTTGCCGGGTTCTTGGCCGAACAGAGGAAGCGCCCTGCCTTTCTCTTCTTTTCGTCCGTGTGCGGCGCGATCATCACGAACATGAGGTGGACATCGACATAGTCGACGTTGTCGAAGTGCTCACGGAAAATTCTCAGCGCTTCTTCCTTGAGCTCTCTCTTGGTGGGCATCACGCCCTCCTTTCTCCGCCTTGGCGGTGTACGAATTGGCCGGGATGGCCAAAATTCGACCTATGAATTTATCATGTTTTTTAAAAATTGTCAAGGGTTGACAAAAATGATATTTTATGCTAATCTCATATAAGAAAAAGGAGACGACCATGTCTGATGATCTCGTCAATGAAACCAACGACGACGATGATGATGAGGAAGTTGCAATAGGTGTCGTTGCAGCGAAGCCAAAGATAGAGGGTGGGGTTTTGAAGTCACGCCTTGATGATTCTGGGTCTTTCGACAATGATACTGGTGGCAGTCCAGTTGATCCTGGAATCGATTCAGAGTTTGGCGATCCTTTGGGCGGGCGAAATGGGCGCGAGCGTGATCGGGATCGCGGCGAGGGGAACAAAAAGGGTAGTGGCGATGGGGGACGCCAGTGGCCCGGTTCCATCGAGCTCAAGGCGGTGTCGTTCGAAGCTGACCTGTCGGTCTACCGCACCCTGAACGCTAGCTTGCGCGCCATGATGAGTGATGAGAAGTGAGCGCGAAGTGAGAACGAGAGGCCGATGCGCGCGGGTTCTAACCCCAGCTGCGCACGGCCTTTTCTTATTGACCGATTTATAAAATTATTGTAAAATTTTGGCGTAAAACTAATGATATGGAATTTGAAAATAAGATCAAACATCTAATAAGAATTTCCGCAATAATGTTAACGCTTGTGCTTATCGTCCCTGTTATCATCGGGCTGATTTTCTCGCTTATAATGCCAATGGCAATACTTTCAGTAGCGCTTGTTGCGCTAGTGATAATCATTGCCGAAAGAAAAAGAAGAAAACTATGATCGCAATCGTACCTGCCGCAGCAGAGTCCATATTCCACATTGGCTCAATGCCAATTACAAATTCAATGATAAACGCATGGATAGCTGTTGTGTTTTTTGTTATTTTTGGTCTTGTAATGCGCAAGCGAGCTGAAATGCTTCCAAAAAAACTGCAAAATGCTGTTGAGTTGATTTTAGAGACAATGATCAATGAAATGGATAAAGTCACGGGGAGCAGGGTAAATACAAAACGATTTTTACCGATTGTAGGATCAATTTTTTTCTTTGTGTTGTTCTCAAACTGGATCGGGCTTATACCAGGAACAGGCTCAATCGGCATTTATGAAATGGTTCATGGCGAAGTTGAACTTGTACCGCTTTTTCGTCCTGCAACAAGCGATTTAAACATGACTCTTGCCATGTCGGTCATTTCTTTGGTATTGTGGCATGCATTCGGGCTTGTTTCCCTTGGTTTCGTTTCCCACTTTTCCAAGTTCTTTAATTTCAGGGGAATAGTTCATTCAATCAAAAAAGGACCAATGCAAATTTTAACTTCTATTGTTGAATTTTTTGTTGGTCTTTTGGAAGTAATATCAGAAGTTGCAAAAGCATTATCGCTGTCGCTTCGGTTGTTTGGCAATATTTTTGCAGGCGAGGTTCTTTTAACAGTAATGCTTGGAATATTCAGTTATGTTCTTCCTGTGCCGTTTATGTTTTTGGAGCTTCTTGTCGGACTGATCCAGGCAACAATCTTTGCAATGCTTGTGCTAGCGTTTATGACTGTATCCACACAAGAGCACGAACATAGCGAGTGAAGAGTTCTGTTTTTTCCGTCATCTCGAACCCCTAATCAGGGTTGGTAGGGACGCACAGCCGTGCGGCCCCCCCCACCCCGATTAGGGGGTCGAGATGACGGGAAAAAAAAAAACCTTCCCCCGCCA
>CAZGMS010000216.1:0-16836 GCA_964526915.1 uncultured Nitrospirales bacterium
AGCACGGTCATCTTTTCTCATGATTCCGGGGCGGATTCGTTATCTGCTGATTTGCGGGTTGCTGTGGTCTCTCTCGGAGAGGCAGAATCAGTGTCTCAAAGGATAGGAATCGGATTTCCCGCGGATAGTTTTCATATGCTGGCCCAGACGTATCGATCAATAAAGGCAGAGGGGCAAAGCGGGGAGGCCGCTACCGTCTTGGAAATTTTTGCTGAGCAGGCTATTCAACACATTCTGCCTTCACTGCAGAGCCCAGAGAGATTTGAACGGTATGGACTGCCTGTCATCGATGAATATTTTGGAATGTTTTTTGAAGACCTACCGGCCAAATCAGAGGTCAGGGCCTTGCTGTTTGTTATCATGTCCAAAGTCCATGTTTATCGAAACGAGATGGACAATGCCATTGCGGCGGTCAATGCGGGACTTGAGGCTTGTCCCGATACAAGCATTGAGGTGCGAGCGTCATTAAATCTCACCCTGGCCATGATCGCTGTGCGGCAGGGCAACTATGACTGTGCGGTAACCCAGTGCGAGGCAGTGCGCAAAAGTCTCAGCTCAAATCTTGATAGAGATGAGTTTGTGAAGGTCATGCTACAAATCATTGACATCTATCGTTGGCTGTTTCAATCCAGTCAGAATTCTGCGCATCAGAAAAATGGTTTGGCACATGTGGATGAGGTCATTAGTGCCTTGGGTGGTTTTCGGGCGTATGACCCCACTGACCCGCAGTGGAAGATGCTCCTTAATTATCAGAGGCATCTTAAAACAGGGAAAATGCCACAGGCCGAAGGACAAGGGGTTCTGAATGAATAGAACCCAGTCAGGAGGAAACGATGTCATCAGTAAATAATACGGATCAATCTGCTTCATCACAATCGGCAGATCTATTTCAGGCCCTGGGTTGCGTCGACAAGAATGGAGACGGGGTCATAGAAGAAAGAAAGGGAAACAAAAAAAAATCAGAGGGAGACGAAAAATACATTCCCAATATTGATCTTGACCGCGATGGCTACATCACCCAGACCGAAGCAAAGGTTCATTTATTGACGCATCATGATGTCCCTCGACCCGCTTCTTTATCGTCTGATTATCTGACCACATTCGATAAATTGCGTGAACAGGAGTTGGTTGTTCTCCTTGCTACGTTGTTGTCCGGTGATGTGCTGGTCAAAAAAGAGATCCTGTGTGTCCTGGAAAAATTGGTCAACTCACCAATGAGCGAGCGCCTGAAATTCAGTATGGCGTCTCCTTTGTTGGGTGTCATCACAGATGAAAATGATGACGTCAAAAAATCTGCCATTTTTTTGTTGATTGATTTGCATTTTAGTTGCGGTGTGCCTTTGGATCAGCAAATGGTTGAGCCTTGTCTTGAATATTTGCCACAGACTGAGCAATATCATGAAAAATTGAAACTGGGTATGGCCTTGTCGGATCTGGGCAGAGCAAATCCATCCGATGTGCTTCATGCGAGAATAGTGAGTTGTCTTGTAGCTACCTTTGGGGGGCAACAATGGTTGACCAGATTTGGTGGTCAAGAAGATCTTTTGTTTGCATTGAACCATCCCCACATTGACTCGCAAGTCAAAACCGCAATTGTTGCTGGCCTTGCAGGCACTTTACAGACCGATGACTCCAGCGTTCGTGAGGATACATACAGACTGTTATTGTCTTTGGCCAACTCGGATGCTTCCGTTGAAGTGAAAATGGCCATGGGTCAATTGATCGATCCCATCATCCTCACGTTCTCAAAACTACTGGACTGTGATCTCGAAATATTTCCACCCACGGGAGCTCTTGAGGCCTTGTGCAAGGCAAATATTCCCGCAGAATTACAAACCCTCATCCTGAATAAATTGTTGATGGCTTTGGGGAATGACGACAGGAATATTCAAATATGTTCAAAACATGTGATCATCGCACTGGTGTGTCAGTCCACTATCCCTGATTTGCCTGAAAAGTGTGTTCAAATTCTTCTGGGTGGATTGAGTGATCCTAACGTAGTGGTGCGACGAAATGTCCTAGGGTTACTGACAGGCCTGATTAGTTTGAGTTTTACATCTTATCCCTTTTATGGATGGTCTGTTATGGGAGTTGGGCAGGACAATGAGGATATGAGTTGTTATGAACGTGAAGATGATGCCATTGTCATGAGCTCGGGGGCAGGTGGTTTGTTAGGATGGACAGATTTTGCATTAGCATCTGCGGAACATTTATGGCGTGAAGGGTACAAAAAGAATGTGAAGAGCGTCATTGCCGCACTCTCTGCTGAAGAACCTTCAATTCGTGCCGCCTCGGCCATCGTTTTGGGCTTTTGCAGTCGACGGGCTTTTTGTAATCAGACCAGAAAAAAAATTGTAAAAGAACTTTTTGAAACTTTATATGATGACAACACAGATGTGAGAAGTGCGGCTAGGACGGCTTTGAGTCAATATGGTTATGACAGCAACACATTACCGCCCCATGATTATACTGTTCCACAGCATTCATTAATAGGCACTATGGTAGAGCCTCTCAAAGTGGCTCTGAAGGATGGTGATATGGAAGTGAGAAAGCAGGCGGCCGCCGCTTTATTGGCTATCAGTAAATGATAGTCACTTTTTCACACACTCACATGTTTTGCCACAAGGGCAGTTGGCACCACAGGGGCAGTTGGGACAGGCCATGGCTGTGGAGGCAATGAGAGCGAGTCCTAAAACGGCAATCAGCATTATTTTTTTCATAAATATCCTTTCGGGATCATCTGCAACAGTCTTGTGCTCCTTGGTTTATGGGAGTCCAGAACTGTCATCGATGCAGTTTGTTTAACAAGGTACAGACTTCATCAATCTTCTCTTTGATTTGTCGATCTGATTTTTCCGCAAAGGCAGAAAGCACGCAGGCCTGGAGGTGGTCTTGCAGAATGGAGGCCTCCACTTTCCTGAGGGCGCCTATGGTAGCGCTGACCACGTTGATGATATCGATACAATAACGGCCCTCAGTGATCATGTTTTGAATGCCGCGCACCTGACCCTCAATGCGGTTGAGAGCCACCAATTTATTGTTATGATTTGTTCCTTTTTTCATAATAATCCTTTCTCTCTGGTTCTAGCATAGCATACCCCTATGGGGTATACAAGAGTTATTTTGTCTTGTTCGTAATGTCATGAAATGTCCAACGAATCCTCCTCCTCAATTGTTCTCAACAGAGAATGAAATTTGTTTACAGGGCACAACAAGTTGTCTGCTGTTACCGATAAAGTTCATGAAAGGAGTTGGTGCCGAAGTAATAAGTGATGCGCAGGATTTTATTCGTTTTGTTTTTTACTCGGCGTAACTCATGATTCCTGTCGCTGGCAAGCAGGCTGACGTTTTATAAGCCATATCATTTTTTTTCACAAACCTCTCAAAAACTCCGGCTTGATTTTGTGTGTGTCTGGGTTGTTCAAAACCTCATCGATGAGTTGTAAGGTTTTCAATTTGTCAGTAGGAAACCGCGCCTTGATGGGCAGGTAGTTGGAGGCATGATTGGCCCTGATTTGTGAATTGTGAACATGGAGATCGGAGAGCGTCTCACGCAGTTCCTGGATGAGTTCAAGAGGCGATAGCGGGTCATAGTCGTTGCCAAAACATGTTCTGAAACGATTTTCTCCAAGAGGAAACATCACCATCAAAAAAGAAATAAACTCGGGGCTCGTTTCGCTGAGGAGTTTGGCCGTGCTTTGTGTGTGTTGTTTTGAATATTGTTTGCCGGCGATTCCCAAAAGATTTGTGGTGGAGACGGTTATTCCGGCCTTTTTGGCTCTGAGGATTCCCTCGGCAATTTGTTCTGCTGAGGCCCCTTTGCAAATTTTTTTAAGAACGAGGTTATCACCGGATTCAACGCCGTAATAAATCATCTGCAAACCGGCATTTTTCAGGGCACACAATTCATCATGAGATTTGTAGAGAATGTTTTGCGGGGTGGCGTAGGCACTGATGCGAATACCCTGTCCAAAATAGTGAGACAGTTCTTTCAAAATGGGCAGGAGTTTATTGTTGGACAACACCAATGCGTCACCGTCAGCTAAAAAGATTTTTTGAATTGCAGGTTCTCGTTTGGCCATCCATTCAATATCACGCGCGATATTTGCAAAAGGACGGGGACGAAATTCTTTGCTGGTGTACATCTCACAAAAGGCACATTTGTTCCAAGAACAGCCGAGGGTGACTTGTAGAATAAACGAACTAGCCTCCGAGGGTGGCCGAAAAACGGGTTCATGATATTGCATAGGGAATTTATCGACTTTGATTAATCAGCCTGATTCTTATTTGCAAGTGATTAGGGGCGTCGTGATTAGGGGCGTCGTGTCTCCGTCATACGAAATATGTAGCCAGGACCATGACTAAGTTTGTCGAGGTTATGAACAGTGGTGATGTGTCCTTGTTGGTTGCCAATAGGGCTGAAGGGGCTCTCATTAAGGCTCTGGCCGTTTGTCCTGAGGCGGATAGGCATCTTGGGGCGCTATACATTATCAGCTTGTGGAGACTTAAAGACGGAGATCTTTTATTAATTGTTCTGATCTGATTTCCTGCGTCCGAAAATGCGAATGCCGATCATGGGGCCTTGGCCGCTACGAGAAGATGAATCTGGCAGATACGTCGGCGGAAATTGATAGCCACCCACAATATCCAGAGCCAGATATCTGCCAAGAGGAAACTCCAAGCCGATTCCGGTGGTCAGTGTAGTCGGAAAATAATCAAATCCCGGTGAAGTCGATAATGATGTCTGTGGCCAGTTTTGCTCGAGAAGACCAAACGCACGTTGGCGTTTCGCGAAAATCAGAGGAGCGAAACAACGAAGTTTGTTGGTTTTAAACAGGGCCGTGTATTCCGACCATCCAATTCCACTATCAAAGCGGGATTCAATATGGAAAAAATTGTCCGATTGCGTCTCTGTTAGTGGCTCTGGGACATCTGCTGTTTTTTGATTCGTAAACGATGGGCTATCTAAACCCAAGTGATAGGTTGTCATAAATTCCCCCTTTGACAACCTCATTTCATAAATCGTGCCATTGCGAATGATTTTTTTTATCTTTGTTTTTCAGCAGGATGCCAAATGTTGATGTTGCTTGACTTAAAAAATGTTCAAAAAGTCACACATTCTTGTTCAATTCTTCACACACTATTTTCCAAATAGTTAGAAAGTGTTTCTCAGATCAGAACAGCGAGTCACGTCTCCGTCATGCTGTTTCTATTTGTTTGTGTATGTTTGTGTATGTATGTATGTTTGTTTGTGTATGACGGAGACCTGTTTTTTGAGGTGTCTTTAAGGTGTAATTTGACTAATTTTTTCTGCGGGAATCATGTAAGTTCGCATGGGGTAAGGTTGATTGATGAGTGCTTTCAGTGTGCGTTGTACCATGAATCTCATGTAACGACCTGTCGTTATGGGGTGCAGTTGTGTGGATGACAGGTGAATCAAACTAGCCAATAACTGTTTCAATCGAGAAGGCTTTCTTTCGGCGTTTTCAGATAAATGATACTCATCAATCATGAAATCCTGCGCCCAGGAAAAATAGATCGGATCAAGCGGTGTTGTGAGTCTGATGGCTTTGATCTGAGGATTCTCTGATAGTATTTTCTGAATTTCCGACAACAGGGACTCTCTTTCATTCGCCATAACACCCGTAAATACCTCGCGGGCACTTTGTCCCTTGGCTTCGTTGACTGTCTTTCCCAATTTTTTATTATTAAGATGAATCTCTAGGACTTGGTCTGAGGGATCAATTCGCAGTTCAGATTCTGTGGCAGGGTTCCAGACCCGGTAGGCATGCCCGGCTACCGTCTGTTTGAGTTCGTAGTGGCCGACATTTGTTTCTTTGGCCTTGGTAGAAAAGGTGAGTGCATAGGGAGGGGCGAGTAACATAAAAATGGCGGCGGCCAATTCGTCCTTGCCTGGTAGGTCAAGGGCCAGCGAGGCCAGAAATGCGGCACCCATAATTTGGGTGGCTGTCACAAGGTGTTTGTGAATAGGACCGGATTTGTATCGAAGTCCTTGATAGATTCGTGGGACGGAACCCAAAATACCATTGGGCCAAACGTATTCCTTGTTAATACCCCCCCTTTTTGGCTGTTGAGCCAACCTAGGGGGAATACTGGTTTGTGAAGGGGCAACGCGAAGAGTCACATTATTTGGTTGCACAATGCTTGCCACATGCAAGCCACTATTTGTGTCAAGCACTGACGCTGACGGAGGAGTAAGATAAGGAAAGACGATTCGAGAAGAAATATTCATCCAAGGGTATTATCGGCAATTTCAGCCTGTTGTTGCGTAAAATTTGTTACCTGAATTCCGCACTTGACAGTGCTCCATTCAGGCCAAACCGCTGAAATCGCTGAATCTCTGCGTTGCTCAGGAATTTTTAAATCCTCATGTATTTCCATATACATTCCGGTTTAAAAATCCCTGAGCGCCTTGATCTTCAACGATTTGATCGGTTTTCTAAATTCCGACTTGCGGAATTTAGGTGTTATGACGGAGTCCCAATTTTGCTCCAAACAATCAAGGCAGTTTTGCTCCCCCGTAAATCATCACCTTTTGTTGATTCCCAATCACGATAGCTTGCCCCGCCTCTGGCAAGCTGCATATTCGTGATCGGGAAACCAAAGCACAAAAGGCTGCTGATTAACCAAATTGGGGGAGCAAAAACTCCCCCTTTTGTTTTTTGGAGGACCTATGAACACCAACGAAAAGATTTATGATCATATTAACAAATCATATTTGATAAATTCAAACAGGGAGTCATTCCGTGGAAAGCCACGTGGTACATGGACAGGCGCTCGCCAATGTACACGTGACATTATTAAAGACTACAAAACATTTGACTTGTAGTTTTAACGGCGCTTATATAGTTAATAGGTTTCTAAACAATGAGGTTGCTAAACTCATAACAGAAAGGTGTTAAAATGTCTGAGCTGTTTATTAGGCATGCCGATATTTGCAAAACATTTTCAAACCCAAAACGGTTGGAGGTCATTAGCGTTCTTGGAGGCGGTATCGAATTAACTGCAAGCCAACTTTTGGAGAAAATTAAAATCAGCAAGGCAAACCTGTCCCAACACATGTCTGTTCTCGTTCAAAAAGGAGTCGTGCTTTCGAGACGAGAAGGCACCAGCATGTTTTACAAGCTTTCAGATGAACGCATCACCAAGGCCTGTGACATCATGCGTGAGGTGCTGATCAGCAGATTGAAGAACGAAGCCCAGGTAGCCAAACGATACAAAAGATAGGCTGGATGCTTATGATTTATCTCGATTACAACGCTACAACACCCATCGACAAACCTGTTGCCGATGCCATGCAGGCCCTCTTGCGGGAGAATTATGGCAATCCATCAAGTACGCATGAATACGGTCTGGCGGCAAAAAAGATTGTTGAAAATGCCCGATGGCAGGTTGCTACCTTGTTGGGTGCCAAATCCTCGGAAATTGTGTTCACAAGCGGCGGTAGCGAATCAAATAACACGGTCATCAAAGGGGTCGCTCATTCGTTTTGTGAACGGGGCAACCACATCATCACGTCACAAATTGAACACCCAGCGGTTTTGAACCCCTGCAATTTTCTGGAAAAGCAAGGGTATCAGATAACCCATGTTCCTGTTGATTGTTTTGGTATTATCGATCCTGTCGACATTGAAAAAGCAATAACACCAAAAACAATTTTAGTAACGATTATGCACGCAAACAACGAAACGGGGTCACTGCAACCGATTTCGGACATTGCGACTATTTGCCAAAAACAGGGTGTTCTTTTTCACACGGATGCCGCGCAAAGTGTGGGCAAAATACCTGTTGGGGTTAATGAATTGGGGGTCGATTTTCTGACGGTTGCAGGCCACAAGCTCTATGCCCCCAAAGGGATCGGCGCGCTTTATATCAGAGACGGGGTAACGATCGAACCGCTGATTCACGGCGCTGGACATGAGGGTGGCCGACGCGCAGGAACAGAAAATGTAATTTTTGATGCTGGGCTGGGATGCGCCTGTCAGTTGGCACAATTTCTGCTTGATGACCATACAGTGGGGGAGCTTACACAGCGGTTCTATCATGAACTCAGCAAAGCGTTTGGCAGTTGCATCCGGCTTAATGGCCATCCGAAAAACCGATTACCGAATACATTGAATATCAGCTTTTTGGGGAGTGGGCAGGTGGCTGTCCAAAAGGCACTGGCTCGTGTTGCCACATCAGCAGGGTCTGCCTGTCATGCAGGTTCTGTGACAATTTCGCCGGTTTTGAGAGCGATGGGTATCATGCCAGATGAGCTTGGAACAGTTGTCCGCTTTAGCTTGGGCCGTTTCACCACTCAACACGACATCGACACTGTTCTTGATGATCTATCGATGCTTGTTTCCGGACAGGCCTGTGTTTAGGCCAGACAGACAAAGCACTAACAGAGACCGTGGAGGACATTATGAAATTTGGAATAATATTGGAAACCAAAGAGCCTGAAAAAGCCTGGAACGCGCTCAGATTTGCTGTGGCATCCATCAAAAACAAACACGAAGTCAGGCTATTTCTCATGGGTGAAGCGGTGGAATGTGAAAACCTGTTACACGAAAAATACAATGTCGCTGCACAAATCAAGGAATTCACAGAAAACGGCGGCAACATTCTGGCCTGTGGGACATGCCTCAAGTCACGCCAATTAAACGCCTCTGAAACTTGTCCTCTTTCTACAATGGTGGACTGCGTGCAAATGGTCGAGTGGGCAGATAGGGTTCTTACTTTTTGATGGCGGTCATATCAAAGGTTCTTGTTTTTCCACCCAACGCGCTATCCTGAAAACAAACAAAGACATTTTGAACTATGCAATTTCAGATGCTCAATATGCAGGGCAACAAAAACAGCGGTTTTATCTTTGCAATGCTTGCCGCGTTATTTTTTGGTCTCAGCGTTCCGGTTTCAAAGATTCTGCTTGGCGATGTCTCGCCTTGGCTCTTGGCAGGGCTTCTTTACGCTGGCCCAGGCGCGGGTCTTTTTGCCGTTATCTTGTTTCGATACTTCCTGCGCATTTCCCTTTCAGTCGAGACGCCGATTAGGGGAAAAAAATGGCTGAGGCTTGGTGGAGCAACCTTTTTCGGAGGCGTTGTGGGACCCGCGCTACTTTTGTTTGGCCTCACACGAACACAAGCTTCGGCAACATCCCTGTTGCTCAATCTGGAAAGTGTTCTTACCATTCTCATTGCCCGGATCATTTTTAGAGAACACGTCGGCCTTCGAGTGACAATTGGTTCCATGCTCACAATTTTAGGCTGTCTTATCCTTTCGTGGACAAATCATTTCAGCCTTGAATCATTGACAGGTCCAATGTTCATCTTGGCCGCTTGCGCCGCGTGGGCCATTGACAATAACTTAACGAGAAAAATATCGGCAAGCGACCCGTTACAGATCGCCATGTTAAAAAGTCTTATGGCTGGCGCAACCAACATTTTGTTAGCGATGACGGCATGTTTATTTCCTCGATGATTGGTTGGGGCTTAAATCACATCAACAAGTCTCTGGTGGGTTTTATTCTAGTTGACACGAATTGCTAATGGGTGACCCCTTGTCCTTCTCGAATGATCTGTATGTGGAGTAGGCAGACCTGTTATTCGCTTCCTGTGATTTCCAAGTCGATGTAATCGTCATCATCATCCGTTGAGCATTGTGTACCCCAACCAGGTAGTGTGCCTCTTTCGTACTCACAATCGTTGTTAAACAACAGACGCATGGATTTTGGATGTTCGTAAGAGTTTTCATCGGGATAATTGTAATCCTCGTCGGGTGTTGCTGTGCCTATCACAGCTAGGGCCATGCTGTCGGCAACGGTCATGCCATTGGGCTTGCAGAGCGAGCCAAAAAAATTCCATGATACGCAGGTCCTGTGGCCCAAAGCTGTAAAAAAATGGTCGAACATTGCTTCGGTAAATCGATTGCCATGAGAGAGATTGCCAATATAGACTTTGAGGGAATGGGGACCTGTGACCAAGTTGTTCCAATCATTTTCGGCAGAGGCCGAAAAACTGGACATGTTGTACAGGTAAGCTGGGGGATCATTGTCAATTTCTTCCTCGATCCAGCAACTCGTCAGGGCAGGCGGGTAAAGTCCAATGGGGGGGCCAAACAGAGTTCCCGCGTGTGGTGGTGTGTCGTAATCGGCGTTGTTATCGACAAGACCGTATTGACCGTAACAAGGGTGAAACAAACCAGCAGGCATTAGCATGGCCACAGACATGTGAATATAAAAGCTGGCGCTCTGAGCGGCATTCCCTGTATCGAAAAGGCTTGGGCGGTCAGGGGCATTGTCGTTGTCGTCCGTGAGAATGCCATCGCTGTCGTAGTCTGAGTGAGTGAAACAGATTTTTTCCATGTTGGGGATGATTTTATTGTTTTTGAAATGGTTTTCGTTCAGGTGATCGCTGTTTCCCGGAATTCCAAAAAACTTGGCAGTCGCTGAATATTTGCGTGATGAGGAATTGGGAAAATATTTTGAGCAGATCTGTTCATCTGGCACACCTTGAATATCTTGACTGGCTATGGCGTTGCCAAAATGAGAAAGAGGCTCTGTTGTTGTTGTTTTGTTATCAGTTTGTTGTTTCGTTGTGCTGGACAAGGCATTTCTGAACGCATCTGTTTTGGTTTTGTACAGAATAGCCAGTGTGTCGTATTCTGCGGATGTCGTTTTTCCGACCAGGATGTTGAGTTTTTCACCTTGCTCACTGGTATACGAGAGTATGCTGGAATGTAACATTGTTTTTATGACGGTTCCATCGGCATTTCTTTTTGTGGCTATGTTCTGAATGGTATGACTGTGTTTCCAGACAACAGGAGAAAGTCCAATGCGCTTGAGTACATCGTCAAGTTGCGTCTTGGGTATTTCAGTGGGGGCTTGGGTGACATCACGCGAGGGACTTTTGATGGCGCCAAGATTCAAATAGGTGATGAGATTATTTTTATATTCGATCCTGATTTCTTTTTGTTTATCTGTTCCCATTAATAAAAGTGTGTCTGTTGCGGGATTGTAATTACCGGATTGAGTTATGATCGCTTGCGTCAATGATTGGGGATTGAGAATGTCTTTTGGTACCAGTGTGGTGGTCACGGTTTTTGTGGGAGCTGTTTTATTTATTTGTTGACTCGTATTTGGTTTGGTCGCCAGACTGTCCCAGACCAAAGTACAAGACACAATAAACGACAGGATGAAGATGAGTGTTTTCATCATATGTTCTCATCGTTATCTTGCAAGATGCGTGCCGTTGAACCCTCAAAATAAATGGAGATAATTAGTTGATATGAGTGGGGATTGTTTTGGCTAGGGAGTGGTTCAACGGATTCGCGTTATCAAAAAGGGTAGATTGGCTGGTTTGTTCTCAAAATGAAAAATGTACCTGGCACCTGATTTTTGCTGGTACCTGATTTTTGCTCTGGCATACCAAGCCACCAGCGTTCAGTATCATCAAACCGCAGAATAACGGGCAAAACCCCTGATGCGCGCAAACAAATTCTTCATAAAATCGATGGCGGCTTGATGGTCGCAGATTGCCTCGGGCTGAATCGACAGCTCAAATTCCTTTAGCGGAAAGAAACTGCAGTGATTTTCGTAGAACTTGAGAGAGATTTGTCCTACTCCGGAAACATCGGCCAGATAACTTTTAGACGGGGGCATGGCCGCCCCAAAGCACACATAGGTTCTGTCATCGTCCCTGAATTTCACTCCCAAAAGGCTGGCCAAAAATAACACCAGCGGTTCCAAAGAGGCCTTGTTATAATAGACTGGTGAGATTGCCAGGGTGATTCTCCAATCGTTGACCTTGCTCCCTGTTTGAATGTTGAGTGAGACGGGGATATTCCTGGTGCCGCCCCCGTTCAAAAGCAGGTGGAATCGCTGATGCTGTTGATCGGCGGGGAACACAGAGCCCAGATCACCGGGCGGGTGCGGCAGGGGTTCTTCCCTGACCAGCAGGGTTTGCTCAACGGTCGGTTGATAGTAACCTGATTCATCGGGTACCATAGCGATATCGTGACTCAAGTCTCGAAAGGGTTCGCCGGTTAATAGTCTCCAAAACACTTCATCATGGGCACGTAGGGCCATGTCATTTGAGAAGGGCTTGGCAGAGCTGACGCGTATACAATTGGGGATATCTGGAATAAACGAAAAAACAGCACCACTCCCACTCCCTGGGATTAATGCATAACATCCACTTGAACCCCTTAAGAAGCATCCTAAGGGCCATTGGTCTTGAGACCCCCAAAATTGACTAAATAGGGTTGCGCTTAAAAAAAACATTGTTTCGTCCATATCTTCTGTGCCCCGGACCATCTTATAGTATATTATCCTGCTTTGCGCATAAAGAGGTGATGTGAAACCCGCAGAGTTGCCAAATCTTTGGGCTTCCACGGCCAAGAGCCTGTTGCCAGACAGACCAATGAGGCGTCTGACAGCGGCGATATAGTCTGGCAGAGGCAGTGTGAAGAATGGCCTTTGCAGGGTGCTTTGGATTTGGGCCTCGGTCAGGTCGCCCGGATCCAGGCGGCTTAAATATTCAGCAAAAAGATTGTGTTTGCGTTCTGCTTTGTCGCTGAGCAAATTGATGGTGATCGTTGTGCCGGTAGGATCAATTACGGTCTCCGCTATGGCGCCGATGCCGGGTATCCACTGTTCTTCATCAGCGCCATCTCTGGAAATATTCAGAGACCTGCGAAGCACACCAGTTTTTAAGTCGCGGGCAACCAGATTACCATCACCATAAATTCTCAGTGTGCTGGTTTGACAGAGATACTGAAAAATCAGTTCCAAAGGATACCTTTGCGTGGTGTCACAGGGAAATTTGATGACGATCGCGGGCTTCCCCAGCCCCCATAGCCCCCTGTGCCACTTTACCTCGAAACCAGCCTCAGCAGAAACATGGTCCAGTCCCTCGAAGAGGTAGCGAAACAGACCCGCTTCCTGAGGATACCTGCACGGGAGAGGGACTGACGGTTGTTTGCCGTCGAGAGTATTAGCCCATACTGCAGGTATCTCTGTGAATTGGGGGCAGTTGGCAATGGCTGTTCGCAGGGCCCGATGTGCCACATCGTATTCGAGACTGCCGTCGGGATATGTGGCAATGATCTGCTCCAAATTGTAAGCGGCGTGTTTTAATTGGAGGGCACCCTGCCTATTTGCAAGGCCGTCAATAGGCCTGCCGCGGCAGTCGATGTCCGCAAGATTAGGTTCCATTCGATCAAGGATGGTGTTGGCGGCGCCGAGTTCGGCGAGAATCATGGAGGTTGAAAATCGTGTTGGGCCCATGGTTGTCATAGCTGTCCTCCCTATAGCAGTAGTAGCCGGTTCCTATAAGGGCGGGCACAGCGCGTCCGGCACGCTACGGCATATATATTCGCGCTCAATAAAAAGAAACATCCTGTTGACTTGCGTGTATCTTTCCGTGTCCCAGCGGACACGGTATTTATGCGGATGGCAAGTCTTTTGAAAAATGTGCATGGCACCTGGCTCCTGAAAAATGTACCTGGCACCGGATTTAGATAAGTTATATTAAAGTTACTATAAGTTATTATTAGTTAGTATTTATTACTAACTTATGCTAACCTTGCTATATATGGACCCAAGAAAAAATCCCTATGCGCCGGGTGCAGGCACAGTACCCCCCGAGCTTGCCGGGCGAGATGATATCATCGAAAAGGCATCCATTGCTCTGGATCGGTGTCGAAACGGACTTTCTGCCCGAGGACTGTGTTTTGTCGGATTGCGCGGTGTGGGAAAAACAGTGTTGCTCACACGCATTTCACAGGAAGCAGAGGCGGCTGGTTTTGTGATCGTTTCCATCGAAACACCAGAAAAGCGTTCATTGCCCGCATTGTTGGTACCTGCCATGCGGTCGGCCTTACTCAAATTAGACAGGATTGCGGCGGCAGGTCATTTGGGAAAACGCGTGTTGCGCGTGCTGGGCGGATTTATTGGTGCGATGAAACTCAAATATGAAGACATTGAATTTGGTGTGGATTTGGGAAAGGAAACCGGCGTTGCCGATTCTGGTGATCTCGAACATGATTTATCGGATCTCCTGGTTGAAATAGGCAAGGCGGCAAAAGAGAAGCAAACGGCCTTGGTCCTGTTCATCGACGAAATTCAATACATCAAAGAAAATCAGTTTGCGGCTCTCATCATGGCCATGCATAAGTGCGCACAATATCAATTGCCGGTGATTCTGATGGGGGCAGGTTTGCCTCAGTTGGTGGGTCAGGCGGGACGCGCGAAATCATACGCTGAAAGATTGTTTGAATATCCTCAAATTGGGCCGTTAAATTCCACTGCGGCAAGGGCCGCGCTGGAAACGCCTGCGGCAAAACTTGATGTGGTCTTTGACAAAGAGGCTTTGGACGAAATTTTGGCACAAACACAATGCTACCCCTATTTTTTGCAGGAGTGGGGAAAACACAGTTGGCAATGTGCCCTTGAATCCCCGATTAGCGTCAATGCTGTGAACAACGCCACCAGCTTGGCCATTACGGAACTCGATGCCAGTTTTTTTCGTGTGCGTTTCGATCGTTTGACACCGGGAGAAAAAAAATATCTTCGCGCCATGGCCGAACTGGGGACCGGTCCTCACAGATCGGGAGATATCGCGACACTGCTAAAAAAGGATGTGCAAACGGTCGCCCCAACGCGAGCCGCCCTTATTGGCAAGGGAATGATCTATAGTCCATCGCATGGTGATACCAGTTTTACCGTACCGTTGTTTGATGGTTATTTAAAGCGAGTCATGCCGGAGTTGGCCTGATTTTTTCAGTGTGCATTCTCGCTGGCAAAGCCCCTGATGCGGGCAAACAATGCCTTCATAAAATCGATGGCGGTCTGATTATCAAAACCATCATTTGGAAAAAATGAAATGTTGTATGTGTGAATGGGGAACGATGGATCTCCAATTTGACTTTGTTTCTCAAGCAATACCCCGCCTAACCCGTTTTTCTCTGCACGATAAACTTCTTCGAGTGACATACCACTAAAAGCGCCACCAATTTCACCTCTTTCAAATGTGACCCCCAGCAGCTGCCCAATAAACGAAAGCAGAGGTATAATAGTCGCAGTGTTGTGTTTTGAGGGAGCAATACTGAGTGATATTTTCCAATTCTGAACACTACCACCCGTGTTGATCGTGATCGCTACCGGGACTTGCTGGACTGATGGTCCGTTCAAAAAAAGATGAAACCTCTGATGTCGCTCATCCTCGGCAAAGATGCCACCAATATCGGTTCCAGATTCGATCGGTAGTGCCTCTTCTCTGATCAAAATGGTTTGATCTACGTTTGGTCGCATTTCTTCATCATCATCAAAATCTGGCTGAAAATTGGTAACATCAACATCAAGCAACCTTCCTGTAATCAGGCGCGAGAAGACTTGATCATATGCCTGCATTGCGGGCCCGTTATCAAAAGGTACAGCTGAAACCACATCAAGCATGTAGTCTCCAGGCCTTCTACTTGCTTGCCGCCAGGATGAACAGAAAATGGCTCCACTGGCCAAATGCGCAGAAAACTGTTCCTGCCCTTCAGCTTTTGTGAACTGTGCACCCAAGAGCCTCGCTCCCACAAAGGCCAGCTGTTCTTCAATCGTGGCCTGTCCCTGTATCATTTTCACTGACAACGAACGAAAGGTGGGATGCAGCAGTCCACGGTACCACCAAGTTGGAGATCGAGTGGCTGTGATTGCCAGTTGCTGACTGTCAGATAATTCAAAAGTGCGCGTTACTGCACGAGCTGAATCTGGTATAGGATTGTGGTCAGCTAAAAAACGATAGAGATATTCCGATAGCCAACCTTCATTTCGATCACCGTCGTCTTGCAGGAGCAAATGCGAACGATGATTTTGCGTCACTCCGTTATCTGCGGTTGGTTTGAAGGTGATGATTGTGCCGTAAGCATCAAATGAGGTTTTTGCGATAACGTTGATTATTGGTCTATCATCCTCATCTGATTTATTTCTGCGTGATACAGAGATGACTCTTCGTTGCGTGCCTGTCCGCAGATCATAGTCAATAAGAATGTCATCAACCGGAATATACAGAGCGCTTGTTAAATTCAGATAATCCAAAATGGATGACAAGACTGGCAAACCATAACTGTAATAAGCTGTGACGATAATTTCTGGCTTGCCCAGGCCCAAAAAGCCTCTGCGGAATTCAACACCAAGCCCTGCGTGTTTGGCAATATTTTGCAACGCCTCGTAGAGGAAAAAAAACAAGCGGGATTTGCCGGGGTAGCGTTCGAGATATTCTGGCGCAGGCGCGGTGGTAGTCATTGCTGATTCTACCTCAGGGGCTGATAATTGTTGTGCCGTAGCCATTGCCCTTTGAAGCGTCGCATGTTTCACCGCGATTTCGGGACTGTGGTCAGGGTATTTAATGACAGCACTTTCTAAAAAAGAAGCCGCAGAACGGCATTCATCGATGGCCCACGCCCTTTGGGCTTCTTGAAGTGAGGGGGGTGTTTTTAACTGTGTTGACCCCTGGAAAGTGTTTTGCCCAAGCCAGACTAGAGCGCTGTCAAGATCAGCCAGAGCCGTGGCGGAAGGGATGGTTGGTAAAGACGGCATGGAACCAACTGATCGTAAACCATAACTTAACGAAATGGGGTTTCTCATCATGGTGCCCTCCAATCAAGTGACTGCGTGTTTTGCAGCACGATGATTTATCGTCGCTATGTCACATCTGTTGCGTAAAAACACGATGCCGCACAAAATATCGTGTCCCAGCGGACACGGTATTGTGATGATTAAATCAACCTGATTTTTTTGCCGATGACTTCAATGATCAGACAGTTATTGGAAAATGAAAATTCGAA
>CAZGMS010000217.1:0-8840 GCA_964526915.1 uncultured Nitrospirales bacterium
ATTTTAAATTATCTTTATCTGTCATGAATCACCTCCTGACTGGAGGCTTTAGCAGAAATTTTTGAAACCGAGAAGTACAGGGTTTAGGACTGGGTTACGAAGTGTTTAAACTGAGGAGTCACCCATTGTGATAAGTCGCAATGATCTCCTGCAAGACAACGCGGAGTTTTTCGTCTGTGCCGGGTGACGTCAGATCGCTGTGCAATCCAATTTTGGCCTGATCAGCAAAGGCTGTGTTGATCCCAACCACGCGGCCATCCGAGTCAAAAATCGCCCCCCCACTCGCCCCATGAACATTGACACAGTTGCTCATGATGAAACGTTCAAAATTGTATCCCATTTTTCGTAAACCTGCAAAGTCTTCTTGTTCATTCTCCGACGGGTTTTCATGAGGAGCAATAACAGCGCCAACTGTATAAAACCTTTTCATGATATTTTCCATTGCGGTTTGAGGAAAGCCAACATCAACGAGTTCGCTTCCTTCTGAGATGGGTGTTTGCCTGACTTGTGCAAAACACAAATCCTTCTGTTGAGCCAGCTCGGGAATCTGCAAAATCACTAGATCGCCTTCCCGGCTTACGTATCTCAAGTTTTCTTCCGAAACAGTGAATTCCATTTCGTCGTTGTATTTGAGTTTGATGTTCTCCCGCGGTTTCCCAGTCTCAGGATCGTAAAAAACATGATGAGCCGTTATCACGTGCCCCAACGGCGAAACGATCACAGAAGAACCTCTAGCGCGATCAACAATGCGGATTGGCAAAACAGACTTGCCCATTTGTGCCAATGAGTTCGGCACAGTCTGGTCATCAAAAAAAACGCCGTGCAGCGCCTCGATCGGAAGATCCTTCAGTGCGTCATATTGACAGGCACAATGAGGATTGATTCCGAAGGTTTCCTGAATTCGTGCCGTCAAGCGTTCTTCTGAAACCCCGTTAAAAAAATGATTGGCAACGTCTGCCCCAAAGGGAGAAAAACATTGGGAATGTTCAAAGATTTTTCTGACGGCAGCAGGTGAATAGCGGGAAGCGATCCTCAACCATCGATCGGAAACTTGATGATCAAGCTCGTGTTGGTTGCCAAAGCCAGGAGATTCATCGGTCTTTCCCAACCACATGATGAGATTATCCATCCGGAGCATTTCTTTTTCCTGATAGGAAATTCTTCCATCGCCATAGAAAACAGCAGAAATTCCCAACACATTAAAGAAAGCAATAATCTGCGGGTCCCGGGGATCAAAGCGCAGAGCGTAGGAACTCACTCCGTACTTTGCCAAAACCTTCCCCACCGGATGGCTCAACAGGAAAGCATCTTCAAATAAACAGGAATGACTCTCATAAATTCTCCAGTAATACTTATCAATTTCGTCTGAAGTGATTTCTCTGTCGTCTGCGGCCTCACCAAACTCCTTCAACAATAGCTTTTCTTCAGCAATGTTAAGCTGAACGGCGTTACCGTCTATGACAGAGATTTTTCGGGTCGTTGGATCGACAGATGGCGTCATAATCCCTCTATCCCATATTATCGACACAAAGCTCAGCAGCTCAGTCTCACACTTAATTATCGGCAATTTTCTGCAAAAGTTGTGGAAAATTATCTTGTTTTTTTCCGCAAGTGACACAACCTTCTGTTATGCGCTATCATTTTTAGGGGCCTTTTTAAAAAAAGGGGGTTATTCAGACTTTTTTGACGAGTTTTATGGTTTTATTTGGACGGCAAGCTATTGATATGAAAGAACAGGGGTCAAAGATTGACAAGAGACAAGTGGCAAGCTGGGCTGACAAAACCTTTTTCATGAACATGTCTCTTGTCAATCTTTGACCCCTGTTTAAAATTCTTTCATCTTGCGCTTTACGTCGGTACTCCTGCTTATTGTCCGCCGTAATATCTGTGTCCTCAGGTCCAAGATATTCAAATTGAATCCCTGTGCCATCAACCGATTCCCAAACCGACATCGCCAATTGTACCAATGCCAATGACTGTTCATAATTCAATCTGCCAAGGCCTACTGGATCGACCTTGTATTTTATGGTCTGTGTTGTGTTCCACACAAGGGGCGAGCCGTCCGGATTCATGTACAGTGGATTGCCTGCCCGCACCGCACCTGCGTGCCCAACTTGCTATCGAATTCTCATTTTAATAAAGTTCCTAATTATTGTCCTTCATTTGTTTTGTTTAACGAAAAGCTGATCCTGAGCAGCCTACGGGGCTGCGATCGGCTTTAGCGCCATGTTGGGTTTTTTCACAATTCCTTTATTTTCTATTTTAGGCGCAAATCAGTGAGTTAATAATGGTCCTATGGCAAACGAGTAAAAGCATCTGGAAAATTCGGGAGCCAATACGGTTGCGATCCTTCATCAATAATGCGCTTTCGAAAAGATGTTCTGCCAATAACCACTACATTCTTCTTTCCTGAAAAGACCGTATAGAAGAAACCGCCAAGATAATATTCCATGACGAAAGATTTTGAATCTGGTGACCAGGGCATTTTTGTATAATAGTAATACTCTGCAAAGTCACTCGGTTTTCTCTGAAACAGTTTTAACTCATGTCCTGTATAATTCTCTCTCACAACGAGAGCTTTCTTCCAGTAATCAGAGCCAATCCATATCAAGGAATACTTGCTGTCATAAGATATTGCCGGGACATCTTTGGGCTCCCGCGGAAATTCATTATTCAAAGCTGTGTAATCTCCAACTCCAAGTACTTTGACAATACTAAGCTTTCCTGAAGTAAGATTAAATTTTGCAATTTGAAGGATGGCCCGGGCAGCGCAACCATTCAGTTCATCATCTTCCCCGCATGCACGCCCGCCATTGTCCGACCTTACCTCTCGGGTCACATAAAAGGTTTCATTTGAAATCCACTTTCCAGAAAGCCAATTGGCATGAGACGACACAATCGTTTTTACCGTTGCTTTTTTCAAGTCATAGATGGTCAGCTTACAGGAGTTCTTGTCGATGCAGTCATTATGGAAGACAATCATTTTGTCTGCGCCGGGAGAAACAGTAAAGCCTATGGCATCGTTTTGAATAACTCGTGTCCTAAACTCGTCTAATGATGCTGCAATAATTTTCGAAGAAGACCGCTGATTATAGACAATGGCATCACGAGCTATGGCATAACCTGTGAAATGTATTATCAGAATAAAGCTTAAAAGAAATTTCATATTTATAATAATTAAATAAGGGTCTTTTTGACCCAACAATTAATATACGATATTCCTGTTTGCTCTTAAATTTAGTATATTAGAGCATAGTTACAGCATGCTGACAAGAAAAGGTTTGTTATTGCATCAGCCATATGACGGTGGTCGGCTTTGTCTAGACCAAAAATAAATTAAATTAAGAAATAGTAGCCGTAGTCCTTTCTTTCTTTTTTTGGTTCTTTTTTTCTTTCTTTGTGGACAAGTCCCTTTTCTGTGGAAAAGCCACAAAGCCCTTTATTCACCTGTCCTTTTCGTAAACCTGCACTGGGGACAGATAATCCAGCGATTGGTGCGGCCTGACGTTGTTGTAAAATTCAAAATATCTCTCAAGCCCTTGCCTGAGTTCCAATGTCGTACGGTAGTCGTTCAGGTAGATGTTCTCATACTTCAACGACCGCCATAAACGCTCAATAAAAACATTGTCCAAAGCTCGTCCCCGGCCATCCATGCTTATTCTGATCTGCCGGGCCAGTAACATGCCCGTAAATTCTTCGCTCGTAAACTGGCAGCCCTGGTCAGTATTGAAAATATCAGGACGACCATATTTGAACGCCACCGCCAACGCTTCCAAGCAAAAATCGGTGGCCAAGGTGTTGCTTAAGGCCCACCCCAAAACGTAGCGGCTGTACCAGTCAATGATGGCTATCAGATACATAAAACCGCCGCTCATGCGGATGTATGTAATGTCGGCGCTCCACACCTGATTCGCTGCGCTAACAGGCATGTCGCGCAACAGATACGGATAAACCTTGTGCGCTTGGTTGCGCAGGCTCAAGTTCCGCTTGGGGTACACGGCTGCAAGGCCCAGCTCCTTCATCAGAGTTGCAACCGCTTCTCTGCCAATCGAAAAACCTTCTCTCCTCAGTTGTGCCGAGATTTTACGGCTGCCATAAAAAGGACAACCCGTATAAATATCGTCAATGCGATTCATGATGAGCTGCGTCTCGGCCGATACGAGTACTGGCTCGTAATACAACGACGAGCGGTTCAGCCCGACCAATTCGCATTGCCGCCTCACACTCAGGCTTTCGTCATTCCTGTTTATCAAAGAGCGTTTCTGATCAGCCGATAATAAGATCAGATTTTTTTTTAAGCCACTCGTTCTCCACTTTGAGTTGGCCTATCTGCTTGTAAAGCTCGTCCGCTAGATGTTCAGCGTTGGCCTTGTTTTCGGACTTCTTTAAAAAGACGTCCGTTACGTTTGCCAACAGATGTTTCCGCCATTTTGTGATCAGCGTCGGGTGGACCTCAAATTTGGAGGCCAACTGACTGAGCGTCATATCCTCTCTCAAGGACATCAATGCCACCTTTGCCTTAAATTCGGCTCCATGTATCTTTCTTTGCATATTTGACTCCTTAAAGGAGCCACGGCTTTTTGGTCAAATCACCTTTCTTAAATTTCCTAAAAAATGGTCCAGTTTTGGCCGGCCACTATATATCTTCGGTCGTCGTTTGCAAGTCACCAATGTCATGTGTGTTCTGTGTCACAGTTGATGACAATGTTGAAATTTGATTTCCCAGGGTTGTGTTGACCGTACTCAACTGCGCATCGGTCGCATAGGTACTGTCCAGATTGGATATGTTGGTATTGATTGTGCTGATGGAAGTGTTGATGGTCGTCACTGCCGTTGAAAGCTGTGAGTCCGTTGCATACGTCGCATCAAGATTGCCGACTGTGTTGTTGATCGTGGTGATGGAACTCTGCACACCGCTCAAACCCTGTTCCAAATTGGTCCCGCGCAACACATCAATCGCTGTATCAAGTCCCTTAAGAATATCCTGCACATTGGTGCCGCTGGCGTTGTTGAGTCCAATACTGCTCGATACGTTGACCTCTTTGGCATCCACCACTGTTGTGGCTGATTGTGTGACAGGTTCACCATCCTCTGTTGTGCCACCGTTCAGCAAACTTTGATAAAGCCCTTCATCCAGATCGGCCGCTGTAATGGTGCCGTCCTTGATTTTGTCAGAAGTGATGGCGTCATCAGCAACACTTAACGCCCGCTGTGCAATAATATGTCCGCAGGCGAACCCTCCGTGACGGAATCATGACACTCCTAAAAAGAATATTCTTCTTTTTTAGTTTTATTTTTCTAACGGCCCTATCGGCTTTCGCCAGCGAAGCAGATCTGGCCATCCCCGATCTGCACAAGGGGGCCCCTTACACCCTGCTTGGTGGCACATGAATTGTTGCTTTGTAACTTGCGTTGTCATGAACCTCAGTTTTGATCATCCCGTATGGCATCATTCTTGCTTTGACTGTCTGGCATGGCAAGGAGCCTGCGATTTCGCGGTTTTTATGACATTCCATTATTCCAGGTTTTTTATAATCATTTCGGGTCGTTTCAAGAAGAATACGCCCGTTGTTACGAGTCCCAACTGGGATTCTACCGTCCCGTCTGGGACGAGACAATGAAGCGATTCTTTGTGTGTGGCGATCCCCGGTTTGGCCTGGCCCGTTTTGAATGTAGCCGCTGTCATCACAGTCTTTATGTTCCCTTTTCCTGCAAAACACGCCTGTTCTGCCCAAGTTGCCACCAAAAGAAACTGGAACTTTGGCTCGATGATGTCAGGCTACACGTCGTTCATCAGGAGATGCCACACCGTTTTTGGACGTTTTCGATTCCCAAAAGACTACGCGTCTATTTTCAGTACCGCCACAAACTCTTGACCCTCCTTGTTCAAGCAGCCAAACAGACCGTGTTTTTGACCCTGGGTAATGGCAAGCACTGGCCCTTTGTTGCCCCCGGCATGATCACACTCATTCAAACCGCTGGCGATGAGTTGAATTTCAACTGTCATCTCCATGCCCTGATTACAGACGGTGTGGTCAACTATGCCGATTCTCACAAAATCACGTTGCAACGTTGTCTCTATTACGATGCAGATCAAATCACAGAGCTTTTTCGCCTATGCGTATTGAGGCTTTTATTCAAACACCACGTGATTGCTCAGGACGTTGTTGACAATATGGTGACCTGGAAGAATTCAGGGTTTCATGTTCATGTCAGCGAGTCATTTACCGACCCCGAACGCATGCGTATATGTCTGGCGTATTCCTTTCGGGCGCCGGTGACCTTGAATCGCATCAAGTATGACAGGGAATCTCGACTGGTTGATTTCACAACAAAGAAGAACAAATCTCTTGTTTTGAAGGCAACCGACTTTATCGCTGCCGTTGTGCAACACATCCCAGACAGGTATCAAAACATGCGGCGCTATGTTGGTTTCTATGCCGCCAATGTGCGGCTCAGAATTGAACGGGCCAAGGCCGAGTCGTGCAAAGATGTTGCGTCACAAAGCACGACCGGCAGGGCTGATGATATGCCGGTGACACAGGAGACATCCAAAGTGGCTTGGGCCAGTCTGATTGCCCGGATTTTTGGCGATAAGCCAACCCAGTGCCCCCAGTGTGGTGATGAGATGAGGCTCATGGGTTTTGAGTTTGAAGCAAGGTTCTTGCACGATATTTCTCAGATGCAGAGGGCGCCGCCAAAGTTCAAGGTTGTCAGATACGCTGAGTTGCCGACACAGCCCGTTGTGGAACGAGCACAGAACGGGGCGGACGAGCAAACAGCGGTGGTTTCTGGTGAGATCATGCCCAATTACGAGATTGTGGACCAGTCGATTTCATGGTAGTGGCAGAGGTTTGCTCTGAGCACAGGGCAAAAACTGTTTTGTGATGCCCATCGACAAGTTTTTATCGTGAGGGTTGGTTCTCTATCCAATTTTTTGTCATTTCAACGGTGCCACTCGTGTTTTTTTTGACTTGCGTTGGCCAATTTTTAAATATATCCGACTCTCAGTTTGATAAAGTTCCTAATGTACCTTGATCGTGTGCATCAGTTGGAAAATTCGTTTTTTCATCCGAAAAGCGGTGATGGCCTTATCGCCGTCATTTGAAGATTTCGTCCAGTCCGATGAGACGTACGTTTTCAATGCGGGCTCTTTCAATTAAAGGGGCTGCAAAACCAGCCTTGCTGAAGATGAATTTGTTGATGTGAAATCCAAATTTCTTATTGATGTATTCCGTTTTTCTGTTGAGTTCCTGCAAGACTCCCAGCCCGCATTTTTCATTTGTCCATTTTGCTTCACCCACAATCAAAGCCTGTTGTTTTTTGTTCAGGGCTGCCAAGTCTATTTCGATGTTGCTATCCCAATACTTGCCAATCACGTCAGGATTGAAGGGCAGTTTGTTTTGATCGGCTTGTGACACAAGCCATTGGCGGCACAGGGCTTCAAAGCCTTCTTTGCCTACAAAGGAATCAAATTGATCTGTGATTGTTTTGAAAACGGCTTTTTCCAGACCGTCCTCCAACAGTGTCTGGTGGGGGGCTATGAAACGAAAATAAAACTTCAAAAATAAATCCGAAAAATCATACAGCCCTTTTCGGCTCACATTTTTGTTTTCTGTAATAGGGATATTTCTTTTAATGTAACGCAAGGTTTCTAATGTTTTTAAATAGGGGATGAGGTGTGTCTTTTCTATGCCCGTGGTTGCCGACATTTGCGATAGATGTTTTTTCCCCAAGCCCAACGCTTCCAGGATAGCAACGTAACGCAGGGGTTCTTTCAGCTCTTCATGGATCAAAAAGTAGGGTTCCCCCTTGAGAAGTGACGTGGTGGAGGAAAGTTCCCTCTGAATGTTGGCAAGTACGGGAACAGAGTCATCGAACATTTTGATGTACAGAGGGACCCCTCCGGTGATGGCGTAGATCTCTACAAGCTGGGTTTTGCTGTAACGAGGCAAAAAATGATGGAGTTCGTTAAAGGGTAAAGGGTTTAACCATAGCACTGAAGACGCTCTGCCATAAAGCGGCCCGCGTGATGACAACACATGTTTTTCCATCATGCCCACACGACTGCCCGTGAGCGTGAGCAGGGCTTTTGATTTTTCAAAATGCGCGTCCCAGATTTTTTGCAGGAGCGAAGGGATTTCGGCGTTGGCTTCAATGAGGTAGGGAAATTCATCGATGACGATGGCGATTTTTTGTTTATTGGCCAGCGTGGCTGTTTCTACCAAGGCAGATTCCCAGTTTGGATAACTGAAATCCGGGGGAATTTCTGCCTGGGGATTTTTGAAGAGATAGAGGGTTGCCGAAAAGGATTGAAGTAACCTTTCGTTGGTGGTCGCTGTGGCTGTCCAGTAGAGGCCCCGTTTGTTTTTGATCCAGGCTTTGAGGAGTGAACTTTTGCCGACGCGGCGGCGGCCGTATAGAACGATCAGCTGAGCCTCGCCAGACCGCCACAGGGTGTCAAGGTCACGCAATTCCTTTGTTCGATTAAAAAACACCAGACTCCTTTTAATAACCGTTAAATTATACTAAAAGAAGTGTAACTGTCAACACATTAAACAGATTAGTTACTATATAATTATGCTAATTGACGCGTCATTGTTTTGGGCCTGGGTGTGATTGATCGTTCCCAAAACCCACCGTTATTCCCGCCAGCGTTCTGAAGAGTGGAGTTCCTGCCCCGCGAATCAGGGCCAGCCCGCCGCTCAGATTGAACGCGATGGGAAGTTTTTTGCACTTGGCGCTGATCCCTGCCATCGCCTCAACAGGGGTGGTGACCTTTTCGGTGAGTGGTTTGTTGATGGCTGTTGACGCCACAAGGTCGGCCATCCCTCTGACCT
>CAZGMS010000218.1:0-15946 GCA_964526915.1 uncultured Nitrospirales bacterium
CGCTGTTTTTCCAACACAAAAAAAACCCCCCCTGCTGTTCTCAACAAGGGCGGTTGCTATTCTCATATTTGGCACCAAAGTGCCCTATTATTGCTTTAGGCTCAACCATCATTCCCGATCGCTTCGACGGGGCATTCGTCCAGGGCTTCCTGACAGGCCTTTTCTTCTTCTTCGTTCGCAGGTTGTTTGCTCACAAAGGAAAAACCCTCATCAGCATTCTGACCAAAATTATTGGGGGCGGTTGTGCGGCACAGGTCGCAATCGATGCATTGTGTGTCGACATACCATTTGCCAGCCGCATTGCCGGCCACTTTATCGTTAGCGTCTGCCATTGTGTACTCCTTGTCAAAAGTTAAAATGAGGTCTGTCCCTACCACAGGGGGGGCCTGATAAGGCAAGTGATTTTTTGGGACAAATCTTTCTTAAAACGCACTCACCACATTTTGGCCCTCGGGCAAGACACACCGCTCGTCCGTGTAAAATCAGGCAGTGAGTGATCATGCCCCACTGCCCCTTTGGCGTTGATTGCATGAGGTCTTTTTCGACCCTTACGGCATCAGTGTGCGCCGATAACCCCAACCGATGAGCCAGACGAAGCACATGGGTGTCGACACAGATACCCTCGTTGATTCCATACAGTCTGTTGAGCACCACGTTGGCCGTTTTACGCCCAAATCCTGGGATTTCGAGTAGCTCCTTTAGTGTTTTGGGAATAACTCCCTGATAATTAAAATGAATTGTTTTAGCGGCACCCAGAATATTTTTGGCTTTATTGCGGAAAAAACCCGTGGGCTTAATCAATTCCTCCAGTTTTTTTTGTGAGAGTTTCAAAAAATCCTGCGGATCGCGCAGACGATCAAAAAAAGTGGCCGTGACCTGATTGACCCTTTTATCCGTACATTGCGCCGAGAGGATGGTGCCTACCACCAACTGAAACGGGGTCTCATAATTGATCCCCATGGGTTGTTTTGCGTAGATTGGGACAAGACGGGTCAGAATTTTTTTGTTAAGGGCATCTCTCAACACAATAACAGCTCATTGCTTGATTGTTTCATTGCTTGATTGCTTGATTGTTTGATTGTTCTCCCTACACCTCATCCCTCACCAAATCTTCATCGACGGGTTTGGGTTTCTCGCTCAAAAGTTTCCTGATGAACGTCGCGATCCAACCGCTCAGACCAGTACCCTGCACATTTGTCACAGCGGAGAAATCTGCTACCGATCCTTGCTGTTCATTCGATCGGTCGCAAGACAAACCAAACGTCACCATCAAAACAAGCACCATAGGAATGAAAATTCGCAATTTCATAGCGATCTCAATTAAAAATCAAATTCCTCTTTTTTTTCACCCGGCACGGTCGGTGCTGGCCCTGTTTCTGTTGTGGCCGTTGTCGACTCAGCACTTGGTGTTGTCGTGGTGGTGGTGGCCACTGGATCCGCAGGTGATGGCGCTGTTGTTGTTGTGGTAGTTGTAGTCGTCGTGGTGTTCGTTTCCGCAGGGGTTGCCGTCACTGTATCCGTAGTGGTCGCCGGTATTGTCACTGGCGCCTGTTCCGCAGTCTGTACCTCTGTTGGCGTTTCTGTCTGAACTTGGGTTTGTTCCTGCGTAGGGGCTGGCGTTGGTGTCTTCTTCTTTACGGGATAATGGCTCTCGCCCCCCAAATGCACCGGCTCGTAAAACAGGGGGGCAGGATTGCCCGCGCTCACCTGCAAACTCACGAGAGCGGCTCCGATGAGTGTGACACAAAAAATAATTTTTCGTACTGTCATCATGTTTTTCTCCTTATAGAAAATCAGCACGCCTCAATCTGTTCTTGGCTCGTCCGTCATGGGCCGATTGATAACTGCTGATGATGGTGTTGGTTCTGCCAGATTTTCCTTTGTTCTCTGTGACTCCGTCGACACCGATCCGGCATCTTGTTGCCCTCGATCATGCCGGGCCTTATTCCTGGCCTTGAGCTTCCTCATGTACTCCTGTTTCTCCCAGGAATTGTACAACGGTCTGCCGGAATCGTCTAATTTCACCGGTTGGTCAAAAAGAGGCAGGGGGTTACCGGCTTGGGCCTCTCGCACCAAGACACAGGGAACACTCCAAGCAAGAACAAAGAAAAGTGACATGATCGCTATTTTCAAAACTTGCCCCTGCAACACAACCTCCCCCATTCATTTTTGCCCTCAATTTGTATTATCATCAGTAGCAAATCGTCAACGAAACAATCACGGCAATTGGTCTATTTCGCCTTCAGGGACAACAGGTCTTCGGTCACATCATGCGCCAGGATTTCGAACCGCGTCAAATCAGGTTTGCCAAGCAGCATCTGGCTCAACTGCGACAAATACCCATTCCACTGTGATACGGGCAACGAATAGATCTTGTCGAGTATCTCAAAAACAACATCACTGCTTTTGTCGATCATCACCATGTTGTTCTGCACCACCTGTAGCCTCTCGTTATCATAATGGAACTGTCCCTTCAACTCTGTTAAAAAACGCTGGAGCAATTGAAATTTTAGATTGAGCACGCTTAACAGTTTTTCGTTGATCACACCTGTGAGTTCAGTGGCAAATTTTTTGCGGGCCAAAGGGGCCTCTTCTCGCGGTTGATCGGCCACAAACAAATCATCAAGCATGTGCGGTGACAAACTCAATACATCACCAATCGTAAACACGACCTCGGCCTCGGTCTGGACGGCCAGGCTCCCCTTGGGTAAAACAGTGGCTGTTCCCGAGATACCGATAAAAACCAGGTGCAGTTCCTGATCATCACCGCTGACCCTGAGTTGCGTCAAAACATCAAGCGCCAAAAAAGCTGTCCCGCGCTTGAGGTGAGGCCATTTCGAGTTGAGGTCTTTTTTACGCACCGTGGTGTAATAACCGGCATCTCGTCTCTTATCGGCCCGGTCATAATTCCCCGCCGCCCGCGTGCCTTGGGGATAAATGGCAATGTCGACGTCCTTCTCGATCATGGTTTGTGCCGCCTGTTTGAGGTTGTCAAAACTCTTTTTTTGATCCTTGCGCGACACAAAAATCATGTCAATCGCCTCCGCGGCCTTGCCCATCCCGATCACATGATACAAAAACCAATTATCCTTAAAATGATCCTGTGCCAGAATGAACCGTGGCCGAACCCGCCGGTTGTTCACTGTGATGTGAGACAACACATAGGGGGTCAGGGCGAAATCAAAGGCACTCTTGTGATTGAAAATCAAAATAAACTTACCCTGCAAACCCTGTAATTTCTCAGCCCCCAGAACACTGAGCGAGGACTCACTCAACTGCAGCAGTCGTTTGCCCAACACGGCAATGAGTTGGTCAGCGAAGGCCCTCAAATAGGATGGTCCCAGGTATTTGAGTCCCGACAGGCAAATATGAGCCACATAGGCCATATCGAACACGGCCTTCACAAAAAGTGTCTTTTTCTGCTGGGCACGCCTCCCCTTTCGATAATCCATGTGTGAGGCCCAAGCCTGATCACTGGGATCGCTGTGAAAAAAATCAATCCCCCCATACGTGAGTTCGAACTTGTATTTTCTAAAAAAGATGCCCGGGTGAATATCGGGGAACATGACAATGAGTTGCGACGCCCTCAGATCCGCCATCTTTTTTTGCCCTGCGTGCCAGAACACCAGCATGGCCAGAAAAAACAGGCCAATGTATGACGGCACACCCAGAGAACCATGATGTCCGGTGAGCAGTGTAATCGTCGACACGAGCCACCAGAGAATCACGGGAACACCCACACAGAGAAACCTGAAAAACTGAAAGTAATACTCAACCTCGGCAATGAACGCCAACGCATTGTAAAAAAAAGACACTGGCTCTTGAGATCGATTCGAACGCGACATGATCTTTTGGCTGGCAGAGATCAGCACACCCAAAAAATGACGGCTGATGAAATACAAAAACTTGATGAGCGGGAGAACGTAAAAGACTGCTGCCAAAACCAGGAAGTTTCTTTGCATGGTACTCCTCCATAAATCCACACCAAGGCTGTTGTCAATTTTTGCAAAATTAATGATTTTATTTGGAAATTGTTTTATGGTAAGCGTTGCCCAGTCAGTCATGCGTCAAAACTTCAAAATATCTTTTCGCCAAACTGTTTGTGTTGTGTTGTGCCTTTTGCTGTTGGCCTCTGTTACCGCGTGTGACACTGTTAAAGGCTACACCAATTCTGCGTTAAACCTTGTCGGGCTGGGAACCTCTTCAAAACAAGCCACCCAGGAGACCAAGCGCGAGCACAAAAAATCAAAATCCAAAAAAAACAAGACTCAGACTGACTCCCCCTCACAAACAGCGGATGAAGCCACAAATGAAGCAACAGTCAATACCTCTGACTCAAAACCTTCCTTATCCCCCAAAACACCGGGGCAACCGCCAAATGAGCCAGCCGATGAAGGCAGACTCGTCGTCACACATTCAAAGGAGCAACCTGCCAAGTCAAACGACGCCGATGCCCAGCCCCCCAAAACACTGACCCCAGGCGAAGACCTTCCCCTCACCATCGAAAAACGCATTGGCGGCACCGCAAAAAAAGTCATCCTTGACGACACCTATGTTTATCTGAGCTTAAGCGGAAACCTCATGGTCCTTGATCATGATTTAAGGATTGTCGCCAGGCACCGCCTGAGCGACCAACTTGTCGACATCAAAAAAACCACGACCAACAATCAAACCTTTTTGTATGTTAAAGAAGAGCAAAACAACCTCGAAGTTTTCACTTTGGCTCCCTTAAAAAATCAGCCTGATCAGTTGACCTTAACAGGAATCAAGGCCTTTGAGGTTCAGGGCCAATTTGACTGGTTCAACGACACAACCCTGATCATCACCCTGCCGGGCAAGTTGCAGTTTTTGGACATTGCCAATCTCAACGAGATCAAACTCATTGCGGAAGTTCCCATTGGCAACACCACACAGGCCTTCCCCGTGGGAAAATTTCTTTTCATAGCGCGACAAGACAATCTCGACATCGTCTCACTCGAAAAATTTGACCTGGCCTCCACCGTCCGCATCGGGAACCCCTTCCGTATCATGGATGTCATCAAAGAGCAGAACAAGGCAAAACTCTTGTTAGCACTCCTCGACAAGCAGGGAAACATCACAGGTCTGCAATATTTGAGACTCAGCGAGGACTTGTCGAGCATTGCTGATTTCGGAGATAAAATCACCTTGCCCATCGCCATGAGTCAATTTTCCTACTGCCCCCAACAAGGGCTCATCCTCGGACGAGAGGCCGCCACCGACATCATCACACCATTGCAACTGTTCAGTCTCGCACACCAGAGAAACCTGCGAGGGTCTTTGTCGACCGAAACCAAAATTTCTTCTTGGGCCTTCAATCAAGGTTTCCTGTACCTCATCGACAGCAATGGTCTTTCCAAAAACCAGCTCACGCTCGACCCCAAGGTGATTTCGCAATCGACCTCAGCACAAAATGTCCTCGAACACAAAACCGGCAACGTACCTTTGGCACAGCTCGGCGCCATCAAACTCGTGAAGGACGAATACACGATTGCCGAAGTCACCGAGTTGGCATACTCTGCCGACGCCCGCAAGGTCGTACTGCTCGATCAGGATCATTTTGCCCTGTTTGAGCTATCTTCCCTGTCCCCCATCGACAATGTTCTGACCACCACAACATTTTCTGCCGAGAACTTCTCGCTCAAGTCACCGGAGGTCGCCGCTCCCTATCACTTTGAACGAATCCTCACGACTGACTTTGGCGTCCTTTTATATTCACAGAAGGCCCAAGAACTTTTTCTGATGGACGTGGATTTTACACAGATCAAGCCTTTGGGGATCAACGTCAATGAGCTCATTTCGTGGACCGTGTTCTCTGCTCAAAACAAAGATATCCTGGCACTGACCACCACGACCTCAAACCCACAGCAAAAGACACAAACGCATGAAGTCAGATTTTACCAGGTCAAAACCCCAACAGATATCCCTCTCCTCAAGACCCTTCCGTACTCTGAGAAGCCTTTTGTCTTTTACGTCCCCGACAATCAGTTGGTCATATTGACCAAAACACAAATGGACCTCTACTCATTATCACAACTTCTTGAAGAAGATGAGGTTGTCGAAAACGCGGAGGATCTAGCCCCGGTGGTTGCTACCAGCGAAAACAAAACCGAAACAGACAACGCCCAGACCATCAAACCCATCGAGTCCGTCCCTCTTAAAACACTCAGTCAGGACATCCTTCAGGCCAAACTTTCGCCTGCGTGCAACAAAATTTTCGCGTTGGTCCAGTCCCAAAAACGCTACCAGGTTCTCGTCTTTGATATTTTCGATCTGACCAGCAACACGCTCATCAAGGACTTCGAGATTGTCCCTTCCCAATTCGAGGGGGCCTCGTTTGCCTGGCATGGAAGGATATTCATCCTCCCCACCGCCGAAGGAACTTTATTTTACGACGTAACAGATTTGGCCAATGTGCGTGAACTGGCCAGTTGGCCCGTCCCCTCTTACCACGTGGACACGGCCAGACAGGGTCAGTTCATTTGCGTGGCACAGGGCTATCAGGGTGTCCAATGCGGCACACTCAAGTTTTAACAATGAATCAACAAATCAATGAAACAATAAATCAATGAATCAGTGAATTGAGGGGTCAATGGATCGATAAATTGATGAAGAAACGATCCACGATCCACGATCCACGATCCACGACATGACCCTCACAGGCAAACAAATCAGACAAAGTTTTTTAGATTATTTTGCGTCCAAGGAACACACGGTGGTCAAGAGTGCCAGCCTCGTGCCTTCAAACGACCCCACGTTGTATTTTACCAACGCGGGCATGGTCCCTTTCAAAAACACTTTTACCGGGCAAGAATTGCGCCCCTATCACAGGGCCACGTCCTCACAAAAGTGCATGCGCGTCTCCGGCAAACACAACGATCTCGAAAATGTGGGGCGCACAGCCCGTCACCACACTTTTTTTGAAATGCTCGGCAATTTCAGTTTTGGCGATTATTTCAAGACCGGTGCCATTGGTTTTGCGTGGGAGTTTTTGACCGAGGTGGTCAAACTGCCCAAAAACAAACTGTGGGTGACCGTCTATCAGGATGATGACGAGGCTTTTGACCTCTGGCACAAAAAAATCGGTCTGGCCAAGGACCGCATTGTGCGGCTGGGGGACAAGGACAATTTCTGGTCCATGGGCGAAACCGGTCCCTGCGGTCCTTGTTCCGAAATCATCTTTGAGCAGGACATCCCCTGTTCACTGAATAATCCCGATTGTCGTTTGGGAAACTGCGATTGCGACAAATTTTTGGAGGTGTGGAATCTGGTGTTCATGCAGTTTGAGCGTCACGCCGATGGGAGCAAAACACCTCTCCCCAAACCCTCTATTGATACCGGCATGGGCTTGGAGCGGCTCACCGCGTTGTTGCAAAATAAAAATTCCAATTACGATTGCGACTTGTTCAGCCCGATCATCAAAACGATCGAGGCGTTGGTTCAAAAAAAATACACCCATGATCTGACCAACGAAAACGATGTGAGCATCCGTGTTTTGGCTGACCATATCCGTTCATCCGTTTTTTTGATTGGCGACGGTGTCCTGCCCTCCAACGAAGGCAGGGGCTACGTTTTGCGGCGCATCCTCAGACGCGCCATCCGACATGGAAAACTGCTGGGTCAAACACAACCTTTCTTCTATAAACTCGTCAGTGTGGTTCTGGAAGAAATGGGGACCGCGTATCCCGAACTCAGCACGCATCGCGACACCATTGAAAAAGTCATTCATGCTGAGGAAGAACGTTTTTTGGAAACGCTCGATAAAGGACTCAAACTCCTCTCCGAGGAAATCAGCACGCACCAAAAGAATAAACAAAAACTCCTTTCGGGCACTGTGGCCTTCAAACTCTACGACACCTTTGGTTTCCCGCTCGACCTCACAGAAATCATTGCTTTGGAACACGGACTCACGATCGACCAGGACGGTTTCAATACCGCCATGAACGAACAAAAAGAACGCGCCCGTGCCGGCTGGAAGGGTTCCGGTGAGGCCTCGCTCGAAAAATTGCATCTGGAACTGGCCGGCAAACACCAGACTCGTTTTTTGGGTTACGACACCCTGACCGCTGACGCGACTGTCATCGCCCTCATTCGCGAGGGCCAAGTCGTCACCGAGATCAATGAAGGGGCCTGTGAGGTCATCTGTGATCAAACCCCCTGCTACGCTGAATCCGGCGGGCAAGCAGGTGATCGTGGCACTTTGCAGGCACAGGGTGTGAATGCCAACATTGTGGGCACCATCAAACCTGCCAAGAATCTTTTTGTGCATCAAGTCAACGTGCTTTCCGGCCCTCTCAAAACAGGACAAAAAGTCACTGTGCTCACCGACCCTGCCCTGCGACAAGCCACAGCGCGCAATCACACGGCCACACACATCATGCACGCCACGTTGCGAAAGCATTTGGGCACACATGTGAGGCAAGCAGGGTCTTTGGTGACCGATCAATTTTTGCGTTTTGATTTTTCACATTTTGAGGCCATTGGTCCTGATGCTCTGCGTGCCATCGAAAATGAAGTCAACGAGGTGATTCTGCAGGACGTACCCGTCACTAAACAAACCCTCAAATACGATGAGGCTGTGGCTCAGGGAGCCTTGGCTTTTTTTGGCGACAAGTACGATGACGTGGTGCGCATGATTCAAGTGGGTTCTGTCTCCACTGAACTCTGTGGCGGGACTCATCTGCATCACACCAGCGAGATTGGTTCGTTCCGCATTTTGTCGGAAGGCAGTATCGCCGCGGGCGTGCGCCGGATTGAGGCCATCACAGGCTTTGAGGCCTTGCGCCTGGCCCAAAACGATCAAGGGTTGATCAATCACTTATTGGAAGGCCTCAAGGCCACCAAAGAGGAATTGCCAGACCGGATTGAAAAGCTGAGGTCACGCATCAAGGAGCAGGACAAAGAGATCCAAAAACTCAAACAACAAGCGTTGACCGGCAACACCTCAGAAATGGCCAGCAACACGATTTCGATCAACAACACCTCTGTGTTGTTTCATCACACTGAAGAGGCGGGAGACATGCGCCAAATGGCCACCACCTTGGTGGACAAAATCAAATCAGGTATCGTGGTGGTGACACATAAACAAACAGACAAGGCCATCGTCGTGGTGGCCGTGAGCCCCGATCTCAGGCAAAAATACCCCGCCAATAAGGTCTTGGAGCCCCTCTCTGTCCTGCTGGAAGGCCGTGGTGGCGGCAAGGCAGACATCGCGCAGGCCGGTGGCCCCCGCGTGTCGGGTTTGGATCAGATCAAAGAGGCGATTGAGAAGGTGTTATTATAGGTGCCAGTCAACAATCGAACAAAAAAGTGCCACCCACATTTCCCGCCACCAATAAATGTAGCATGCCATAGACAGTGCAACAGAGTGATTTGTGTCTCCGTCACACGTGCCTTGTAAACGGCTCAAGTAGTTATTGTTAATGTAGGTAGGTAGGTAGGTATGTGTTTGTTGGTTTCGCTTACGAATGATCATTCATGAAAATTGTGGGTGGCACTTTTTTGTTCGATTGTTGACTGGCACCTTATATTCTCAACGAGCAACCCGCGGCAACCACCTCGTCACCAGTGCCGTCGTTGTTTGATTGATTGTCGCCACCCAGATCGACTTCGTCTTCCTCGCCGCTTGGAGCATCTTCAGCCTCATCGCTTCCCGGATCAACGTCATCAACGTCGAGATCGCCGTCGTCATCTGCCGTCGCGTCTTGTTGCGGTGTTTCCGTTTCTGCATCTTCCGATTCAGCGCTTGACTCCTCAACATAAGACCAAAGGCTCAGATCGCTTGTCCCCAGATAGATCGTCCCATCGCTTCCCAGAGCGATCGCGCCCGCTGTCGTCTCCACCTCTGAACCGCTATCATACTCCTCTATCATTTCAGGCTGAGTGGGGTCAGACACATTCAAAACAATCATATCTCCTGTATTTGTCACCAGCGCGGCTTGACCGTTTCCAACAGCCACATCGTTGATGTTCGACGTTCCCACATATGTCCCTGTCAATACGGGATTTGAGGGATCAGAAACATCAATAATCTTGAGTCCTCCGCTATAATCAGCAACATAGGCATATTCCCCAAACACAAACACTCCCCTTGCGGTACCGTCCGTATCAAGTGTCCCAACCAATACGGGATTTGAGGGATCAATCACGTCAATGATCTGAAGCCCAGAAGCTAAATCCGCCACATAGGCGTAATGTCCCAAAACAAACACATCATACGCATTACCCAGAGTGTCAAAAGAACCTACCAAAACAGGAGCTTCTGGAAATGAAACATCAATTATCTTTAATAAATTGTCAGCAACATAAACATGGTTTCCGCTGACAAAAATATTCACCGCGTAAGTCAAATATACTGATGAATCGAGGAGTGAGGGGTTAGCTGGATCAGACACGTCAAGTATCTGAAGACTGGTCCCATATGCCCCAATTCCATAGGCTATGTTACCACTGACTGCGACGCCAGACGGATTCGCGTATCCGTATGTGCCTAGCAGAGATGGTGCCGTTAAATCGCTAATGTCAATAATATTCAATCCCGTTGAAAAATCGATGGCATAGGCATAATTGCCCTCAATGACAATGTCGTTCAAGTTTCCACCAGTATCAATACGGCTTAAATTGGAAAGCTCCGCACGTGCGTTATTGCTGAAAACCCATAGAAGTAGTAGCACAATGACCATTGCTCGTATGATGTTGTGTCGCATATACCCCCTCATATGTTTTCGCCGACAAATATCCCCACACACAGGTCTTATTAACATGCAATCCGCGTGCCAGAATAATGCGTATTGTATCAAATTGAATTGTTTAGCCGTTTCGTAACCACGTTTTACAAAACCAAGCCTTTCAGCCAGACTTCGCTGGGCATTTTTTGCCCATTTATCGTTTTGATTCAAAGGTGCCAGTGCAAACAGTCTATAAGGGAAGGAAAAAAACGTTTTCTTTTTTTATAAAATGGATTTTCTGGACGTGGACACGCCTGAGAATTTACCGACTCTTCACATAATCGAACACATAGGGGGCCAATCGATAGATGTTGTGATCCGGCAAAATAAAACCTTCCAGTCTAAATTCATTGAGCGCCGACCATTGATCATTGCCCATCATGATCGCGCGGAAGAGCTGGTCAGGGATCAGACTGTTGTAAAAACCTTTTCCTTCACCCAGATCACCCATAAAATAATTGTTTATAAAATATTTCTGGGCATCATCGGTCAGTGTATCGCCCACAGCGCGGCAAGCCCCTGTGATCAACAATTTATCCTTAAAGTCTGCCCCCGTTCCCCCAGCCTTTGTATCGAATAGCATTTTGACGGAATCCCCATGCCCTCGTTGCACCATCACGTCAAACTCATCCCGAGCATAGTCATCTTTGATGGCATCAACAGGCTGGAGGGTCATGAGGATGCGAACCGGAACATTTCCCTGATTGGCCATCACCTCCACATGTGAGGTGGTCGCGGAATCATCCACCAGAGGCCCCAACTCATATTGCATGGTTTTGAACATCTCCAGATCTTTTTGAAACCACCAGACCATGTCGCTCTTGTCGGGATTTTTGCCATCGAGTGGATTGTAATAATACATCAGTCGCGCCGAAAGGACGCCATCGGCCAACCAGCTCGAGACAGGGATGTTCAGTTTTTTCACATCGGGCAAATCACGACTCACAGTCGCCAGATCCGTTTCGTAAACCGACAGACGTTGTTTGCTGGAATATGTCTTGATCAAAAAAGCCAAGACTCCTTTTTGCTCAGGAGTCAGATTGGGTTGTGCGTAGGCCTTGAATAATTTTTGGGCGAACAACCTTTTGTTGTCCTGAGTCAGCCTGCCCAGATAACGTTCACAGAAATAAACATACACCCCAGCATATTCCAATAGATCATCCTGTGTGCGCGTGAGGGCCTCCAGCCCCTCCAATAAAAAATAATCGGCACAACCGCTGGCCAGCGGCGTCTTATTGAGCGAAAACAAGGCTGTCATGACATTCAGCACTTTTTGTGCGTCAGGATCCATTTCTTTGAGCCATTGGACCAAGCTTAAATTTTTGCGTGATGTCACGCGAGAAAGCAGGAGGTAGTCAAATATGGGAACACGCATGGGGCCAAACCCGATCGTAAAGAATTCAAAAAACGAGCTGTCTGAAACGTGCCGCGCAAACTGTTCGAGAAAAACAAAGGTCTGATCATCCTCTTTTTCTTTTTCGCAAATGTGCGACAAGGTCCTCGCGATGTCGCGAATAGCTTCATTGTAACCTCGGGTATCCCCGTCTGCCTCAGCCACATACGCGTTGAGATGCACAGCCATTTCTTTTGCCAGGACTTTTCTGATTTTTTCTCTGACCTCATGACTATTGTGAACATCCACCCCATCACCTAGTTGCCCCAAGAGGTCATGCCAATCAATCCTCAAGACAGCAAACAGGGGTTTCAGCCGCGATCCGCAACTGCTCCTCACCACGTGGGCCACAGCAATAAACTCATTTGCCTCAGTTGCCAGATCGACTTGGGAATAAGAAAACATGTCCAAAAGGGCATCCAAATGAACAACATCGAGGACAGGCACAGAATCTTCTGTCAATGAACGATCGCATAGGGCCTTATGAAATTCCAAAATGACATTTGGATTGCTTTGGGGTGATTTTGCAACAATCACCAAAAGGGCCCTCAGAGCATCAGACAAGGAGCCCCGATATTGTTTGTCGACCTGCTCTAATAATATGTGACAGTCGTCATCTGATATACCAATTTGCTTCAGGGAATCGTATGCGGTCTTGAGTGCGTGATAGTCTTCTTCGCTACGCTCGCTTGTAATCCATTGTCTGTTCCGAAATGTTCCTTGCAGTGAATAATACTCAGAAGGCGTGAATCTGTTGATCCATTCTGGGGAAATATCAAAGTAACCATCGTGATCGGCATCAATATCCTGCTCCGTTATCGTGGTTTGATCCGACGGTGTGATGAGGCGCAAGAGTTCTTCGATACCAATGTTTCGAGGTTCTGCTGTTGGGCCTATGTCTGTCATTGATTCCCTTTCATAGCTCATTAATCGATCATTTGACCAAAAAGTTGCTGGAAAATTTTAAACCATCTGCCTGTATCCTCTAAGTGCCTATCCGAAAACCCTCAATTTTCCCCGTCCACAATTGTGGACTGAATTTTGTGATGGGAGACAACTTTGAGGCTGGATTTACGATAATGGTTCTACTCGATGACTTTTCCATCAGTCCGCACATATTCCTTTCCCACGTCTTTTGGTTTGTCGGCCACGCCCCATCAGGAATTGGGTTTGCTGGGCAATCACCAAGCAGAGTTTACCGACTGTTTTGCCCAGGACCCGCCTGTTTCGGGTCATGAATTGGAGCCGCGTCACAACGGCAGGTTCTGGTCAGCACCACGCATAGCTCCATCACTGTACATCAATGAAGACGGAGATATGGATTTGACGCGCATGCCAATTCAAGGGGCAGAAATCAGGGCTTTTAACAGAGCAGTCGCCCCCTCTTCTGAAAGTCCTACAAACTCACGGATCGATAAAAAACGCCTGTCTGAAATTTTTTATCAGCGCATGACGTTTCAGTACGGGGAACTTCCCAAAGATCACCCCCTGCAGATCGATCTTGAGCGTTGTCTGCACATGGCACGAAAGGACCCGATCACCATGCCTGTCAGGATCGTGGTGCTTCCCTTGTGGACCGTGCCCAATGCGTTGGTCGTGCCCGATGGCACCATCTTTATTTCAACCAAACTCATTGGCCTGTGTGAATACTGGGAAGAAATCATCGCACTTTTTGGCCATGAATTACAACATCTGGAATCGGGTGATTTGGAACGTGCGATGTGTGAGCCGTCCTCTGGAAAAAGCGAGACGGAAATGATGGAGGAGATCCTAAAAAAATGAGCGTGCAAAGAATGCAGGAGGCTCGTAGCGATCTGGAGGGTGCCGCCCATAAGCTCAATGAGGCTGGTGTGAACCCTGATGGTCTCAAGATGTTATTTCTACGATTGCATGAAATCGAAGTGTCGCGAAAGTCCCATGACATACTCAATGCCCATGGCTCTTGTCTTGACCGTGCCCTGCTCCTGGGGGGCATGGCTCAGCTGGTGCATTTGTCGCACTTGGCGCATACACTGACGAGGATTTCTGACGAACAAAGAAGGGCCTGGCAACAAGGGTATGCGAATCAGGGGCACCTTAAGTATTTTCAAAGTTATCGTTTACTATATCGTGACGAAAGACAGAGGGCGAGGGCCCATCAAAGAAGATTGGAAGAACTTAAACAGCTTTCAACAAAAAACAGGAATCTGGCCCTGTTCTCACTGTATAGACACTTCAATGAATGTGGTGTCCAGATGCCCCCTGATGTCGCGGAAGTTGCTCAACAGCTGATGAGGTTGATTGATGCGGATCTGCAGACGCATTGTGGGGGTCAGCGTGAACTCTCTCTGATGCTTCTTGTACACTATTATGGGAATCTGGGAATACGAGTTCAAGCCCCTCCTTTCGAGAGGGTTTTCAAGCAGTTTTGCAACGTCATGCGATCACCTCAAGACTGTGTCTCATTGTTGGCAGTCATTGATAAGCTGAGGCAGGCCGATCTTGGTATTCAATGGGGTGCGGCGGAGAGTATTTTACAGGTGGTAGCCAATGCGTGTCTCAATAATGCCGTATTTGGCAAATTTGAGGCAGGGCAATTTGATCTTGACACCTTTTATTTGACCATGAGCCAAATCGCCCAGCAATTGGTTTTGCTGTATCACGAGAGGGGATGCTTTCAATACACAGAAGATAATCTGATGCACCGCCTTAATGAATTCTTGAGAGAATATTCCCACACAACAGGGGAGCGGGCGTTACAGCAAACAATCTCTGAGCTTATTGAATCAAAGACACCACCACAATCTGAGGGAGAAAAACTCTCTGCTCTCGTCTTGTTATTCTGGGAGCAACCAGAACTGGTCTGTCTTATCGAAGAGTATCGATTGCTCTTGGCCACACGCTTGACTCCCCAGGGTCCAAATGTGCTTGCCCCCTGGCCGCGGTTTATGGACTTTTGCCAGAGATTAAATAGATTTTTTAATGGCTTTTGTGCAGAAAAAAGTCTGACAGAGTCCAGTAGACTCCTGAGTGACCTTTTTACCGGGTTTTGGTACGAGATTGATGCTAGTCTCCTCGCTAATCTCTCTGCAAATTTCTCCTTCCGGAAGACTGAACGTCAATACCAGGTACAGGGGTCGTACACATTCTGTGAAAAATTGGATCTGTTGGACATTCCTTGGGTGAAGAAGAGACGCTCAGACATTGCCCAGAAAGTTCAAGTTCTCTTTTACTCGATGGTGATTGAGTGCATCATGGAGAAACCTGAGGTGAAAGGCCTCAGCACTTTTCAACAGGCGGCGTTGTTGAGAGAATTGCTGTTGTATTATGATTGTTATCGTGATCAGCAACAGTCCACGTTTTTGGGGGCAGGCGTTGCTGCCAACAGGGAATCCGCTGTCTTGCCGATCTACACAGCTTCTGCGAAACAGCTTATTCAGTGGGGCCGCGCAACAAACATTGCGGATCTGGTCTGGTTTTATGAGTTGATCCAGACAGCATCTGTTCGTCACAGTGGCCAGAGGGTACAGGCTGAAAACTTCTGTACTCTTCAATCCGTTGTGAAGGATCAAACAGATATCCTGACCGAAATCATTGTCAGACGTTTGGCAGACTTGGATGCCCCCGAGCACCTCACTAGTTTGCAGGAATGGACGCGTGCGGGGCTTCCTGTAAGGGACCTGTTGGCGCGGTGGCGGTTCAAAAGAGCTGATTATTCAGAACCTGAGCCCAATAGTGAATATCGTGAGCGCGCTGTGCACAGAAGAAAAGAGACTGCTGAACTCGTGCTGAACCTCATGAAAGCCTTGCCAACCTACAAGAGGCTTGG
>CAZGMS010000219.1:0-6489 GCA_964526915.1 uncultured Nitrospirales bacterium
GATCCTCCGTGGAAAGTGTTCGCGAGTGTGGTAACCCGCAAATGCCCACAGAATCGGACTTTATCAATTTATAGATTTATTTAACCGGACAGGCGTGAAGACACTTTATCCAGTCAAACGGAGTAAATATAAACAGCCAAATTCTACGTTGGATTAAAAAAACGAACACGAAGATTTCGATTTCTCTGGATGGCTATGCAGACATTCACAATCTTAATAGGGTCTTTGCAAATGGTATGGGAAGTTGGAAAATAGTGTTGTCAAATATCAAGAGATTGTTAGCCATAGGTATTAATCCAGCCATTAATTGTGTCTTGACTCCTGAAACAGATGTGCAGCTGTTGTTAGATTTTTTTTTAGATAATGAAATTCTCTCATTCAAAATTGAATTAATGAGAGGCAAATGGCTTAACGATGAGCACTATCGGACGTTAGTGAAGAAATATCTCAAACTCATAAATTTAATTGTTAACCATAATTTAAATAGCACACATAAAATTAGTGAAGGCAGACTGATCTCGTATCTGTCCTCATTCGTTAAACAAGGCAACACGTTGGTGTGCGGTAAATACCCGTGTAATGCAGGAAAATCATTTTTTTTGTTAGACGAAGGCGGATCATTTTTGCCTTGTGGACAATTTTATGGCATGTCGCAATTCCAAGCGGTGAATATAAACAACGTGAAAAATTTTGCAGAGGTTGAAAACTCATTCAAAAACTACAGGGAAAATTATCAAAAGAAAATGGATTCCTATTGTGATGGTTGTGTGTGGACATCAATTTGTTGCCGGATTTGTCCAAGAACAGTCATGACAACAGATGAAATTAACTGTTGTTTGCAGAAAGAAGTGTATTATTTTATCATAGAACACCTGCAAGAAAAAAAAACTGTTTTGGCAATGTTGGGAAAGCCATGCTGTTGATGTCTGCATTGTGTTTTGATCGATTAACAGCATGTCTCCTCGCAGGATCTGAGCGATCCTTTCCCCATTTTCATTAATTGCATTTCGTTCCCCCTTGAATTATATGCCGCTCCATGAAAAGAATAATTTTTGTTCTCACTGTCGTGGCGTGTTTTAGCCTGTCATTATCTGCCTGGGCGATCAATACCCAGATGCTTCGCTACTATTTCATGGGGACGCGCGGTGTGGGTGTGGTGGACACAACCCCCAAAGCCACAGACACCATGACTTTGGGGTTTGGTGTGAACTGGGCCCATCAGCCGTTCGAGTTGGGCAATTCTCAGGGCAACACGCGCGTACAAGGCGTGGTAGATCATCTCGTCACATTCGATTTTCATGGGGCGTACAGTTTTTCGGATCGCGTGGCCTTGGGGCTTGGTGTGCCCGTCCACATCACCAACAATGTCCGCAGTTTTAACGATCTGACCATGGAGACGCCCTTCAACATTGGCGACATCATGCTCTCGGGGTTGTACACGATTGTCCCGCGCGACTCTAACAATCTCAATCTGGGTTTGGCCGTGGTGCCGTTTGTGTCCTTTCCCACAGGTGATGGGAGCGATTTTGTGGGCGATGACAATGTGACGGGGGGGCTTCTGATCGCGTCCGACATTCAGCTCGATCGGCACTACTTTGGTTTGAATCTGGGGTTGCGGCTCAGGGAATCAGAGACGTTTTTAAACCTCGATGTGGCCCACGAAGTTTTGTGGGGAGGGGTTTATCAGGTCAGCATTGCCCCCGATGCCGATTTTTCGGGCTTTGTCGAGGCGCAGGGCGCTACCGTTTTGCAGGATTTTTTCCAGAACGAAAACACAATTCCCCTCGAGGCGCGCTTGGGATTTACCAAAGGTTTCCTGGCAGAGCACAACCTCAAAACGACGATTTTTGGCGGGCTGGGCGTGACCAGCGGGTTCAACACCCCCGATGCCAGAGTGGGACTCAAGATCACCTACGATCACCTGGTGTCACGCGTTGAAACGCGTGAAGTGGTGAAGGTCGTTGAACCCAAAATGGTTCGGATCGAAAAAGAACTCAAGGAACTCACGATTTATTACCCCACCGATGGCGATAAAGTGGATCCGTTCTACGATCAAAAGATTGCCGCGATCGCCGCGATCCTTCGCGACAATCCCGATCTGGGACCGCTCTACATCGTTGGGCATACGGACGATGTTGGCTCGCATGGCTATAACCAGAGGCTTTCCGAGCGTCGCGCGGGTAAATCAGCGCGGTCGATCATGGATAACGGGTTGAGCGACAAACAGATTGTCTGGGTGGGGATGGGCGAGATTTATCCCGTGGTGCCCAACACCTCCGATGCCAACCGCGCGCTCAACCGGCGTACCTTGTTTACGTTCGTCAAACCACAGCAGTTGCAGGAACAATACACCAAGGCGGGCAGTTTGATCGGGATCAACACGATCACGGGCAAACAAAACGATTCCTACACAGAGGTGCTCAAAAAACTGGAAACGCAAAAACAGTTCGTTGATGACGCCAGCGGTGCCCAGGTGATCGAGAACTACCGGGATTCCTCGCAGGTCATCCTCGAACAGGATGGCACCACCACCACCAAAGACTCACCAGCCGCCTCTCCGCAGGTGGTGCCCAATCAACCGCGTAGCAAAACAGTGGTGGAGACCAAGATCGAAACCCATGATGAGGCCATGCAACGCGTTGAAGCAGAGGCTGTGGAAGAACCTCAAAAAACAGAGAAACCCAAAAAAGAAAAAAAAGCCAAGGCGCGTGATCAGAAAAAAAGTCTCATCGAGGAGATCGATGTCATCGATGAAGAAGACGTGATGGATTTGTGAACAAGGCGCAACGCTCAAAGCTCACGGCCAACGGTCTACGGCTGACCTTCAAGGGCACAGGCGGTTCACGATCCGAGAAACATATGAAATCGAAAACAACCAATCACATCAGTTATTTTGCCGCGCTGACAATTTGTTTATTGCTTTCCTCTTGCCAGTCAGCGGTCCTGCCGCATAGTGGTGAGCAGGGCCAAGAGGGTTATCAATCGATCCTGCTCGACATCAATACAGCCAAGCGCGATCAGGAACGCCAACTCAAGAATATTGTTTTACCCAACGGGCTTGAGGTGTTGCTCATCTCTGACACGCAGGCAACCCAGTCCTCGGCCGCTATGAGCGTGGGGGTGGGGAGTTTGCAGGATCCCGAAGAGCATCAGGGGCTGGCCCATTTTCTGGAGCACATGCTTTTCATGGGGTCACAAAAATACCCCCGCGTGGATGATTTTTCCGAATTCGTGGAATCGCATGGGGGTTACAGCAATGCCTACACGGCCCCCGAGGAAACCAATTACCAACTTATTGTCAATCACGATGCCTTTGAGGGGGCCCTGGATCGGTTTGCCCAGTTTTTCATCGCACCGATCTTCGATGCGCATTATGTGGAGCGCGAGAGGCAGGCAGTCAATTCGGAACACCAGAAAAACGTACAGAACGAGGCTTGGCGCGACGCACGATTGATCAATCAACTGGCCAGACAGAATCACCCCATACGTAAATTCAGTACCGGTAATTTGGACACACTGAGGAACGCCACGCGCGAGGTCCTGCTCGCGTTTTACGAAAAACATTATTCAGCGAACCTCATGAAGCTCGTGCTCAAATCGAACATGAGTCTGAGTGATATGGAAAAATGGGTGCACGAAAAATTCGCTGAGGTACCAAACCACAATCTGGCACGAACAGGTTTTGAGCGCGATGTTTTTGATTTCAGCCAGACCCCGTTTTTGCGCATCAAACCCGTGACCAACCGCAAGAGCTTGAGCCTGATTTTTGAGGTCCCTTCCCTCTACGAATACCTTGATTCCAAACCCCATTATTTTTTGGCTTCCCTGCTGGGGCATGAAGGACAGGGTTCTCTGCTCTCCCTGTTGAAAAGAGAGGATTTGGCAACAGGCTTGTCCACAGACGTCGATGCGAGTTCTTATTCCGGACGGTTTGAGATCAGCATCAACTTGAGCGAAAAGGGCGAGGGGCAGACCCCGCGCATCATCAGTCATGTGTACGCCTACGTGGACATGCTCAAAAAAGAGGGACTTAAAAAGTTTTATCACGACGAGATCAAAACCCTGGGTGAGGTTCAGTACGTGTTTCGAACGCCTTCGAAGGGAACGGGCGAGGTGGAGGCGTATGCGTCAGCGATGCACCTGATGAAAGCACTCGAGATCGATCGCAAAAGCTCCCTGTATTACCAGCATGTCCCAAAGGATTTTTCCGATCTTCTCGCCCTCATCACGCCACGGAATATGCTTGTGGTTTATGTGTCCCCCGATGTGAAAACAGACCAGAAGGAATTGTATTATGGGGCCGAGTACAGACTTACGGCGTTTGACGAGGCGCAGAGGGCATCGTGGCAGAGCACTACTACCGAAACCAGTTTTGTGTTTCCCAAACCGAATCCGTTTATCCCGCAAGACTTGTCGATCAAAACAGATGATCCGCAGACGGTTCCGTACAAGGTTGTTGACGACGAACGAGGCGTGTTCTGGTTCATGCAGGACAAAGCCTTGCATGTGCCCCGGGCCAAGCTGGCCATCAACCTCCTGACGGATCGCGTCAACGGATCGCCGCGCGATAAATTGTTGTCGGTCCTGTATAGAGAGGCCTTGTATTTGAGTCTCGTGGAGTGGTCTTATCCGATGGTCGAGGCGGGTTTGGGCTTTTCGGTCGATCGCGCCGATCGGGGGATCAACCTTACGGTAGAGGGTTACTCCGACAAAATCCCGCTTGTGACAGGGCAGATCATCAAACGATTAAAAGACATCACGATCGACGAAAAACAATTCGCGGGCATCAAGGTCAACTTTCGTCGGCTTTTGGACAGCTGGCCATTTTCACCAGCCCATCAGCAGGCCAGTTATCATTTGGGTGTGATTTTGAGTCAACACGACATCCACAAGGATATGTACCCGCCGGTCGAAGAGATCACTTTGGACGAGGTCAAAAAATTTGCCAGTGGTCTGTACGATCAAGTAGCCATTGAAGCTGTGGCCTACGGCAATCTAACGGGACGCGACCTCACGACTGTTGTGGCCGATCTGTATGCGGACCTGCAGGCCAACATTCTTCCCCAGGAAAAACGCATCGAAGACGAGATGGTGCAACTCAATCCCGGGGAGGCCTTTTACTATGTGCCCCCGACCAAAAGCGACAACAATAGCTGGTTGGCGCGTGTGGCCTTTGGTCCGCGCAGTGCGGATTTAAAGGCGTACCTGTTTTTGGCCGATGCGTATTTGCAGACCGCTTTTTTTACCGAGATGCGCTCACAAAGGCAGTTGGGTTATCTCGTGCAAAGCGGTCTGGCCTTTCACCCCAAGGCCCTGGGCATGAGCTTTGTGATTCAGTCGGGAGAGTATGATCCTGTTTGGCTGGAAGGGCAGGTCCTGCCCTGGCTTAAAGAGACAGCCAGGAAAATAGCCTCTATGCCCGACGAGCTGTTTGAGACGTACCGTCTGGCTCTGATTGAGAGGCTCAAGGAAAAATATCAGACCGTTGATGAATGGTTCGGTTACGTGAATTCCGGGGCACTGATCGAGAAGGGGGATTTCGCCTTCAGGGAAAAGATCATTGCGTCCTTACAAAGGGCAACCAAAAAGGAACTGGGTACGATCATGCAGAAGGCGATGGATGACGACACGCGCAGGATGCTGAGTGTCTATGTGTTGCCACCGGGCAAGGAAATTTCCTTGCCAAAAAAAGGGGTGCGCATTACTGATATTGCGGCGTTCAAAAAGGATCTGCCGGTTTACTAGCTTGTCATTCCTGCGCAGGCAGGAATCCAGCGCAACCTTAATGGAAATGGATCCCAGCTTTCGCTGGGATGACAAAAAATTTATGAGCAAACAATTTGATTACGAAAAATTCGATGTGTTTCCCGTAGCGGTGGAGCTGATGGCCCTCATTGACGAAACCGTGCACCTCATGCCGCGTGGGGGAGGGGAGATTGCCGATCTCTTGCAACAGAACGCGCGATCGATTCCCCTTAATCTCGCCGCCGGGACAACCGAAGTGACCAAAGAACGCAAGTTGCAGTGCTATTACGACGCCAGGCGATCAACGATTCAATGCGCCGCCATGGTTGATGTGTGCAACCGTCTGGAACTGGTCGATCAAGACCACCTCTTCGCCAACCGCGATCTCCTGCACCGCGTGCTCGACATGATGACCAAGCTCATCGAGATCGAACAAGAGGAGTAAAACTCCCTCACGACTAAGTCCCTCAAGGTTCCCTCACTTTCTCTTTCAATTTGATAATTCTGTGGTGTCTTCTCTGTAAGTCTGGCGTCACGCCAGCCCCCATAAAAAAATCATAAACAAAAACAATGTGATACAAACTGTCATCTAAGGGATTAATGGCATGGGTTTTGCTACATAATTCGTGAGGTCGTAAAAAAAAGGATTTAATATGCAAAAAAACACCCTGAATTTCTTTATGACAGTTTTATTGGGCATGCTCATTTGTGTGATGTTTGCCCGTTGTGATTCAAATTCCTCCT
>CAZGMS010000220.1:0-5895 GCA_964526915.1 uncultured Nitrospirales bacterium
TCGCAGGCCGAGGCCGATCGTGTGAGGGCCAAGTTGCGTCTGGATGAAAATCGGGTGCGCAACCTCGTCATCTGTATTCACCCCACCCACGATGTGTGGGTCCGCGATTACGGCCCTCTCTTTGTGTATCGTCAAGACGGAGAACAATCTGAGAGGCTGATCACCAAATGGCAATTCAACGGTTGGGGCGGCAAATACGAAGAAGAATTTTTGAACGACAACGAAATCCCGCGTCAGATCGCCAAAATGACTGACTCTGAGCTGATCAGCGTGGAACACGTGCTGGAGGGTGGTTCGATCGATGTGAATGGCAGGGGCACGCTCATCACGTCCACGGATTGTCTTCTGAATGATAACAGACAAACGGGTGTGTCGCGGCAGAAAATCGAGGAGTTGTTCCATCGTTATCTGGGAATTCGCCAGGTGATTTGGGCGCAGGGGCAAATCAAGGGCGATGATACCGATGGGCACATTGACGATGCGGTGCGCTTTGTGGGGCCGCGGCAGGTTGTTTGCATTGCAGAAAAGAGAGCGCAAGATGTGAATTATGAATCCCTGCGTTGCCTGAAAGAATCACTGGCCCACATCAAGGATCAGGACGGAGAACCCATCGCTGTGGCAGAGCTTCCCATGCCCAATCCTGTTGAATTTGAGGGCCAACGCATGCCCGCCAGCTACGCCAATTTTCTGATCACAAACAAAAAAATTCTGGTGCCTGTTTATGGCTGTGATCAGGATCAGGAGGCTCTGAAGATCATCGGGTCGTTTTTTCCCGATAGAAAGGCAGTGGGGATTGATTGTTGCGCCCTGGTGACTGGCTTTGGGTCCATTCACTGCGTGAGTATGCATGTGCCGGTGTGAGAACGAAAACACGAAGAAACGAGGGATGAGGGACGAGAATAGCTCATATAAGGAGTCATGATGTCAACAAGAACAACACGCAGACCTGTGACGTTGAGTGCTGTGGTCGGGTTTCTGAATGAAAACCTCGCTGTTGATCGCATTGCCGATTCCTCTCTCAATGGCTTGCAGGTTGGGTTTGCCGATGATGGCAGGAACGTGAGCATCAAGAAAATCGGGTTGGCTGTGGACGCTTCGCTCACCTCGTTTGTTTTGGCAAAAAAAGTGGGTTGTGATTTGCTGATTGTCCATCACGGTCTTTTTTGGTCAAAAGACATTCCTGTCACGCGTGGGCATTACAAACGACTCGAGTTTTTGATCAATAACCAATTGGGACTGTATGCCGCACACTTGCCCCTGGATGCGCATGACGAACTGGGGCATAACATCCAGATCGCGAAAAGACTGGGTTTGAAGGATGTGCAACCGTTCGGAAAATATCACGGGAAGATGATTGGTTTTTCTGGCAGGTTTTCCAAACCTGTTTCTCAAAAACTGCTTTTGCACAGATGCGAAAGTGAGTTTGGTGCCAAATGTGATTTATTGGCATTCGGGTCAAAACAAATACAAACAGTGGGGATTGTCTCCGGTGGCGGTTCTTCAACGATGGGCGAGGCGTGTGCGAAAGGGCTCGATGTTCTCATCACCGGCGAGCGCGTGTACAGCGACTATCATCTGGCAAAAGATTCTGAAATGAATGTGCTGTACGGCGGGCATTATTTTACCGAAATTCCGGGACTCTTGGCGTTGAGAGATGTGTTGCAAAAAAAACTCTCCATTTCCTGTGAGTTTTTGGGTGTTGAGCAATAGATTTTTCTTTCTTCATTGATTCATTATTTCATGGTTTTATTGTTTGATCGTTATGATTCCTCTCATTCACAAACTCCCCAATGATCTCATCAACAAAATAGCGGCGGGTGAGGTTGTGGAACGACCTGCTTCTGTCGTCAAGGAACTGGTGGAAAATTCCCTCGATGCGGGTGCCACGCAGATAGACATCACCATCAGGGATGGGGGCAAGAAACTCATTCAGGTGAGCGATGATGGCTGTGGGATTCCCCACGATCAGCTCTCGTTGGCCATTGCCCGACACGCGTCGAGCAAAATCGCAACTTTCGACGATATTTATGCCCTCAAAACAAAGGGTTTTCGGGGAGAGGCCTTGGCCAGCATTTGCTCTGTAGCCAAGGTTTCGCTGGCAAGCTGTCATGGAGACAGTGAGGCCCATGAGGTTTTTGTGGATGAGGGAGAGATTGTTGATGAAAGAGTCTGTGCGCACCCACGGGGAACGACAGTGACGGTGAAATACCTGTTTCACAAGACGCCAGCCCGACTCAAATTCCTGAAATCAAGCGAAACTGAAACGACGCACATTGAGAGGGAGATCACCAAACTGGCCCTGTGTCACCCCTCGGTGGGATTTTGTTTGAGGCAGGACAACAAGGAATTATTGAAACTTGATCGTGGGCAAACTCTCAGAGAACGGGTGCTGGCTGTTTTGGGGAAGGATCTGGCAGATAATATTTTTCCCTTTGGCGAACAACAGCCCAAGATTGCGGTGAGCGGTTATTTTGGTCACCCGCAAATTGCTCGTAGTCAACGCAGCTTTGGCTATTTTTTTGTGAATGCCAGACCGGTCAACGATAAGGTCATTTGGCATGCCGTGATGGAGGCCTATCGCGATTTGTTGATGCGTGGTAAATATCCCGTGCTGGTACTCAATCTCCAGATCGACGAACACCTCATCGATGTGAACGTGCACCCCACCAAGGCTGAAGTTCGTTTTCATCAGTCCCAACAGGTGCACCAGATCATCAAAAACACGCTCAGAAAATTTTTATCGGAGGCGCCCTGGCTTTCACGACGAGGAGAGGGTTTTTCCCGTGACGTTACCCAGGATTTTGGTGTGGTCAGTGACAGCTTTGCTGGGAGGCTAACTCCTCTGGCGAGCCACTCTGTGGCCGATTCTTTGCTCAAGTGGAGTGATCGCTATTTTGAGCAACCTGCTGGAGATCCTGTCACAACAACTTTTACAGGGAGAGAGCATCGGGTCGCCGAGATTTCTGTGTCGAGCGACGCGGGAAAGCAAATCAGATTCTCCCGTATGCCGTATGCGCAGATGCGTGTGGTGGGGCAGATCTTGGGATCGTATCTGGTTTGCGAAGCCTACGATGCCTTGTTCATCATCGATCAGCACGCGGCGCACGAACGCATTGGATTCGAAAAACTGCTGAAGGAATATGAACACAAGGGGATCCAAAAGAAACCTCTTCTCATTTCCGAGACCTTTGATCTCAAGCCCAGTGATGCCGCTTTGCTTAAAGAGTACACCGATGAGCTGAACGCGTTTGGTTTTGAAATCGATTTTTTTGGAGGCAACACGTTTGTCCTCAAAGCGGTTCCCCAGTTACCCGGCAGTCAAATCGACATCGCCATGTTTGTGGGTGATCTGGTGGAGGATATCAAGGAGACGGGAGAGATGGTTTCTCTCAAAACCAGATTTCACGCGGTTTTGGCGCGTATTGCCTGTCACGCGCAGATCAGGGCAGGGCACCATCTGGAGCCGCAGGAAATCCAACAACTCCTGAGTGATCTCGATCAACATCAGTTCACCGATTTCTGTCCCCACGGTCGTCCCGTCTGCGTCACAGTCACGAAGGACGAGATTGAAAAGTGGTTCAAGAGGGTTGTGTGATGGAGTGGTTATTGGGGAGCAGGTGAATGCGAGGGGAAGCGAGTGAAAAGTTTTTACAAATATTGGGGGAAGGCAAAAACGGCTGACGCTGGTGTCCTGTCGTGGCATTTGTTGCCATATCATTGTCTGGATGTGGCGGCTGTTGGTGTCGAATATCTTAACCAAAATACAAAACTGTGTGATTTCTTTTGTGATCGTTTGGCATGTAATCAGCAACAATTTTTAAATTGGGCTGGTCTGTTGTTGTCTTTGCATGACTTGGGTAAATTCAGCGAAGCCTTTCAAGCACAAAAACCTGATTTATTTTTGCTCCTGCAACAACGAGCACCTCTCCCAGAAAAACAGTATCAGGAGCGACATGATTCACTTGGACAGTGGTTGTGGCGTGACTGGTTTTCTGAGCAGGTCAGTGTCAAAAAATGGCTTGGATTGAGTTCCCAGACGACCATGACAGGGATGGATTATTGGTTGCGTTCCGTCACAGGACATCACGGCCAGCCCCCCAAAGTTGAGAATATTGCAGGTGCCAGTGACGATTTTTTTACAAAGGCTGATAAAAAATCAGTGCTTTCGTTTTTTGAAAGCATTTATGGGATTTTTTTAAGCGAGGGTGACGAATCTATTCTCACCAAACATTTCCCTGAGGAATTTGAACACATCAGTCAGGAACTTTCATGGTGGTTTGCAGGAGTTGTGGTGCTTGCAGACTGGATAGGTTCAAATACAGATTACTTTCCTTACCAAAAAAATGAAATTGAACTTGCGGAATATTGGGGCGTTGCTCGTGAGCAAGCCAGAAAAGCCCTTTTACAGTCAGGTGTTTTGCCAATTACAATCAAGAAAAATCTAAAATTTAATGATTTGTTTCCAAAAATTGTGACACCAACCCCATTGCAGGAGTGGTCGAACAAAGTTAAAATTTCAAATGGTCCACAGATTTATCTTTTAGAAGATATGACAGGAGCAGGCAAAACCGAGGCCGCTTTGATGCTGGCATATCGTTTGATGGTCGCAGGCAACGCGTCAGGTTTTTATGTGGCTCTTCCCACCATGGCAACGGCTAATGCCATGTATGAGAGAATTGCAAATATCTACGGACTGCTTTTTGCAGGCAATTCGAACCTGGCTTTGGTGCACGGCAGTCGTGAGCTGGTGGACAAATTTGCCAGCACAATTATTCCAAAATCAAAATCAGAGCGTGATGACACACAAGACGACGAAACAGCTACGGCACGTTGCGCGGCTTGGCTTGCAGATCATAATAAAAGGGCATTGCTTGCCCAAGCTGGGGTTGGGACAATCGATCAAATCCTGTTAGGAGTTTTGCACAGCAAACATCAGTCATTGCGATTACTTGGATTATTTCAAAAGGTGCTTATTGTTGATGAGGTGCATGCTTGTGACTCCTATATGCAAGGTGTTTTAGAGGTTCTTTTAGAGTTTCATGCCCGTGCTGGGGGTAGCGCAATTTTGGTTTCGGCCACTTTACCCAATAAAATGAAGCAGACACTGCTAAAATCCTATGCACGTGGTTGCAATCAAATCTGTCCGACGATCACCCAGACAGCGTATCCTTTGGCTACTTCATGGAAATGTTATGAACCCACAATTGTCTGTGAACAGCCAATTGCAATACGAACAGAAGTCTCCCGTCAGGTGCGAGTAGAATATCTTTGCGAACGCAGTGACTTGGAAGCAAAAATTGAGAACGTGTTAGCGTCTGGCATGTGTGTTTGCTGGATACGTAATACGGTATCTGACGCCATGGATGCTTATGGAGTTCTTTCTAAAAAAATCTCGCGTGATAATATCAGTCTGTTTCACGCACGTTTCACTTTGCATGACCGCTTACAAAAAGAGGATGTCATAAAAGAACTCTTTGGACCAGCCAGTACAGCGGTCAAGCGGGCTGGAAAGTTGGTCATTGCCACGCAGGTGATTGAACAATCGCTCGATGTGGATTTTGATTTGGTGGTAAGTGATTTGGCACCCATTGATCGAATTATACAACGCGCAGGCCGTTTGCGACGTCATGTCAGGGACAAACAGGGAAATAGAATTTTGGATTGTGGTGCCAAGGATCAACGTGGTTCAGCTGTTTTGTTTGTTTATGGTCCCGCCTTGGGGGGAAAAAACCAAACAACACCGTTTAAGAAACAAAATTCAAAAAATCGTTAATCAACTAATTATTTGGTAAATGTATAAATTAACGCATCACAAAAATTTAAATCCTGAAATCTGGTCAAAATATTCTACCGACAAGCAAATTTTAATGATTGCTAACGAATTAAATCGATTAA
>CAZGMS010000221.1:0-18639 GCA_964526915.1 uncultured Nitrospirales bacterium
AGACCTGCGTGCCCGTGAAAACGGAGTTGATGACACAAATCTCCCTATTGCGAAAACAGCTCAGTGCGAAGATGACCCAAATGTTGACCACCCTGCAACACGAACTCCGTCTGGTCATCAAGGGTTGCCCAACCCCAAGGGCTCTGCTTGAAAGACAACAATTATTATTGAGCGATCTGGAAGATCGCCTCTGTCAGCACGCCCAACAGCGTTTGGTGCTGGCAAAACATGACTTTGAAAAATCCCTTTTGAAACTCGAACTGCTTTCGCCTCAAAACAATCTCAAGCGAGGTTATGTGATACTCAAGAACACAAGGGGGCAACCCGTCACGCGCAAAGCCAACACCCAACCGGGAGACACAGTGAAGCTTGTGTTTTATGACGGTGAGACGCCCGCAACCATTAACCAACATCTGTAAAAGAAATTTGAGGACACCATGAGCAAAAAAAAACCGGACCCCACACAAAACAACAGCAATTTTGAACAGTCCATGAACGATTTGCGAAATATTGTTGTCGAACTCGAATCGGGCACATTATCGCTGGAAACATCGCTGGACAGGTTTGAACAAGGCATGGCCCTGGCCAAGACCTGTGAACAGAAATTGGGTGAAGCGACCGGTCGCGTGGAAAAAATCATGAAGGATTTTTCCGTTGAGATTGTCGGGCCCTTTACTGGAGAATAACATGCCTTTTGATCTTAAAGATTATTTTACACAAAAGAAAACTGTCATCGATACTGCCCTCAAGGCTCATTGGATCAACGACCACCACATCCGCCCCAAGGAACTGCTCGATGCCATGGAATACAGCCTGTTCGCGCCTGGCAAGCGCATCCGGCCCGTGCTCGTTTTTGCCAGCACACAAACACTCAACATGCCAGAAGAAGACGTGATCCCTTTGGCTGGGGCACTTGAGATGATTCATGCTTTTTCACTCATTCATGACGATTTACCCAGCATGGATAATGACGATTTGCGCCGGGGTCGTCCCACCAATCACAAGGTCTTTGGCGAGGCCCTGGCCATTTTGGCCGGTGACGCCCTGCTCTCGCACGCCTTCACGGTGTTGAGTGATCTTGACACCGAGAAATACCCACATGAAAACATCATCGACGTCATTCACCATTTTGCCAAGGCCACGGGCACCTGCGGGATGATTTCGGGACAGGTCTGGGACATGCAATCCGAAAACAGAATCATCAGCCTCGATGAACTGCAAAACCTGCACAGGCACAAAACAGGCGCGCTCATCACTCTGGCCGTCACAAGTCCAGCTGTGCTCAAGGGCGCTGAGCCCGACGTTATGGACTGTCTGATTCGATACAGCGAGGCCATTGGTCTTTGCTTTCAGGTTGTGGATGATATTTTGGATATTGAAGGCGATGAATCTCTGGGAAAACCCATTGGCAGTGATCAGGCAAAAAACAAGTCCACTTACCCGGCTCTCCTCGGTTTGGATGGTGCCAAAAAAGAAGCCAAACGCCTTTTGGAAGTCGCTTTGGCGTCTTTGACCTCATTTGATGAGAGGGCCGATCCGCTCAGGGCCATCGCCCGCTTCATTGCGGAAAGAAGAAACTAATGGGGAACAAGGATCGCTTGTGCCCTTTAGGGTATGGATCGTGGATCGTTTTATTCATGGTCTGATCAGGTACTTCAGCGCCGGTTTGGGATCTTTGCCTAAAAATATATTTTGCAAATCGTTGAGAGTTCTTTGTTCGGCAGTCAGAATGGCTGTGTTGACGCGCCCTTCCGCCAACAACCTGATCGCTTCGTCCATCACTGAAGGGGTGTAGTGAAACGTCCCCAGAATGCTGATTTCGTCATAATGCAGGCGATAGGTGTCGAGTTTCATTTCGGTGCCTTTGGCACACCCCCCATAACACAAAACCCGTCCGCCCTTGCAAACTAGTTGTACAGCTTGTTCCCAGGTTTGGGGCAACCCAACAGCTTCGATGGCAACAGCCGCGCCGTGTCCCTCTGTCAAGCCCTGCACAGTCTTCACAACATCCACTTGACTGCTGTCAAAGACATGATCGGCGCCAGACTGTTTGATCCATTCCAAACGTTGTGTGTCCAGACCAAACACAATCGTACGAGCCTTTTGCATCTGCAAAACCTGATTGAACAAAAAGCTCATGGGCCCATCGCCAATCACCACCACGGTTTCCCCCGGCTCAACAGGGATTTTTTGACAAGCAAACAAGACACAGGCCAGAGGCTCTGTGAGTACGGCCTTTTCATAGGCAAGAGCCTCTGGAATCTTGTGCAAATTGGTACGAACGAATCGTTCAGGAACAGCCAGAAACTGGGAATAGGCCCCATTGATGAAATGAATGTCTTCACACAAATTGAATTGTTCTTTTTCACAATAAAAACATTGGAGGCAAGGCGCCGAATTGGCAATCACCACACGATCATCCACGCCAAAACCCTGTACACCCTCAGCAAGCCGCACAATGATCCCCGTCATTTCATGACCGAGCGGTGACGGCAACGATTTGATGATCTGCGGATGTCCACCACGTTTGAAAGTTTTAAGGTCCGTCCCGCAGGTCGTAGCCGACATGATGCGAACCAAGACCTCACCTTGTTGCAGAGACGGAACAGGCACCTCCTGCACGCGCACATCGTTGGGGCCAAATAGCATGGCGGCTTTTTGTGTTTTGGGTATTGTCATATGAACCTTTGGTTCACGGTTACCGCAGTTTGGTGGGGCAATCAATTCAAAATCAATTGACACCACTCACCCCGCCCTTTTATCAATAAGGGATGAAGAAACGCTCCCTCGTATTGTTATCCGGCGGCCTGGACTCTGCCTATTCCCTCACGGTGGCGCATCGGGACACAGACGTTGTTTACGGTTTGTGCTTCGACTACGGTCAGGCCAGTGCCAAACAAGAAATCCGCGCCTCACGCCAAATCTGTGTACGGTTTGGAATCCCTCACAAGGTCATGCCTCTGCCGTTTTTCAGTGACATCACTCACCACCCCCTTTTGGGCAAAGAGCCACTGCCAGAGCTGAACATGAACGAACTCGACGACAAAACAAAAACCACACAGAGTGCCAAGGCTGTTTGGGTCCCCAATCGCAACGGGATTTTTTTAAACATCGCCGCAGGACTCGCCGAGATGATTGAGGTCGATTTTTTGTACACAGGTTTTAACGTCGAAGAGGCTGGCACGTTTCCCGACAACACACAGGATTTTGTGAGCGCCCTGAATCACTGTTTCACCTTCTCCACGCTCCACAACGTGATGGTCCAGTCACCACCCATTAAAATGACCAAAACACAAATCGTGGCAGAGTTGGTCAAACAAAATTTTCCGTTTGAGTTGTTGTGGAGTTGTTACCGTGGCGGCGAGCAAATGTGCGGCCTTTGCGAATCCTGCCTGCGACTCAAGCGGGCATTGAATGCCTGCGGCCTTCAGGCGTAAGGCTAAAGGCTTAGGGCGGATCAATTGCTACAACGACTTCAATGAGCAACAGACAATTGGCAATTGATATAGTTGATCGTTGAAACAATTGAAGCAGTTGTTTTTCCTTATGCCTGATTCACCTATGCAAACCTACCTTCACGACAAACCCATCAAATACGACGGCACCCAGCTTGTGTCGCATTTTGCTTACAACCATTTCAATCTGCTGGGCGATGCGATTGTCTCCTTTATGGGGCCCTGCGATGTGAAGATAGATCAGCTGGTCGACTTGGAGGATGTGCATCAGAACGCGTTCATCTTTTCTGAAAACATGCTTCACTTCATTGTAGAGCATTTTCATGACGACTTATTGCTCACCATTGCGTGGCAGAGACTACTCATTGATCTCATCATCAGCGAAATGAAAGTGGATCTGCCGGGCGGCCCTTGGGAACGCAGGGGCGACGACATTTATGATGATGTGTTCAAGGTCAGCGTGTCCATCGCCACCCGCTCACCTGTGTCCTGTCTGATTCACACCGGCATCAACATTTCTTCAAATAACACGCCCGTCCTCACCAAGGGGCTCGATGATTACCACATCAACCCGCAGGCCCTGGCCACAGGAGTCATGAATCGGTACCGAGCCGAAATTGAGAGCATGCGCAAAGCACGCGCCAAGGTGAGGGGAGTGGGGTGAGTTGACCTTTGCGCCTGTTGTTTATTTCATGATCGCGGCAGGACGCATGATCTCAATCGAGTTTTGCAGAATTTGGCCCTTCAGGTATTCGGGCCCTATGATTCGAATACTTGTGTTATGCGCTGTGCTCTCACAGCGTCTGCGCCACAATCATGAAATAAACAACAGGCGCCAAGGTCGGTGTTGGGGTTGGATAATACCACGTTCAGCGACATAATAATTCCCGCGCTTGTTGTACGGTAGCCACGGGACGATTGAGCTCCTTGGCCAAGCGGACCACACGCTCCACAAACTGCGCGTTCGAAGTGGCCAATTCCCCTTTGCGATAGTAGATGTTGTCTTCGAATCCCACACGCACGTGCCCACCAAGAACGATGGCATAAGCCGTGAGCGGCAATTGCCAGCGACCCACAGCGGCAATCCCCCAGTGTGTTTCTTTGGACATGTGCAGGTCCATGAGATTTTTCAGGGCCACCAGATTTTTTATGTCACCATTCATCCCGCCCCGAACCCCGAGCACAAACTGCAAATGCGCCGGGCTCTTGATGATCCCCTTTTCGAGATAAGTGATGGCCGTTTCCATCATCCCCGCGTCGTAAATCTCAAGCTCAGGGATCACTCCCAACTCATCCATTTTTTTGGCAAGTGCCCTCACATCGAGCGGGTGATTGTAAAATACATCATCACCAAAGTTCATGGTCCCGATATTGAGCGAAGCCATCTCAGGTTTTAACTCCAAGGGTTTGGCGCGTTTTTCGATGGGGACTCCCACAGCGCCACCAGTGGATATTTGAATGATGACCTCTGGCACCAGTGTCCGGATCTCAGAAATCGCCTCTTCGAATCGCTCTAATCTCTGGCTTGGCTTGCCATCATCCTCACGCACATGTAAATGAATCACACTGGCGCCAGCCTTGACAGCCTCTTTGGCGGCCTTGGCCTGCTCCTTGGGTGTGATGGGCAGGTTGGGTTGATCGGACTTTCTGGTTTCGGCGCCCGTGATGGCGCAGGTGATGATGAGAGGGTGCATGGCAGACTCCTTTGGACGATCCTTACCATACCAACCCAAAATATCAACCACATTGCCACAGCGAACATCACCGCAAGCTTGACCGCAGGCCTGATTAATATGATAAGGGCAAAAGAACTTTTGAATATCGAATTTCGAACAAGGAATTTCGAATGTCGAAATGAGAGACTTTTACTTCAAAATTCCTTGTTCCTTGTTGGTTATTCGACATTCGGCTCCCTTTGAGCTTTGAGCTTTGAGCTGTTTTCGATCCACGATCCACGATCCACGATCCACGCTTATGCGCACACGACCAGAACTAGAAAACATCGAAAACAATTCTCTGTCACCTTACAGTGCCAAAAGTGCCGGGACTCTCGGGCGACAGCACACCGAAAGCGAACACCCCTACCGCACAGCCTTTCAACGTGACCGTGACCGCATCATCCACTCCAGCGCCTTCAGAAGACTCGAATACAAAACACAGGTCTTCATCAATCACGAAGGCGACTATTACCGCACACGCCTCACACACACCATGGAGGTTTCGCAGATCGCACGCACCTGCGCCCGCGCCTTGGGTGTCAACGAGGATCTGGCGGATGCCATCGCGCTGGCACACGATCTGGGTCACACGCCCTTCGGACATTCGGGACAGGACGCCATGAACGAGTTGATGAAGGACTACGGCGGTTTTGAACACAACAGACAATCGTTTCGCATTGTGACTGTGTTGGAAAATCCTTACCCTGATTTTCAGGGTTTGAACCTCACTTACGAAGTTCTGGAGGGCATCTGCAAACACGCCACTGAGTACGATCTTCCGGGCAACACCACTTTTATTAAAGAAGGATACCCCAGCATTGAAGCGCAGATCGCCAATTTTGCAGATGAGATCGCCTACAACAATCACGACATTGATGATGGCCTCAAGGCAGGTCTGCTCACGATGAGGGCGCTTGAAAAGGTTTCGCTCTGGCAAAGTCATTTCGAACACATCTGCCAACAACACACCAACCTGACACTGACACAACAACGACGCTTTACCGTCAACGCCATCATCAATCATCTGGTCACAGACCTGATCGAAAACACGTCAGCAAATATTGATGACCTTGGCATCGCATCGATAGATGATGTGAGAAAGCGGGGCAAGGAACTGGTGTCTTTTTCAGCGCCATGTCGGCAGGACAACGCGGAACTCAAGGAGTTTCTGTATCGTTCCCTCTACACGCACCCCAAGGTGCTCAACATGCAGAAGAGGGCCAAGGTGGTCATTGCAGGACTCTTCAATTCCCTCATCAAAGAATCGAAACTCATTCCTGGTGAGTTCATAGCATTTTATCCTCAAGACGAACCACAGCCCCGCATCGTCTGCGACTACGTCGCCGGGATGACTGATCGCTTCGCACTGGGTGAATTTGACAGGTTATTTGAAGAAATCCATCACTGACAAACAGCAAGGCCTACTCTCCATACCGGGCCACAACATCAGAACGGGATTTTCCGAGGATGTCGTATTTTTTCCCCACACGGATAAGCACTTCGAGGGCTTTTTCCAGATCGGCCTTTTCGAGCGAGGCGGACATCTGCGTGCGGATACGCGCCTGCCCCTTGGGAACCACGGGATAAAAGAAACCCACGGCGTACAGACCCTCGGCCCACAAATCACGACTGATGTCTTGGGAGAGTTGCGCGTTGTACAACATGATGGGCACAATCGGTGAGGTCCCGGGTTTGATGTCGAAACCAGCCTTAATCAAGGAATCGCGCCAGAACGCGGTGAGTTGTTCGAGTTTGTCACGTCTTTGCGTGGATTCGGACAACAGTTCCAAAACCCTCATCGTGGCCTGCACCACTGCCGGCATGAGGGCGTTGCTGAACAAATAGGGTCGCCCCTTTTGTCTTAAAATATCCACCACTTCTTTTTTCGCGGACACACACCCGCCAGTCGCCCCGCCCAAAGCCTTGCCAAACGTGGTCGTGATGATGTCGACCTTATCCATCACGCCAAAATGCTCTGGCGTGCCACGTCCTGTTTTGCCAATAAAGCCGGTCGCGTGAGAATCATCCACCAGCACCATCGCCTCGTATTTTTCGGCCAATGCGCAGATGGCATCAAGCTTGGCCAAATCACCATCCATCGAAAAAACGCCATCCGTCACGATCACTTTGTTGAGCGCGTTAATCGATTTGAGCACTTTTTCGAGCTCATCCATGTCGGAATGAGAATAAATGAAGCGTTGTGCCTTGCAAAGTCTGATCCCATCGATCAATGAGGCATGCACAAGTTTATCAGAAATAATGGCATCGTCCTTACCGAGCAAGGCCTCGAACACCGCCGCGTTGGCATCAAAACAGGACGCGAATAAAATGGTGTCCTGAGTTCCCAAAAATGAACTCATTTTAAGTTCCAATTCTCGATGAATATCCTGCGTGCCGCAGATGAACCGCACCGACGACATGCCATAACCACGCGCGTCAAGGGCCGCGTGTGCCGCCTTGATCACCTCCGGGTGACTGGAAAGTCCCAGATAATTATTGGAACACAGATTGATGATCTCCTTGACCGGCGCGTCCAAAGGATACCGGGCCTTGATCTTGCCATCCTGAGGAGAACAAATGTAGCGCTCCTCTTTATACAAACCATCGCTTTTGATCTTATTGAGCACTCCCTTAAAAAAAACCTGCGGTGTTTGATAAACCATTTATCCCCCCTTTGAGTGTAGGGGTTGGTCGCGACCAACCCTACGCCTTACGCCCTACGCCTTATGCCTAATGCTCTACGCCTTACGCCCATTTCAGTATCACTTTGCCCGAATTGCCCGATGACATCACCTTAAAACCATCTTCGAATTTTTCGACAGGATATTCATGGGTACAGATGGGACGGATGTTGAGCCCGCTCTGAATCATGGCGCACATCTTGTACCAGGTTTCAAAAATTTCCCTGCCATAAATGCCCTTGATCTTGAGCCCCTTGAAAATCACATGATCCCAACTGATTTTGGTATCGGGTGGCAAAATCCCCAAAAGAGCCACTCTCCCGCCGTTAGCCATGGCCTCAAGCATATCCTGCAAAGCCATGGGTGACCCCGACATCTCAAACCCCACATCAAAACCCTCTGTCATGCCCAATGCGCATTCCTCATCCTTGAGGGATTTTTCTTTGACATTGACGCAGTGCTTGATGCCCATTTTTTTGGCCAGTTCCAACCGATAAGGGTTGATATCGGTGATGACCACATGCCGCGCCCCCGCATGTTTGGCAATGGCCCCCGCCATGATGCCAATAGGACCAGCCCCTGTGATGAGAATGTCCTCACCCACCAGATCGTACGACAGCGCCGTGTGCACCGCGTTGCCCAAAGGATCAAAAATGGAAGCCTCGTTGTCGGAGATGTCAGCAGGAACAGAAAACACATTGCTGGCCGGCAAAGCCAGATATTCCGCGTACGCCCCGGGGTGATCCACGCCCACGCCTCGCGTGTGACAACACAGATGGCGTCGCCCGGCCTTGCAGTTACGGCAATGGCCACAAACCAGATGCCCTTCACCAGAGACTCGCTCACCCATAAAATGTTCCTTGACCTCTTTGCCCATTTCCACAATTTCGCCCACAAACTCGTGTCCTACCTGCATGGGCACTGTCACGTGTTTTTGCGACCACTCATCCCAATTGTAGATGTGCACATCCGTACCACAAATAGCTGTTTGTTTGATTTTGATGAGAACCTCGTTCGCTTCAATCTGCGGGGTGGGAATTTCCTCGAGCCATAAACCTTTTTGGGGATACTTCTTGACGAGTGCTTTCATGACTGGGGAACATAATCGGACTGATAGCTGATTTCAAATGAAAACAATGATTTTTCGTGTCTGCAGGGGACCTCTAATTCTTGAATTCAGTCACTTCCTCAACATTGACCAGGTTCTCGGTACAATTATTAAACAAGGGGATCACCTGCCCCTCCGCGTTGTTTTGTGGCAGGGCATCAAGAATTTGTTTGAGTTTGGGATGCGTTCGCAAATTGACCGTTCCTATCATGGCGGGTTCATCTTGTGCCATGACAAAAAAGGACAAACCATGCTGTGATTCTGCCGAAAATTTTGGCCCCAAAAACTCCAGTCCTTCCTGCTCTGGTGACACAAGCCAGAAATACTCGCGCGTGGGCATATAGACAATCTGGATATTTCTTTCGTTGCTCGAATCGGTCGTTTCGTACGCCAACAAGAGTCCGTCTTTGCTCACAGTAGGAGGTCTTTTGTCCGCCTCGCCCCCCGTCAGCACGCTGATGGGACATTGAATATTGGTTTTGGTGTTCTCACCGTTGTACAAAGAACCAAAAAAGATTTGTTGCACACCATTTACAAACGAGTTGCCGGTAAAATACGGCTCGGTCATAGCGCCAACATAATCACTGGCCGCCACACTCGTGATTCGATAAGGAACAACTTGAAGGATCTTTGCTTGCATGCGAACCTCTCCAGACTCTGTCCAATTGTGAATCCCAAAAACATCTGGCCGTTCAGGATTAGTGAACTCATTCATGTCAAACAGCTCAACCACAGAACAAACATCGGTTGAGATTTTCATGCACATATCCAGTTTGGCTATCATCACGTCATGCCACGCTGAACTATCATCACCCGTTTCAACCTGCTCTGCCCCTCCCTGCCGGCTCCCAAACACAGCCTCTTTGGCCATTTTTTCTTTGCTCTTAATTTTCTTCGTCATCCGATCAATCAATTCCAACTCACTAATAGAATATTCACTACGTTGTTTAAAATAAGTGTAACTCAAGACATTGTGTGTGTCCAACCAGATCAAAGATCGCCCCGCGACCAAAGGGTCGAGCACCGTTTTGATGGGAAAATCCTTAACCTCTGAAAACGCGGCCAAAGACTGCAACAACATGGTTCCTTGTTCGGCCCGCATGAAGGACATAATAAACAGACCATTGGACGAAACCGCGTAATCCACGTACGACTCCACAAGCCCCGAAGCAGACACATCCGCTTTCAACTTATTCATGATTTCTTCACTCTGTGGCGTCTGTTTGACAATCGCCCCATCACTCGAAATCCCAAAAATCATGGCAGGGTACGCCACATCAAAATAGGTCCGGTCAGGGTAAAAACTGACCTTCTGCATGACATTATTCGTGACCAAAAAGGTATTCTGCGTCACATCATGCAGTGATCGAAAAATAAATTCGTAACCGGACCCAATCTGTTTATAATAATAAACATAGTCATTGTAAACCGTCAGGCCAGACGATTGGATTTCACCCTCCTTCTCATCCAAGAACCCCACAAAAAACGACCCGCCCATCTGGGAAATGTAGACCCTGAGTTTTGTTGGCAGATCAGCATTCATGACCTCCAGTACGAGAAAATGTTCCAGCCACTCCGGCTCCAACAATTGGGCAAACGACCCGTCCTCAGCAGAAGCAAAAAATAATTCTTCATCCCCGCTTGGCCAGGACAACCTGAGATTGGTGTTTGCCGCCACGGCTCCTGTTGCGCCAACCAAAGCAATCTGACCACACCCATCTCCCTCACCCACCTCCTCTTGATCTTCCCCAGCCTCCTCAACATCTCCCTCATCCAACTCCTCGTCATCATCATCGTACGCAACATCGGCATCTTCATCCAAACCCAAAAAATCTTCTCTCAAAGAAAGGGCCAACGCATCAATCGCCCCCTTTTGAACCTTGGCGATGGTGACAGGAATATTCATCCCAATCATATCCGTATCTAATGAAGATCCTGTGGCATCTGCATCCTTTTGTTCTGTCTCACCGACAGCCCCACCCACATCAGTCGCATTGAGCCCCAAGTCTCCTTGACTTCCCGATTGGTTCAATTGGGTACAGGCCAAAATAGGATACAACACAGCAAAACAAACAAGGCTGATGAGCATTCGTTTACACATACCTCTATTGTACCCGATATTTTGCCCATTAAAAAGAGTTATCTCCAATTATTATCAACAATTACAATTGTTTTTTGACCAAGACTTTTCTTAACAGCAGATAACAGAAATTGACAGACCTAGACAGGACTGTCCCAGAATGGAGCGTGTCCAAGATTTGTGTTGAATTCTGTTCGCAAAAGATCTTAGGTAATCCCATGAACAGCATTACCGAAAAAATAAAAGGCCTGATTCAGGCCGAAATCAAACAAAGCTTCACCCAACAGCCCAAGGGATCCAAAAAAGCCAAGATCATCGCTGTCTGTTCTCAAAAAGGTGGCGTGGGCAAAACCACCACGGCGGTCAACCTGGCATCCGCCCTGGTAAAGTTCCACAAAAAAAAGGTCCTGCTCACCGATCTCGATCCGCAGGGACATGTCGAAAAGTCTTTGGCCACGGTGATTGAAGAGGGCATTGACTACAGCCCCATCTCACAAATCCTGCTGGCCAAGAAGGGGGAAATTCTGGATGGCGTGGTCAAAACAACACTGGAAAATCTGCACATCACGCCAGGTGACAAGGCCCTGTACGAAACGGAGGGCCAGCTTGCCTCCAAACTCGGACGTGAATTCATTTTGCAAAACACGTTTGCGACCGCACAGACACATTATGATTTCATCATCATCGATTGCCCGCCCAGTCTCGGCAACTTGACCATCAATGCCTTGTGCGCCGCGGATTATGCGGTGATCCCGTGCGAGATGAGCGTGCTGGCCTTTGAGGGCGTCACCGATCTCATTGACACACTCGAAACCATCAAAACCAGGCTCAACCGCAAATTGCATGTTTTGGGGGTTTTGTTCACGCGTGTCGATCGCAGAAACGTCATGATGAATGAGATTGTCGAAGAGAACATGAAAAAACAGTTTCACAACCGTGTGTTTAAAAATCAGATCACGATCAACACGGCTCTCAACAAGGCCCAACTTGAAGGTGAGCCTGTGTTTGATTTTGCACCGTCGTCTTCGGGCGCCAAAAACTACGCCGCCCTCGCCAATGAACTGCTGGGCAAAATTCCAAAAGCGGGTGGTAAGAGGGTCTCCAAGGCCAATGATAAACGGGTTGTCGCCTAAAGGGAACCTTCCATAACCTTCACACACCGAAATAGTGGATCACCTTCTGTACGTTGGTTTGCATGATGCCGAAAAAGACTTCCATCTGCGAGGCCACCACGGTGATCGAGATCCAGGTCATGACGACCCCCACGTAGCCCTTCATCATAAAGCCGATTTCAAACACGGGGATCTGGGGCGCCATTTTGTTGGCAATCCCCAAGACCAGGTCAGTCAGGAAAATAGCGATCAGCACGGGCGCGGCAATCTGCATCCCGAAGATCAAGACCTCCGCCGACATCCTGATGAAGAGCTCGAGAAAAGGAGATATCCCGGCGGCCACATGCGGAAGGGAAAAAATGGGGATCGTGATGAACCCCTCCAAAAAGGCCTTTAGGAAAATAACATGCCCACCAAAATAACAAAAGATGGCCAAACCCAGCCAGAATTGGAACAAACCAAAGATCGACACCTGGCCCAAGGCCGGTAAAAACACCTGCGCGTTGGCCGACCCACGTTGCGTGTCGACGATCCTGCCCCCCGCTTCAATCGCGTAAAATACCATGATCGTGGTAATTCCCAAAGCCAAACCTACAAAGATTTCCTTGAAAAACAGGATGATGATGATCCCCTTGTCCGCGGGAATTTTATTCACCAGATCGTCATTCATAAAATAGAACACGAAGGTCGCAAGCACGATGGCTGTCATCATGCGCACCCTGCCGGGAATACCACGACCACCCAGAAACGGTGTAAGGATAAGCATCGTGAACGTGCGCGTGAAGATCAGCCCCCAGGCAATCAGAACAGCGTAATAATCGATGTTGATGCCAAATTGTTCCGCCAGTTTATCCACAAAGACCCTTTTGGACACCTTTAATGTATATAAACCGGTATCCCCTGAAAAATCTGCGTCGTGAACTGCATGAGCTTCACCGCCCCCAAAGGCCCCAGCAACGCAACAACCAAAATGATGGCAACCAGTTTGGGAACAAATGTGAGGGTCTGCTCCTGCACCTGGGTGGTTGCTTGCAGAACGCTCACAAACAATCCAATCAACAGCGCGGCCATGATGGGCGGAGCAGACATGATGAGAACCAGATACAACGCCTGTTTGGCGATTGAGGTCATGTAAGCATCCATAGTGTTGCTCTCCCTATACTCAGGTGATGTAGCCTCTCACCAACCCCTCAGTGATCAGGTACCAGCCGTCCACCAAAACAAAAAGCAGGAGTTTGAAAGGCATGGCCACGGTAATGGGCGACACCTGAAACATCCCCATCGACAACAAAATATTGGACACAACCATGTCAATGATGAGGAACGGCAGAAATATCACAAACCCTATCTGGAACGCCGCTGACAATTCGCTGATCACGAAGGCAGGGATCAGGACGATGAAATCGGAATCTTCCAACCCCCCGATCGAAGCGTTGATTTTCAGTTTAATGCCCAGACCATAAAACAATTTCCGTTCTTTATCGTTGACGTGCTTGAGCAAAAACTGGCGAACAGGTTCCTTCCCTTTCTCCACCGCACGTTTCAACACATCCACCGATGCCGTAGACAACAACTCCTGATTCGCATCGGCTGTTTTGATCACATCGCTCGATGCATCGTACACCTGTTGAGCGACAGGGATCATCACGTACACGGTCAGGATCAAGGCCAAACCGGTGATAATCTGGTTGGGCGGGATCTGCTGTGTTCCCATCGCTGACCTGACCAAGGACAGCACCACAGCAATTTTGACAAACGAAGTGGTCATCATGAGGATGAAAGGCGCCAGCGACATGATGAACAGAATGAATAAAATAAGAATGGGCTTCGAAATGGGTTGGTCATCAATCGTGGTACTCGTCTGGGCATAAGCGACGGCTTCGAATAGAAAGGACATGGTCAACGCGCACAGCGCAACAAGCAGTTTCTTCAAGAAGCCTCCCTTGGGGCTGACTCGTCCCATTCACAAAGCTTGGCCACGGCGTGATCTGTGACAGCCAAAGCCAGTTTCTTTTCTTCGATCCTGACCACATAAATGGCTTTACGCTGTTCCAGGGCCAGAAAATCGAGAATTTCGATCGTGGCAGATTTTTTGTTTCGGATTTTCACCAAGCGGGGAACCAGGTACTTGATACTGACGAACGCCAAACCGATAATCACAACCATGATCACAACGGTCTTGGCAAACAACACACCATAAGAAAGGGTCTCGATGCCGGTAGTTTGAGCGATGAACATGCAGATTGTCCTTCAGGTCACCTAACCAGTTTGACGATTCTCACTCCCAATTTACCATCCACCACAACCAATTCCGCCTTGGCCACCAATTTGCCATTCGCCACCAGATCCAGCGGTTCATTGGGTTGTTTTTTGAATTCCAGCACTTCTCCGACATTCAGTGTGAGGATCTCGCTCAAACGCATGGTCTTCTTTGCCAACACAGCCGCCATCTGCACGGGAATCTCGTTTGAAATCTTTTTGGCTTGGGATTGGGGAGGCACAGGAGGGGCATCCTTGATCGACTTGGGCAGAGGCGCCGGAGCGCGAGGAGGCACCGTGGCAGTTTGTTTCGGTTGTGGCGCAGACGCCTGCGGACGAGGCATCGCGGGAGCTGGTTTGGCCACACCGGTCGGAGGGACCTGTGGCTTGGGCATTCCCGGTTGCGTTCCCGCACCCGATTTCGGCTGGGTCTTGGCAACAACCCCTTCCTGAAATTCGGACGGATCCAACCCTAACTCTTTCATGAGATCATCATCAAAAACATCAGACATTGAAATTCCTCGTTTCAACAAACAAGTTGAACAAACTGTGACTTATCAATATTTTGCCATCCTGTAAAGAAGTCTGTCACGCTTTGGAGCCTCACAACATGGAATCAATTTTGGCCTTTACAATATCGCCCTGTGTTTCAATGGCCACCCGGTAACCCTCAAGACTTTCCGCTCCTGTTTGCTTCATTTCGGCATAACCCGAAATTTTTTGTTGGTCTTTTTCGATGAGCATTTCATCAAACAACACAATGTCCCCGGCCGCCAGCGAATCCAATTCTGATGGTTCCAAAGTCACGTAACCAACCTCAAGCTGAAATTCCGTCTTCATGTTTTCAAACTGCCTGATTCGTTGGTTGACAAACTCTTCTTCTCTTTCCACGTTGGCCAAATCTTGGGATACGGATAGGGGGAGAACGAGTTTGAGGTAAAAATCTTTCTCCAGATAATTGAGTTTTATGGAAAACAGGGCATAGTCCTCCTGATTCGAAAACTGGCCCCGAAATTCATCGCGGGTTCGCAGAACATCCTCGAAAGACAGAGCGAAATTTTTGTCGTTGATGTTGTTTGTAATTTGATCGATCAGGACCACCAGAAAATACTGTACCACAGCCTCTTCCAGTGCTGTCAGGGGCTTGATGTGCAGTTGCGCCAGTTTGTCCGTGGTGAGCGGCTGTTTGGTGAGGATTTTGTGGATGAGGATTTTGGCCAGCAGACTATCAAAAATCAGCCCCACCTTTTTTCCTTGCGGTTCAAGACGCATCACCCCCACCAGCGATCGGTCAGAAAAGGAAGCCCCCATCTCCTCGAATGTTTTTGACTCCACGTGCGTTATCTTTAGCCGCACACTCCCTTGCAACACTTCCACCAGAGGCTGCGCGATCAGTGTGACAAAATCCGGACGGTTGGTGAAAAAATGATAGGCACCAAAAAGCTTTTTCTTGAGAGCCACCTCAGCCTGTGTGCACTGAGGCAATTCATCGAAGGGAAATGGTTGGACATCAGGCATAAGCTGTTTGAATGTAATGAGTTATTGACACAGTGTCAACAAATTCTGGGCACAGAAGTCGATGAATTGTTTTTGAAACGTCGAGGACAGCACCACCGACAGGAACCATTTTGCGAAAACAGGGTATGCAAACCTGATTGTCTGTCTGACAACAGCAAAATGGTTCAACACAAAACAACAAAAGGTGCCTTCGCAGACGTGAAAAAAACAACGCATCGATTTCTGTGCCCCACATCAATAGGGGCCTCACTTGGTCAACAACATCTTTAACGCGATGACAATGAGTGAACAGGCAAAGATTTTTCTGAGCACATCGCTGTTGATGCTCGTGGCGAACTTGGCACCCAACAAACCGCCAACCACAAAACCCACGCAAATGAGTGCCGCGAGCTTCAAATCCACATAGCCTCGCTGATAATAAGTCCAAGCCGCCAGAATCCCGATCGGGGGAACCATCAGGGCCAGCGTGGTCCCCTGCGCCTGTTGTTGTGAAAGGCCAAATAAAAAAATCAGCGCGGGAATGATGATCACCCCCCCACCTATCCCGATGAGACCGCTCAACACCCCGGCCAGCAAACCCAGTAACAGACAAAGAAAAATGGTCATCACTGTCAACTCCTTAACCCCCTCAAACAACATCAACTCTGAATACCTCGATTTGTTTTGACCTGAGCTGTTGATACACCTGAGGGCGGCATTTGAGAAACGTGCTACGCACGCTCACGTTGGGACAAATGAATTTGACCACGACCCCCTGCTCGGTCCTGGTCGCCATGATTTTCAGCCCTTCAAAATAATCATCTGTGAGTTCTACAGAAAATTCCTCCTCACCCTTCTCGTTGACTCCCAACTGCACTGCCGACACAATTTCATCGAGGTTCTGTTGTGTAAAATTTCGGGCCCCGCGCTGAAAACCGCCTGACGAAAACCGAGATTGTTCCCGAACCTGTCCCACAAAACCCTTCACAGCGTCCTGTTTGGTTTGCTCCGCCTGTTTGTGGTCCTCTCCAAATTTCGACTGCGCTCCCTGGTCAAAGGATCTCTCCCCTGATTGCGAATCCCGGCCGCCACCTTGACCAAACCCACCGCCACCATCACCCTCCTCTTTTTCGGCTACCCGTTTGTGACCCTCCTGAGAGACCTCACCTTCTTTTTTTTGCGTTTTTTGGGAACTGCCTTTGTCGTCTTCCCTGGTTTGTTTGGCCTTGAAGTCCTCTTCAACAATCCTTTTTTTGGTTTCTTTTCGTTGCTCATCCTTGCCCTGACGATGAGCAGCATTCACACGTGATTTCTCGTTCTCCTGACTTTTATCTTTGATCACACCCAGAATGCGATCGAGCAAAGACTGTTTGTCTTCCTTGCTCTTTTTGAGGTCGTGCATGTGCTTGGCCACTGATTCCTTGCCCTGTAGTTCCTGTGCTGTTTTTTCGGAGAGCTTGGCCTCAAAGGTTCTCATGGGCTCCTGCTGTAGCTTCTTTTCGATCTGACGCCGCTCTTCCGTGCGTTTTTCCTCAGTCCGCCGTTCCTCATGCCGATCAACTCTGTTGTCAATATCTACCATACACACCTCATTTCTTGGTCATTTGATGAATCACGTTACCCAACTCGTTGAGCACTTTTTGTTCCTCCATTGACAAGACGTGATTCATTTTTTTGTGCCACAACTCTTTATGCTGTTCCATCATGTTCATTTCCTGTGCGGCGATGATGTAATCAGTACGACACCTCTGCAACTGCTTTTCGGCCTTCTTGATCTCTTCCTTCTGCTCCTCGATTTTTTTTTCCTGTTCTTCCAGGTCCTCAGTGAGCTTGCGAATAAAATTGAGACACACCTGCGGGTCCTTCATTTTGGCTTGCCCGGTAGCCACCTTGGCACGCATCTCATTTTTTTCTTCCTCAATGCGCTTCTCGATCCGTTTTTTTTCCTCCTCCAATTCCTTGAGTTTTTCCTTTTCTTCGTTAAGTTTTTTGATCGCCTTGGCCAGCGCGATCTCGGCCTTTTTCTTGGCCCTCTCTTTGATGATCAGCAGGACATTCAATCGGTATTTTGGTTTCTTTGGCATAAATCACTGTCGACTGCCAACAGCCAACGGTTAACCGATGTCCGGCTGTAGGTTGTAGACCGTTGGCCGTCAGCCCTGACTTCTCAACTCGATTCACTCAAACAGATTGATCAGTTGTTCCACCGATTCCAACAGATCAATCTTATCATTCACACCCTGTTTCAAAAACTCATTCACGTCATCGATCATTTCGATCGCGTAATCCACAGCCGGGTTGCTGCCCGATTCGTAGGCCCCGATCAAAATCAGGTCCCGTTCTTTTTCGTAATTGGCCACCACCTCTTTGAGTTTGCGCGACGCGAACACATGATCTTCTCCCACAATGTTGGTCATCACGCGTGACACGGATTGCGACACATCGATCGCTGGAAAATGCCCCTGATTGGCCAAATCGCGGCTCATCACGATATGCCCGTCCAGGATGGACCTCACCTCGTCCGCCACAGGCTCGTTCATATCATCACCCTCAACCAGAATCGTATAAAACGCCGTGATGGAACCTTTGTCTGAATTCCCCGTCCGTTCAAGCAGTTTGGGCAACGTGGAAAACACAGACGGCGTGAACCCCTGTCTGGCGGGTGGTTCCCCCACGGCCAGACCGATTTCGCGCAAGGCCCTGGCGAAGCGGGTGACCGAGTCCATCAT
>CAZGMS010000222.1:0-7193 GCA_964526915.1 uncultured Nitrospirales bacterium
TCTGTCAGATTCCTGAATCGGTGCAAAAGTTTATCACCCAATTTCAATTTACCCATAAGGTTCTTAACCTTTCGATTTATTTCTTCTGGTATCTGTCCAGCGTTCCTTTTCTTGATACACCCAGCCTCGTAGACAAACAGACGATACAATGAGGACATTTGCCTCTCGCTGACAGCGTTAAGTGGAAAAGGCGATAGAAGTTGACCAGCCCGCTTAGGCGCACGCACACGCAGTCCCATGCCGCTCCATCTGTAATCTTCAGGTTTTTGAACGATGCCTGCACGAACTGGGTTCAGATCAATGTAGGCACTACAAACAAGCTGTGCATCCCCCTGTCCCACTATACTCCTTTTTACATTTTTGCTTCTGATTTAAATACAGGGCTCTGCAAATGATATATATTTACTTAGAAACTGAAAAAGAGGTGTTTTACTTTAAATATGAGCTTATCAACAAAAAACCAAAAACCTCCGTCTGAAAATATAAATATATTCTCGAAAATTAACTAAGTTATGCTATACTAATACTATGCATGCTTTGTTTAGGCATAGGGGAGGTATAGTGAAGAATTATTCTATTATAATATTTTTTATTATTTTTCTTTGTATTCCCATCATGGGATTTTGTGGTGATGATCAAGGAAATGATCCTTTTGGTGAGGATGATTTGGTAAGTCCGGACGAGGTTGATATTGATCTGCTTGTTGATCAAAATGAGGATGGTGAAGCTCCAGAAAAAGGGCATGTTCATATGCAAGAAGCAGAAGAGGAAGAAGAAAATGGTGGTGGTGGTGGTGATTTAGGGAGTGGAAAGGAAGATTTTCAAACAATTGATGGAGGAACAACAGACGAATTATTTGATGACATTGATTATGAAGAGTTTTGTTGGAAATATTATCACATGAGTTGTTCGGAATGGTATTTTAGTCAATTGGAAGGACACGGTGATGGGTTATTATCAACTGATAGTACAACGACTAGAAAAACTATCATTGACGCCATAATTAGGAATTATCGAGAATCAGGCATTGGCGTGGGCGTGGAGGGATATACGCCTCCTGGCTCAAATGAAGCTGATGGTTATAATCAGCTAGACACAACACCAGCAGGAGAGCCTGGTGGTGGAACGATAACAGGGATTACCATTGACTTTATGAAGATATTTAAATCAAAGAGAAAATAGATTAGCTGTCAAGGCCTACCACAACATACGTTATAGAGCATGCCAGGAAAATCGCTTCAACCAAACAAACCTCCGTCTGAACAAAACACCTCGAAATTTAAAAGTCTTGTATTTTAATAGGTTGAGGAATCACTTTCTTGTTGTCAATATCACGATTCACTTCGTGAATTTCGCAATGACATTGGCCTTGTATATGCGAAAACGCGCCATTTCACGGCTTCTGACGGATTACACAAAAATAAATTGAGCGTTTGCTTGTTTCTCTTATCCCCTCTACAGTAGCTTCTATCATGAAAATGGGCATCCTCATTGGGTATTATCATAAAAAAAGTGGGGCGCGTGACGCTGTCAGCAAACTCAAACGCGAAGGGTATCGTCGTGTCAGCTGGATTCATAAAAACGCGCAAGGCAAAATCAACCGATCCTGGTTCGGCGTTAACAAACAGTTGATCAGTGATCACTCGCGTTGGCTTTGCAATGACGAGACCGTTTTAATTTTACAAGCCCCCCTCGAAAAGTTACATCAACCCTCAAGCTTGTTGTCAAAAAGTGCCCAGGTTCCTCCCACGGTTTTTATTCTTCATCCCCTGAGAGAACGTTCCACAAAAGAAGTTTGGCCCTGGCAGATTTCGTGTACTACAGAAGAACTGCAGGAACAGGCTCAACGCCTGGCGGCAAGCCACGTGATTGATCCCAGACCTTTGCGAGACATCAAACTCCTCAAACGCCTCAAGCAAAGCCGCAGCTGGGTTCAAACGGCCTGTCAGGATCTTACCGAAGCCAATCGCCTGGAACAAAGTTTGCCACCAACAGCCGAATGGCTTTTGGATAATGAATATATTTTTGAAGGCAATGCCCGTGAAGTCCTGCTCAACCTGCCACGGGGCCATTACCAAAAATTGCCGGCACTGGAAAACGGACCTTTTAAGGGCTTGCCCCGCATTTATGGCTTGGCCAGAGAATTGGTGTCTTGCACCGATTTTCGTTTGGATGAAGACAACATTGTGACTTTTCTTTCAGCGTATCAAACCGAAAGGGCCTTATCGATCGCCGAATTATGGACAGTCCCCCAAATGTTGCGACTGGTCCTTATCGAAGGAATTCGACTTCTGGCCGAAAGGGCCATCACGGAACTTCGTGAAGAAGAATTGGCTGCTTTTTGGGCGCACAGGTTGATCACCGCGAATCGCCGCGATCCCAAACAGTTGTTTTCGATTCTGGCAGAACTCACAGAAACACAGTCTAGTCCCAGCCTGCATTTTGGATCTCAACTCATCGATTGTCTTTACGATGAGGGGGCTTTGCTTTTACCCGTGCAAAACTGGTTGGAAAACACCTTCAACAAATCCTTTGCTGAACTCAGTCTGCGCGAAAAAAACCACGAGATGAAAGACAAAAGCTCGATTGGGAACGCCTTCACCAGCCTGCGCCAACTGTCGCTGATTGATTGGAAGGTGTTATTCGAAAAATTGAGTCTGGTCGAACAACTTTTGCAAACAGATCCCGCGGGCATTTATCCGAAGATGGATTTTTTAACACGAGACCGCTACCGTAAGGCCGTTGAAGAACTGCACCGGGGTTCTGATTTAACAGAAGAACAGATCGTCCAAAAAACCATTGAACAAGCCAGCCAGACACGCCCCAAGAGCGGGAATGATGACAGACTCGCTCACGTAGGCACTTATCTGATTGGCGAAAAACGAAAAACGCTCGCAAAGTTGATTGGGTGTCGGGAAAGCCCCCGCTTCAGGTTGAGACATTGGGCTTACGCGCATCATTTGGCTGTTTATTTTCTTGGCCTGGGATTCTCCTTTTCGTTTTTTCTCTTTTTAATTTTTTTCTGGGGGCTACCGGGCCTTTCTGTCCGGGCTCAGCTCATATTGTTTTATTTTCTGACGCTCCCAGTCAGTCAACTTTCACTGGATTTGGTGCACCATCTCATCGTGCGTCTGTTCCCGCCACGAGTTTTGCCCAAGATGGATTACAGAAGCTCTGGCATTCCTGACGCCTGTCAAACCCTGGTGGTTGTTCCCATGATGTTGGAGACGCTGCAAAACGTTCAAGCTGAAGCGGACAAACTGGAAGTGCGCTTTTTGGCCAATAAAGAGAACAACCTGCTCTACGGCCTTCTTTCTGATTTTACCGATGCCCCCACGCCTCAAACCGAATCGGATGCCACACTTTTTCAGGCAGCCCTGGGGGCCATCCAGAGGCTCAATCAACGTTATGGAACGGAGCAGTTCTATTTTTTTCATCGTGAAAGAAAATGGAGTGTGTCTGAACAGAAATATATTGGCTGGGAACGCAAACGCGGCAAACTGGAGGAACTCAACGATTTGATCACGGGCAAAAGGCCGCAATCTGCCGAACGTTTTGTGCACGTGGGTGCTCCGAACCAACTCACGAACGTGAGGTTCGTCATCACTCTTGATAGCGACACCCAGCTCCCGCACGATACCGCTCGCCGGATGATCGAAACCATTTCTCACCCGCTCAATCAACCCCGTTTTGATAAAAATGGTCGTCTCTTGCCTGGCACCTTCAGCCTCATCCAGCCCCGCGTGACCTCGTCTCTTCCCAGCGCGAACGGATCGCCGTTCAGTCGTTTTTTTTCGAATCCAGTGGGCGTTGATCCGTACACCAACGCAGTTTCTGATGTGTACCAAGACCTGGTGGGTGAAGGGTCTTACCACGGCAAGGGCATTTATGATGTGCGCGCTTTCAACACGCTTTTGTCCCAGAGATTTCCCGAAGCCTGTCTTTTGAGTCACGACTTGATTGAAGGGGCTCACGTCCGGGTCGCCCTGGCAAGCGACATTGAGCTTTTCGACGAATTTCCACAAGACTATTTCTCTTTTGTAAAACGTCAACACCGCTGGATTCGTGGGGATTGGCAAATCGTGGAATGGATCACACCGCGCGTTCCCGGTCACGATGGGCGTCGCACAAAAAATCTGCTGTCCCCGTTTGACCGGTGGAAGGTGTTTGACAATCTGCGACGGAGCCTTCTGCCAACTGCTAGTTTGGCTTTGCTGATGGCCGCTTGTCTTACCTCTTTTCGAGCCGGCGTTATCGCCAGTGGGCTGGTGATCTTTCAATTCATGTTCCATTCGTTGGCCCAGCATTTCTCTTGGGCCTCGACGCGTCAGGGTTTCAAAAGCCTTTCATTGTCAAAGATAGTTTTGGATCTGGCGCGCATCATCGTGGAAACCGCGCTCCTGCCGTATCAATCCTGGATGAATTTGGATGCCCTGTTGCGCAGTCTTTATCGACGTTTCGTTTCGCACCGTCATCTTCTGGAATGGAGCACGGCACAAAAGACGCAGGACAATGCACAAACCAAGGCACCAAAATATTTGACCATCATCGCTTCTTCCGGAGGGATCAGCACGTTCCTGATGCTGCTGTTTCTGTTGTTCAAGCCCGATTGTCTGCTCTTGGTTTTTCCGTGGTTGGTACTTTGGCTGGCGTCTCCTTTGATGGCTTGGTCTCTCAATCGGCGTCCCCACGTCAGAACACCCGTGTCATTTCTTAAAGAAGATGAACGGCGATTTTTAAGAAAAATATCGCGACGCACCTGGCGCTACTTTGCGGATTTTGTGAACGAGAAATCCTCCTGGTTGCCACCCGATAACTACCAGGTCTCCCATCAAAACCAACTCGCCATGCGGACCAGCCCCACCAACATAGGTCTGTGGTTGGCCAGCGTTTTGAGCGCGCGTCAGTTCGGATATCTGACTGGGGATGACGTGACGCACACCCTGTTAAAAACTTTTGGGACTCTGAATCAATTGGAGCGTTATGAGGGGCATCTCCTCAATTGGTACGACATTCAAACGTTAACGCCTTTAAACCCCCGCTATGTTTCCACAGTTGATAGCGGCAATTTTTTGGGAGCACTTTGGACCTTGCAACACGGGCTTTTGGAACTCATGCACAGGCCGATATTGGACAGCCTGGCCTTTGAAGGGCTCTGCGATACGTGTGAAATCTTAAAAGAGTCTGCGCAACAGGAAACCTATGTTGGCTTTGATACGCAGGATATTGATGATCTGTTGAAAGAATGGAACAAGCCTCACGCTCACGTTGGGGAGGCTCTTGCAGTCCTTTGGAAAACAAAAATCACAGTGAGAAATCTGGCGCAGAAGGCCCGCGGCATCAACACCACCACAGGAAACGTGACCTACTGGGCCGATCAGCTCGAAAATCTCATCCAATCCTGGTTGAGCGTTTCTGACCGTTACCTGAACTGGATTGAGATCCTGAACGAAAAAAATGTGGCGGGGATTCCCGCTCTTTTGCAAGCCCCCTCGCTTTTTGATCTGGCCCGGGGGCAGGTGCCAGCCATCATTGCGCTTGAAAACATGCGTCACCAGACTGCGACCGAAGAGGTTTCTCTGATTGACTGGTTTGATCGCATTTTGACAGCCTTCAGCAAATCAAAATGGCTGGCGGGTGAAGCCTTAAGTGTGACTGAACAGCTTGTGCATGAGTGTGACAATTTTGCAGAAGCCATCAACATGCAGTTTTTATTCAACCAGGAGCGCAAATTATTTTCGATTGGTTACAATGTTTCTGAAGGGCGTTTGGACCGATCTTTTTACGATCTATTGGCCAGCGAAGCGCGTTTGGGCAGTTTCATCGCCATCGCGCGTGGAGAGATCCCCGTTGAACATTGGTTCGATATGACCCGCCCATACGGTGCTGTCGGGCATCGTAGGGTTCTTCTCAGCTGGACAGGCACCATGTTTGAATACCTGATGCCCCTTCTTTTTCAACGCTCGTACAAGAACACACTGCTTGATAAAGCGGCTCACGAAGCGGTCCAGATTCAAATCGCTTACGCCCGCAAACACCGCGTGCCGTGGGGAATCTCGGAATCGGCTTACGGTGATCTCGATATTCACAAAACGTATCAGTACTACGCGTTCGGCGTGCCCAGTTTGGGACTCAAAAGGGGACAGGAAGAAAAAATCGTGATCGCGCCCTACGCAACGTTTTTGGCCATCAGCCTGACACCGAAGGCGACGCTCAAAAACCTGAAACGTCTGGCGGCACTGGGGTTGCTGAACGACTTTGGCTACTTTGAGGCGATCGACTTCAGCAGGCAACCCAAACGGGGTGCGCGTGGTGTTGTGGTGCACGCCTACATGGCGCATCATCAGGGAATGAGTTTTTTGTCGCTCACCAATTTTTTGCACAACAATCCTCTGCAACGCTATTTTCATACTGATCGCCGGGTACGCACTGCCGAACCTTTGCTGTATGAACGCATCCCGGTTTTGCCAACCGTGCATCACATCTCCACCCGGGAACGCGTGTCTTCGATTGCCAGTGTGGGCGAAGTCCCCCTGACCGTCAGCCAATGCGACACGCCCCACACCGCCACTCCCAAAACACAACTCTTGAGCAACAGCCGCTATGCCCTTCTCATCACGAACGCTGGTGGGGGCTACAGCCGGTGGAATGATTTTGAAATCACCCGTTGGCGATCCGACATCACCAAAGATGCTTTCGGCACCTTTTGCTATATTCATGACGCCGATTTGAATCAGTTGTGGTGCAACACTTATCACCCCACCGGGGGAACCGTTGAATCGTATCAAGCCCTGTTCACGCTGGACCGGGCCGTTTTTCAGCGCGTTGATCACGATATCGAAACAGAAACTGAAATTATCGTGGCGCCGGAAGATGATGTAGAAATGCGCCGTCTCACGATCATCAACCGTTCCTCGCGTGTCCGCAAACTCAACCTCACAAGCTACATTGAACTTTCATTGGCCCCCCATCAGGATGACAGACAACACCCGGCCTTCAACAAACTGTTCATTCAAACCGAAGCTGTTCCTGATCATCAAGCCCTTTTGGCTTACCGCAGATCCCGCAGTGACGGCGCACCACCGATTTACGTGGCACATTGTTTTGCCTTAGGGCATCTCGAATTACCCCCTCTTGACAAGAGGGGGCAGCCTGCCTACCGAAGCTTTAGCGCCGGCAGGGGGGCGTTCGAA
>CAZGMS010000223.1:0-15189 GCA_964526915.1 uncultured Nitrospirales bacterium
ATATTACCGGCGCCTGTTTTCCGTAGGCTAAAGCCTACGGCTGTATTCCCACATCCCTTCGGGACGACAGTTATCCACAGGTTTTCGGATAGGCTCTAAAGGGGATCTATTGCACAACCCGCAACAGCACCTTGCCGGAGCCGGCGCGCGCCAGGCCGATTCGCTGTGCGGCCGCGTACGATAAATCGATGATGCGTCCTCTCGTCCAGGGCCCGCGGTCGTTGATACGCACCACGACCTTCCTGCCGGTTTTGAGATTGGTGACTTCTACCTTCGTGCCAAAGGGGAGCTTGCGGTGAGCCGCTGTGAGGGCGTGCATGTCGAAACGGTCCCCACTGGCCGTGCGGCGTCCGTGGAATTCCCTTCCATACCAGGAGGCCATGCCCGAAGAGGTGGGGCCGTATGAGGCGTGGTGAGGCGTCGAACAACCTGTCACCATCAGGGTCGTCACAAAACACAGAATAAAAAGGCATGTTTTTTTTGAAAGTGTCACGACGAAGTTTCATCACTCCAATAAATGAATTCATTCTCAGGATCCAGCCCCAGCTTGACGTTCCAGTGCCTGATCTTTTGCGTGATTTGAGGCACCAGATTATCTGAGATGAAAAAAATGAGGTCCTCAACACGGTCGGGGGAACCGCCGTCTTCGTCGAACAGAAAGACGGGGAACTCGTTTAGGAAATCCTTTGAACTTCTTTTCATGCGAATGGTTTCGTTGACGGCCGCGAGCAGAAAGTGTTTGCCCATGATGTGCGCGTTGCGCGGGAGCGTGATGGGCGTGACGTTGGGCGCGTTATGAAAATAATCGATGAAGGCAGATTCGTAGACCATGTCGAACCCGATGGTGATGAGATCTCTGGTCGTCCCGTTGGGGTTGTACAGTGAAATGAATTGTGTCTGTGTGAGCGGTTCTGCCGATGCGGTGAGGTATTCCTTGGAAATCACCTCGTCCTGGATACGTTTGCGGAACACGGTGAGTTGTGACTGCGGGTATTGGTGTTTTTCGCGATTGCCGGCAATGTAATCGAGCGTCGATAAATTGGGATCGATCATGATCTTCGAGTAGAAATCCTGAAAACCGTCGACGTACTTCAGGTCGTAAGAGTGCATTTCGACTGTTTCGGCGCGCAAGGGATCGGGGGCAGTTTCGTAAACAAGTTTTTTGTGTGTGAGTTTTGCCCTGTGAGAGAGTTCTCTCAGCTCAGAGATGGGAACGATGAAAAAAAGACCAGCGACGTTGAGAAGCCTTTTGCGGATCTGCACTCTTTCGTCTGGTGTGGCTTCCCATTTGTAAAAATGGACCAGGTCCGAATACAACAGTTCCAAAAAGTTGTTTTTGGCCCTAAGAAAACTCTCCGATTTGGGGTCAGCCTGCACAATGAGTTCCTTGAGCAGGGTTTGTTCGGTTTCCTTGTAAAAGGGAAAATTATCAGAAATTGATTTATCGATATTGTTGGACATGTTTTTTATTTAGTGAATATTATTTCTTTTTTTTGTACAAAGGTCCGGCGTGTTTCTCCACGCTTTATTCTTAAATAACGAGGCCCACCACATTTAGTCAGTGTATAAGCGAAATTCAAGTAAATCATCCGGACTGGGAGAAGTTATGAAAAAATACAATAATATCGAAAGAATACGAAACCGTATTGACGATTTGGATTTGCAGATGTTGAAGCTTCTCTCAGCGCGTGGAAAACTCGTGCAAAGAATTGGAGGGATCAAGAAAAAACAGGGCAAACAGATACGAGATCCGTTGCGGGAGCATGCGATAATTCGGGGGTTGTCGCTAAACAACCTGGGGCCGTACAGCCTTGAAGATGTGCAACTTGTTTTTCGCGACATCATCAGGTCCTCATACGCTTTGGAGTCGCGCTCTGGCTGTGACTATGATTCCGGACCAACTGTAGAAAAAAAACGTTCTTTTCGTTACAACCAAGTTGTCCTCGTAGGGGTTGGCTTGATGGGGGCGTCCTTGGCGAGAGATTTATTAAAGAGGGGAATTGCCAAAAAAGTGATTGGGCTGGATTCGTGTCCGGCCACGTTGCGCTACGCCAAAAAAAACAAGATCATTTCCGATATTGCCACCGATGTGCCCAGGACTCTTGCCACGAGTGATCTGGTGATTCTGGCGACACCTGTCAGGGCCATTGTGAATCAGATTCAATCCCTCGCCGCTGTCATTCCTCCCACGACGTTGGTGATGGATGTGGGATCGACAAAAACAAGTATCGTAAAAACTGCCGATCGCTGTTTCATCGCCGGAAATTTCGTGGCATGTCACCCCATGACCGGGCGCGCCCTCTCTGGCCCCCATTCCAGTGTGGAGGGTTTGTTTGAGGGCAAGGTGTGTTTGATTGTGCCGGGCAATAAAAATCAGAAGAAATTTTTGGAACAGGCAAAAGGACTTTGGGAAAAGCTTGGCGCTCGGGTCGAAACCGTGAGTGTTGCCCAACATGATCGTTGGCTGGCCCTTTGTTCGCATTTGCCACAGGTTTTATCTTTTGTACTGCTGAGAACGGCTGTGAAAAAAATTGGTCTTAAAGCTCTTGTGAAAGTGGCCGGCCCGGGTTTTAAAGAACAGGTGCGTTTGGCGGGTTCTGATGCCAGGATGTGGACGGATATTTTGTTGCAGAATCGCGAACATGTTTTGGTGCAGTTGACCGCGTTCATTGCAGAGTTGGGCAGAATGGAACAGCTGATTCAGAAGACAGATGAGCGCAAATTGTTTGAGTGCCTCCGGAACACGGCTTGTTTACAGCGCAATCTCTTAACAGCTTTTTCTCGTTGATATTATTTCTTGGACATTCGCTGACAATTATCGGATATTTGCCGGATGAATCACACGACCATCCCCCATCAGAGGCTAAGAGGCGAGATTGTTGTTGCTCCGGACAAGTCCATTTCGCACCGCAGTTTAATTCTGGGCGCGATTGCGCAGGGAGAATCACACATCAAGAATTTATTGCTGGGCGAAGATGTTCTGCGCACCCTCACCATCATCAATCAGCTGGGCATCAAGACATCTCACGACGCGACAACCATCACGCAGGGGGATGAACTGACGATCTTTGGCAATGGGTTGTCTGGTTTGCAGAAACCAAACGATGATTTGTACTGCGGCAATTCGGGAACGACCATGAGGCTCATGCTGGGACTCTTGTCGGGCCAGAGTTTTTCGGCCACACTGACAGGAGATGAATCACTGGACCAAAGACCGATGGATCGCGTTCTGGAACCCTTACGACAAATGGGGGCCGCATTTGAAGTCGAACACCGAGACGGCAAACGTTTTATCAAAACATTACCCAGGCCCGATGCCGTGGTTCCTTTTTTAAAGGGCCTTGAGTACGTTATGCCGGTGGCTTCAGCCCAGGTGAAGACAGGCATTGCCCTGGCTGGTTTGTATGCCGCAGGAGAGGTGATCATCAAGGAGCCGTTCCCCTCTCGAAATCATACAGAACTCATGATGAAGTCGATGCGCGTTCGCATCAAAGCCAAGGATCGTGAGGTTTGTCTCAATCAGGTTGGCAAGCTGAAACCACTCAACCTGATCATCCCCGGAGACTTGTCCAGCGCGGCCTTTTTTATTGCCGCGGCACTCCTCGCGCAAGATGCCGACCTGATTATTAATCATGTTAACCTCAATCCAACGCGTGCCGGTTTTCTTGATGTGCTCAAATTTATGGGGGCCAAGATCACAACGGGGGTTGTGGATACCGTGCAGGGCGAAGCTGTGGGCTGGGTGCGCGCGCAATCCTCACGATTGAAAAACATTTCCATCGGAGGCAATCTGGTGCCGCGTTTGATAGACGAGCTTCCTGTGTTGGCCCTGGTGGCGGCTTGCTCTGAGGGAAAAATGCTTGTGAAGGATGCCGGAGAGCTTCGTGTCAAGGAAACCGATCGCATTCGGGCCATTTGTTCGCAGTTGCCTAAACTTGGTGTGAACATCGAAGAGAGAGAGGATGGTTTTTTGATTCAGGGGAATCCCGCAGGAATTCGCGTGGTAGACCAAATGACCCTGAACACGTTTGGCGACCACCGTCTCGCCATGATGGAGGCGGTGGCCGGATTGGTTGCCGACAAATCATTTGTGATTGATGATGTGAAGAATGTGGACACATCTTTTCCGGGCTTTTTTAATTTGCTAGATAAAATCAGAGGTTAGTGAGACAGTGTTTTTTTTGAGTTTTTTGTGCTTGTTAAAAAGCGCGATTGTCATTAGCTTTCGCCGGATCATGGCGGGACTAATATTAATTAACGAGTAAGGAGAGTCATTATGGCAAAAAAGAAAGAATCAGCGTTCATGAAACCTGTTCAACCAGACGATGTTTTAGCCGCAGTTGTTGGGGCAAAGCCTATACCCCGAACCGAAGTGGTTAAAAAATTGTGGGAATACATTAAAAAGAACAAGTTGCAGGATGCCAAGAATAAAAGAAACATCAACGCCGACGATAAATTAAAACTGGTTTTCGACGGCAAAAAGCAGGTGAACATGTTTGAGATGACCAAGCTCGTTTCAAAACATCTGAGCTGACGTTGTTGTCTCATCTTAGAGAATTAGCAGAAAGCCATCCTGGAGGTGTGTGTTGGCGTGTGTATGCGCGCTGGCAGATATCGACAAGATGGTTTTTTTTATAATTTGGCGACACAATAGAACGGGACTTGTAATATTCTTTGTTTATCAAATTCGATCACCCTTCCTTTGTCCGCACTAAACAACACGCTCTGGTTTAGGGCCATCTCGCTCATGCAGGCCTGGAGGCTGGAAAAAAACTTTTTGTTTGTTTTTGGGCTTGGTCTGATATCGATGGGAATAAAATTGGTGCTTGTTTTAATAATAAAACTGATCTCACTGCCATTGATTTTTTGACGCCAGGAAATGGCATCACGCAAGCCACGGGCCTTAAGTTCGCATAACACAAAGTTTTCCAAGATACCTTTGATGAAACCCTTGGGTGTTCTGGTGTTCGTGTAGAGTGAGCTAAGCAATTTAAGGGGTAATTGATTAAAGTGATCACGAATACCATGATCGCAGAGATATCTTTTTGGTGGAATTTTTGAAGTTTTTCCTGACTCTTTTTTTTCTGCTGGTGATTTTAACGGTATTTTGTAGACGAGACCAAGCTGTTCCAAGAAAAAAAATAATTCAGACACAGAACGGTAATTTCTTTTTAACGAAGGAATAATTGTAGTCAGCTTGCTTGGCATCCCCAGTGATTGGGCTGTCTTTCTCAAAGATTCTTCGAACAAATTCGCCCTTTCTTCTCCATGCAGAGACTTATATTCTGCGACATAATCAAAAAAATATGCGACAAAAAAATCGTTCCAGCTTTGTCCATTCAAATAAGATTCGACGACTGTTGGAATCCCTCCGATATTGAGATAGTTCTCTAACACTTCGAGTGCTCGTGTGTGAAGTGTGTCTGTAAAAGGTTTTGCAATATTCCAATTTGCCAATTGATCATGCAGATAGTTTTCACCAGTGGCGACCAGGAATTCTGCAAAAGACAATGGCATAACAGTGTGACGAACGATGTACGGATCCAATTCCTTGATGCGCTCACGTAGAAGCAGGGAGATATTCGAGACGATGAGAATAACAGTCTGGTTTTGCCATAGTTCCTTCATTTGCGCGATGTACGAGCCAATGATTTTGGATTCATGGGCCCCGTCGATGACAAGGATTAGCCCTGTATTTGGAATGAAGTGATATCGAATACTTAGAATGTCTTGGAACTCGCTGAAGGAATGACTGGCCTCAATTTCTTTTAATATTACCCTGTCTTTATTCAAATCTAACCATACATGTGAGGCATGTTGGATTCTATTTTTTATTAGGGTTGATTTTCCAATTTTCTTGATACCATCAACTATTATGATATCCCTTTGTTTTTGCTTGTTATATTTTAATAGCGTTACAAACTTTTCGTCGGACTCTCTAAAAAATAAGGAGTTTTGTGCCATAATATAGCTAAAAGCACACAAAACCAACAATAAATATAGCTATGTTTGTGTGATTCACAAGTCATAATATAGCGATATTTGCATAATAAAGCAAATGGATAATGGACGATAGAAAATTGAGTGGCACTCAATCAACCTAAAAACGGCAGTTCAACGGCTGTCCGCCGAATTTATGATCAAAATGATTGGACATCGGAAGAGTTGCTGTTGTCATTTCTGTCCACAATCAGGTGGGGTTGGGGGGGTACAAATATCCCGTGCTTCAACACATTTGAGGCGAAAAAGTTCATCTGACAGCGCCCCAATCAACACTTTGGCTTTGCAGATTGGCGCCTGTGAACAACCATAATAAAAACTGCTCATTATTGAGTCTATTTCTTTACCGTTTCGGGCTGTTCCAATGATCCTGATTCTTGGAAATCGGTCACTAGGTGCAAAGATGAAGGCAACGTGCATGGTTCCCGGCTTTAACTGATCAGCAATGTCGTTTAATAATCGTTCCATGGAAACGCGTGAGGAGGGGTCAAAGAAATTCTCGTCCAAGGGATTTTGCACCTGACCATATTTTTCGTAAGGAACTAATGTGTACCGAATTTGTCTTGAGCCTTTTGTTCCATTGAGTAGCTGGGTATAGCATCTCAGCTGTTCATCGGACAATGTTTGGTCGTATAATGTCACTTCGTTAGCGTCAGGAATTGTGTCGTTATTGAGATCTGACCATAACACGTCGTTGAGGTTGACTGGCTTTTGCCCGTCACATGAAAAAGTGAGACTACCCATAAAGGCTCCTTTTTTTACTACCATCTGACAATAGGCGCCCGATTGTGCTTGTTGCGATGGTACTTATACTTCGTTTCGGCGATGTGACTAAAAAGGTTGTCGGTAAAATGCAAAATTCAAAAACAGATGAATCCTGATGATTCAGTCGCGTCATCACAACGGGGCACAGGGGGGGGGCGAATCAGAAACTATCTGTTTGGAAATTGATCGTCTTTGACGACCAGGCGCACGCCTTGGTCGATGTAGACATGGCTAGATTGGAAAAAACGTTTCAAAGGCCAGCGACCACGGGGCTTGATTTTATTGCTGACCAACTTTTCCAAAACCTTTTTGACTCGATATAGATAGGCTGGGTCCAGGGGGATGTCGTTGTGGCAGGGAAGCAAAAGGGGGTGTGGTTGCGTTTTGTGGAAAAAGGCCAGAATTCGATTCATGGAGTTCAGATAATCCCCGAGTGAGCTGTCTTTGAGGTTGATGTAGATAATGCCGTTGTATACGAAATCTCCCAAAAACAGAACGTTGAGAGATGGTTCATAGAAGGCCAAGCTTCCTTTGGTGTGACCGGGGACGGGAAGGGGTTTTAATTTAAAGGGGCCAAATGAAATGTGTTGATTCAATTTGATAAAATTTGTCGGTTCAAAAGATTTTGTGTGTGGGTGCTCGGCATATTTTCTTGGCCAGGGAAGTGTCTCGGCTAATAGTTCGTGGTATATTGACAGGTGCCTGATTTCATTTTGTGCAATGTGTTTTTTCCACTCCCTTGGGTTCACATAAATTTTTTTGGCCAGATGACTAAGTCCAATGTGGTCGCAGTGGGCATGCGTGAGCAGGACCGAAAAGTCCTTGATGTTCAATTTTTTGAGAAGTCGCTTGGCCGCAACAGGCTCAAGCCCCAGGCCAGAATCAATGAACAGGGCCTGGGAGCGATGTTTGAGAACAAAAAAACTGACATGCTGAGGTTCGTGAACCTCAAACAGCTTTGGCCTGATCTGGCGGACTTGATACCATTCTTTTGCTGTTTTGGGTAAAACAGGCATAGACGCATCTATTAAGTGAAATGGTTCGCCTTTGTCAAAGTGAAGAAATCAATTAGGCCTGTTGTTCTGGAACTGGCAGGGGATCATTCAGTTGCACGCCAGTCACCTTCATGTCATCTTCCCACACCTTGCGGACCTGCGCGGCCTTTTCTGCACCAAATAATTGTGTGGCCGCGAGAATTTCGAGCCAAGCCAGTTGGTGCAAATCGTCGGTAGGATACCCGTTGACCTTGGCAATTCCCATGGAGGTGCTGAAAAGAAGCATGGCAGGGAAGGCCATGCCCTCAAAAATTTTTGTGATCATCAGATAGTGTGCCTTATTGATCGAGGCGGCCTTGATGTGAACGCCACCTTCATCAAAGGTGCATTCCTCCGCAAAGAACGGGGATTGTTCCTCTGTCTCAGAGGCATCAAGTCGGGGCAGGTCATGAAGAGACGCATCGTCACCCATGAGCGGATGACCCTCGAAGGCCTTGGCGTAAAATTGACGAATGGCGGCTTGTCGCTCCTGTGTTGTGCCATCGGCCAACTTGATCTTTAACGGTTTTAGAAAATCAAGCCCAATGGCCCACCGGGACCAATGTTCTGGTTTGGTGCCGTCGGGGAAAGGTTTGTTGCCGTGAGTGACGACTTGTTGCATCATGAGCGAAAATAAATCCGCATAGGCCTCGTTAACAGCCCCCGCGATATCGGTATAGGGAGTGAAACCGCGGATCTCGTTTCTGACCAGATGCCCGAGTTCGTGCCACAGCACAGAAAAGGAGGTTCGGGAATCCTCGAATACGGCCTTCTCGGCCTCTTGGCGCAACAATCCAAACAAAACAAGCCCGACACCTTTTTCAATGGGAACCGCCGCGGCGTTTGGCCAGCCAAGGTTATCTGCCTGTTCGGGGTCATGGTTAATGCATAAAATCAAGGCGCCGCGTAGCATATTGATATCTACCGTCAGGGCAGGATACATTCTGGCCAAGGTCTTGTTGACTTCAGTGATGAGTCCATTGGCCTGTTTTACGGCTAGACCAGCATTGAAAAAAAGCTTGTCGTTAATGGTGTCCCCGGTTGGGGCCTGGCCTTCCCGTCGCAATACTTTGGCTGAGTTGGGATCGGCCTTGCCTTCATTGTCGAGCAAAACCCGCTCAATGCCGGGAACTGTGGATGCGTCCTGATGAGCAGGTCCCCGCAAAAACCGCAAAGCTTCATTGCCGTAAGGGAGCCGCTCTACCAATCTCCGCAGGAAACGACGCGTTCGTTCAGGTCCGGGGAACAAGGGGGAAAGGCGTCCTGCATCGCGCAACCAATAATTAAAAAAAACGGTATTTTTTTGGCGATACACATCGGGGGCTTCATTGGGAAAGCCCATTGCCCTCAGGGCGTCTGGGTCCGCGTGTCTAAGATAAACATTCGGTAATGCAAAGGCTGGAGATGTTAAAGTGGTAACGGGTCTGGCGGTGCCAATCATGTTGCCTCCTCGTTGGGGTTAGACAGTCGCAGGGTATTGGAATTTGAGAATTAATGCAAGAGGGAGGGAAAAAAAAACACAATTATTTAATCTTTGAGGCCACAATCCGCAACACCTCGGATTCCCAGGCAATAACCCGCTCTTCGAGTGTTTTTCCCTCTGCTAGAACCTGCTCAATGAAGGGTTTGTCAGTGAGCCCCGAAGCGTTGATCTTGACATTCAGGTGTGCCCCCAGAACGCCTGTGCGCACACAGAGAGCGCCGACACCGGCATCGCTTACCGAGTTGGGATTGCCCGTCTCAGCCATTGCCTTGATGAGGGGCATGACACCAGAAATGGTTTTCATGACCCTGAGAGGAATTTCTGTGGCATAACGGGTGGCCTGTTGGATGGCAGACTGCCGTTTGGCTTTTTCGGCATCGGTCGTCTTGGGCAGACCAAACGCGTTCATAATTTGATTAAAGGCGTTGGTGTCCTCATCGATTAAAAATAATAATTCATCGTGAATCGTTTTGCCTTTTTCTGCCCAGTCAGAAAATTCTTCCCAACGATCGTCCCAGCCGGCCTTGTGCGCGGAAAGGTTGGCCACCATGGTGCCCAAGGCTGTGCCAAATGCCCCCACAGCCGCTGAAATAGAGCCTCCACCGGGGGCAGGCGATTCGGACGCGGTCTCAAGGACAAAGTTTTCGAGTGTGAGGTCAATGAGTTTAGCAGATTGTTTTTCGGCAAGCCTGTATTCAATAATTTTTTCCTCGGGCTTGAACGGGTACAAATCGTTGAGCCCCAATGATTTGACGGCGATCTTGATGAGTTCCTTGTCCGAAACTCCTGCGGACCGTTTTTGTTTTTTAAGAAAATATCTTCCCGCGTCGAGCAGGGATTTAAGGGGAAGGACCCCCACAATCTCGGAACCCGTGACGCGCACACCGCGCTCCTGCGCTTTTTGGCACACTTCATCAAAGGCGATGTGCAGGGGGGTGACACTGATATTGGTGAGGTTCAGAGAAACCTGCGCGATGCCGTATTCCTTGATGAACCAGCCGATACCCTTGACCGCTTTGAGGGTGCCGGGGATGTTGACCGGATTTCCCTGTGCGTCCTTGATGGGCTTGCCGGTGAAGGGGTTTCCTTCGCGCTGGGGTCGGCCCTTTTCGCGCACGTCAAAGGCGATGGCGTTGGCACGGCGCGTGGATGTGGTGTTGAGATTCACATTGTAGGCAATGAGAAAATCGCGTGCCCCGACAGCTGTGACGCCAGATCGGGGATTAAATAGGGTGGGACCAAAATCGGGTTTCCAATGGGGATCAGAAAGTTTTTTGGACAGACCCTCGTATTCACCCGCGCGAACCGTCGCGAGATTTTTTCTGTCTGGAGCAAGAGCGGCGCTTTCATAACAATACACACCGATGTTGAGTTCTTCGCCAATGCGCTGGGCCAGTGTTCGTGCATACTGGACGACTTCTTCCATCGTCACGCCTGACACAGGGATCAACGGGCAGACATCGGTGGCCCCAAAGCGGGGATGTTCTCCGTGGTGTTTGCTCATGTCGATGAGCTCAGAAGCTTTTTTGATGGCCTTAAGGGCGGCCTCAATGACCTCGTCGGGGGATCCCACAAAGGTCACCACGGTGCGGTTTGTGGCCTGGCCCGCGTCAACATCCAGTAATTTTACACCGTCGCTGGAGGTGATCTGCTCGGTGATTTGTCTGATGATGTTTTGGTCACGTCCTTCGCTGAAATTGGGGACACATTCGATGATTTTTTTCATGGGACATACATAGTGGCTCTGTTTCTGGACGTCAAATGTGTTGGACAATGTGTGATTAGGCGACATGACAGGCATGCCTGAAAGTTGAACAAGGAATTATGAAGTTGTTGTCATTCCAGCGCATGCTGGAATCCATATCAAATATAACTGGATCCCAGCGTCCGCTGGGATGACAAATTTCGACATTCGACATTCCTTGGTCGCTATTCGATATTCAAATCCTGGCACAGATGCCCAGAGGAAGGGCATGCCCCTGTTTGGAGGCGATCGTGAGATTCAATGTTTGGGCTTGTTTGCCGGCGAAGGCCGGGAGTTTTTCGAGTTGATGGGCAAGGTCTGTGGCAATCATATGCGGGGCGTGACAGCTCAAGACAACAAAACAGGGATGGGGGCTGAGCAATTGGTCAACGCAGTCCAGCAAAAGCGGCAGGTCACGCTCAAGGCTCCATTCGGTCTTTGCCCCTCGGCCAAAGGCGGGAGGATCAAGGATAAAGGCATCGTATGTTCGGCCACGTTTGATTTCGCGTGCAAGGAACTTGAGCACATCATCCACAATCCAACGAATGGATTTTGATTCCAGTCCGGACAATAGTGCGTTTTGTTTAGCCCAGGTGACCGATGTTTTGGCACCATCCACGTGACAGACCTCAACGTCTCTGGCCGCGGCGCTAGACATGAGCGTGGCCGCGCCTGTGTAGGCAAAGGCGTTCAAGATGCGCAGGGGACGCCCCGCATTTCGGATTTTTTTTGTGATCCATTGCCAGTTGTCGCACTGTTCGGGAAACACACCCAGTTGATTGTTGGCCGATGGCTTGAGCGCCAAGCTGATGTTGCCGATCTTGATGTGCCAGTCTTTGGGAAACACCGAAAGGTCGCGCCATTTGCCGGGCCCTGATTCTGACCTCTCGTAAAATGCTGTGGGGTTTTTCCATTCAGAAATTTCTGTGTTTCTGGACCAAAAGGCCTGTGGGGCGGGCCGGTCAATGACGAGCCCGGCAACTCTTTCGAGTCGTCGGCCATCACCGCTGTCGATCAGTTCGTAGTCATTGAGGTCCAATCCCGTCATGAAGGGTCATTAATGTTTTTTTTGTGCCAACGCAACACGAACTGCGGGCACAAAAAAACCCAAGCGCTTGTTGGTCACTTGGGTTTTTCATGGTTGCGGGGGCTGGATTTGAACCAGCGACCTACGGGTTATGAGCCCGTCGAGCTACCAGACTGCTCCACCCCGCGGCAAACCAAGTTTCCTCATGGCAACTTGGGGATGTCCCTATACAGGCCGGTTGTGCGTGTGTCAATGGAAAGGCTGAAAAAAAGGCAATCTGATTGACACCCCCGGGGAACCTTATTAATAATGATCGCCCCGAGACGAGCCCATGAATTGCCGTTGCGGGAAAATCAATCAATGCCCTTTTTGCCTGTAATAAACCTGACTGGCAAGGGGCCTCAATAAGGAGTTTTTATGCAAAAGGATTTTATTTTTTCGTCTGAATCGGTCACCGAAGGACACCCCGATAAAGTGGCCGATCAAATCTCTGATGGTGTGCTCGATTCCATGTTGGCTCAAGATCCCAAATCGCGCGTGGCGTGCGAAACCATGGTCACGACTGGTGTCGCGATCGTGGCGGGCGAAGTCACCACGAATGCCTATGTGGATATTCCCAGGCTCGTGCGCAACACCATCAGGGAAATTGGCTACACCGGTTCACACATTGGGTTCGATGCCGATTCCTGCGCGGTCATGGTGACACTCGATGAACAGTCACCCGACATTTCTCAGGGCGTGACCGAAGGGCAGGGGCTTTTCAAGGAGCAGGGTGCGGGCGATCAGGGACTCATGTTTGGTTACGCTTGTCTGGACACACCAGAATACATGCCTGCCCCCATTCACTGGGCGCATGCCCTGACCCGCAGACTGGCAGATGTCCGCAAAAAAGCTCTGGTGAAGCATTTGCGGCCAGATGGCAAGTCGCAGGTGTCTGTTCGTTACGTCAACGGCAAACCGGTGCACATTGACACCGTGGTGATTGCCACGCAACACGATGAGGCCGTGGCTTACGAGCAACTCAAGAACGATGTGGTTGAAAACGTCATCAAGGCGGTCCTGCCCAAAGAAATGTTATCGGGCAAGACACAGTATCTGGTCAATCCCACCGGCAGATTCGTGGTGGGCGGGCCTTTGGGCGATTGTGGTCTCACGGGTCGCAAGATCATTGTCGATACGTACGGCGGCATGGGGCGTCATGGGGGCGGGGCTTTTTCGGGCAAGGACCCTTCCAAGGTGGATCGCTCTGCCTGTTACATGGCGCGTTACGTGGCCAAGAACATTGTGGCGGCGGGCTTGGCCGAGCAGTGCGAACTGCAGGTGGCGTATGCCATCGGGTACCCTGAGCCCGTCTCTCTCATGGTCAACACGTTTGGCACCAACAAAGTTTCCGAGGAAAAAATTGAGAGTGCCGTGCGCGAAATTTTCAGCTTCAAACCGGCCAACATCATCAAGCACCTTGAGCTCCTGAGACCCATTTATCAAAACACTGCGGCCTACGGTCATTTTGGCAGGGATGAGTTTTCGTGGGAAAAGACAGATAAGGTTGCGGAGCTGAAGCGGGTGTGTGGGTAGAAAAAACGGAAGTTGTGTTACTCCGTAGCGGTGGTCTATCCAAGGCTAGCGTTGTGTGTAGCCCAGAGATCGGCGGTTTCGTCATCAGTGAGCCAAGGAAATGTTCTGTAAGTCAATGTAACTGAAGGAAGGCCGTCTCCTGGTGTATAGTCATACGAAGGTTCTGACGGTTCCAGCTTTGTGCAATTTATGAGTGCCTTGGCTTCCTCGACGAGTGTTGACGCAACTCCCCCGCCAGCGTCAATGTTGGCAATCAGCCCACTTGCAAATGTGCTGTCGTTACAAAGGGTGCGGGCCAGATTGTAATCCACCGAAAAAAGCATGCACATAAAAAGGGATGTGGCATCGTCTTTGATCGTTGGATCAAGGGCTCCCAAGTACGATGTGACCAAATCCCTCAAGTTGCCGAGACGGATTTGCCCGTCTTCAGAAATCAACTCCGAGATTTGTGTCATGAGCTCTGTTAACGCCTTGCTGGCTGATTGACGTTCAATGTCCTCGCTGAATTCACCAATCGACTCTTGTGCCGCATCATAGTCACCATCTAAGTTCTGTTTGATGGAATCGCCATGATGATCAGCGGCTTTCTCAGCGTATTTTTCACTGGCATCTGTGATGTAGGTATTCATGGCCGATACAAAATCAGTCGTTGTACCGTACAGAGGGTTGCTAACGGTACTGGCTTCCTGTTGGGCCAATTCGGAATCCACAGCGATGTTGGGGAGCTGTTGTTTGATAAAATCGAGCACCACAACGTTCTCTTCGTAGTTTGTGTAGTTGGCCAGCAGGGCATCCACACTGGCGTAGGCAGGTGCCGTGGTGTATTGGTTATTGATGATGAGGGCCATTTTGGTAAAGGCATCTGCGCTCATGGCATTCTCACCATCATTGGAGTCATTGGGCAGATTGTCTAGATAGTTGAGAGATTCTGTGAGCGTGCTTGTGATGTTGGTAGTAAAAATATCGTTGTACTTGTCTGAGGCGTATTTGCCCACCAGATACACCAACGAACACATAATGGCGTTTTTTATGAGGGGGTCTTTACTATGTATCTGTGACAATAACTCTTCCCAAACCTCAGCAATCGAAATGTCACTGTCTGTGATGTAGAGGTCAGAACCCAGAATGGAAAGCATGGTCTCTTTGATCAGGGCCTGATCTTCTGGGCTGAGGCTATCACGGGGGTCTCCGGATGACAGACTGATTGGATAGCTTGAATTCAACAGCTCATTAAGGGCGGTCATGTCCGCATCGAACCCCTCCACAAATTCTTCGCCAATCTCCGTGGTGGCCACCACTTCTTCGCTCTCAAACCCATAAACATTGTTGAACATGTTTTTGGTGCCATCATAACTGCGCTTGAGCAAATCCTCGGGCCATGATTTGAGCGCGTCGGCTGTGGTGTAGCCTTGTCCGTTAAAAACAATATTGCCAAGACCATTGGCGACAATGTGAAACGTAATCCCCTCTTTTGTGGTGACGCTGAATGTGGCGGATTCAGGTGATTGGGTATAACTCAAAAGACTGACTTGATCTTCACCGCAATTGATCGTGATCGTGG
>CAZGMS010000224.1:0-9760 GCA_964526915.1 uncultured Nitrospirales bacterium
CGCGGCCACAGAGCCACCTGAGCCCACATCGGGTGTTCCGCCAATCACACCGCAACTGGTGCCAGAGAACTGAGTGACAGTGACTGTGAGCGTATCGTCCGTTTCCACGTCGCTACAGGTGCCGGTAAGACTTATTGTGGCACCTTCGATGACCGAAAAATCGGATCTCGCTACCATGGCGGGGTCATCATTAACGGAATTGACCGTTATCGAGACCGTGGCGTCTTCGCTGTCGACTGTGCCGTCATTGACCTTGAAGGTGAAGGAATCGGCACCATGATAATTGGCAGTTGGTGTGTAGGTGAGGTCGGGTGCTGTTCCTGTCAGAACCCCATGAGACGGTTCTGTGACCACGGTGTAGGTCAACTCATCTTCATCGGCATCGGTTCCCGCAAGTGTGATGGCTTTTGCGATATCTTCGTCTGTGGTGGGGCTCTGCGGTGTTGCCACCGGGGCTGTATTGGATACGTTAAAGGTCGCGGTAATACCGACGCTATCTCCCATGGAGAAGGTGCAAGGGTCTGTTCCGGAACAGGTGCCGCCGCTCCACCCCGCAAAAGATGACCCTTCGTCCGGCGTGGCCGTTAGGGTAATCGAAGTGCCAGCGGAAAAATTTTCCGTACAGTCATCACCGCAACTGATGCCCGTGGGGGCACTACTGACACTACCCGCGCCTGCTCCAGCCTTGATCGCCGTGAGTGTGGATGAATTTGAAATCTTGGCTACTGATTGGCAATAATAACAGCCCGTAGGAAAATTGACTGGGGTGCCCCAGGAATTCTGTTGCGTGTATCCAGAGACAAAGACATCACCGCCGGCCGAAGCGGACAGGGCGACCATGGTATCCATATTGGTGCCGCCCAAAAACGTATTCCAGACCAGGACACCGCTTGGGTTCAACATGACGGCAAAACCATCCGAAGAACCTCCCGCGTGTGCTGTAATGGGTGTTCCCCACGTTGCCGAACTGTAACCCATCGTGTAAACATTGCCACCAGCGTCCACAGAAATACCGCCGGGTTGATTGCTACGGCCCACATCGGTCCCGGCTGACCCCAAAAACGTGTTCCACTGGAGTGTGCCACTGCTATTGAGTTTGGCGGCATAGATGTCGGTGCTACCCGCATGGGCCCTGATGGGGGTGCCCCAAGTGGCTGTGCTGGATCCGCTGATGAATACATTGCCGCTCGTGTCCACGTCTATTCCAAAGCTGTCCTGTGTGCTTGATCCCACAGTGGTGTTCCAGATTTGTTCCCCTGTTGTCGTGTTGTATTTGCCGACCTCAGCGGGGTAGTTCCATCCCCCAGAATAATACAATCCCTTTTTGACCGTGTGCACATAACCGCTCAAGCTGGCATCCACCTCATAGACGGCGTAGGTGGTCAGAAAACGATGCCATTGATATGTCCCACTGCTGTTGAGCTTGACCAAATATCCCTGATAACCATCGGATGATTTGTTCGTTCCAATGACGTTGTTGAAATCGGCATGCCATACACGATATGACTCACCGCCCACATAGACGTTGCCATCAGCGTCTACAGAAAGTCCCCAGGGATAATCGTTGCTGGTTGATCCAAGGTATGTGTGCCACAAAAGATTGCCGTTGCTGTCGAGCTTGGCCACGAAGGCATCAATGTCGCCACCCACATAGCCATGCACAGGCGATGGCGTGGCCTGCGGTGTGAAGGTGTAGGCGCCAAAGGCGTAACCGATCACGTAGACATTGCCACTGGCATCGACTTTCACATTCACCAGTGCGTCATTGATCGAACCACCCAGTATACGGTACCAAAGCACATGGCCTGTGCTGTCGAGTTTGGCTACCACACCATCGGTAGCCCCTCCCTGATAACCAATGCTATCCTTGGGGGCTCCAAACATGCCTGTATTCCAGTTAACATTGGTGAGTCCTACAGCGTACACATTGCCACTGGAATCCGTTGTGACCCCGTAACCCAGGTGTTGGCTGTTGCCGCCCAGAAATGTGTTCCAGGCCAGCGAAGTGGCCTGTGCGGTTTTGGGATAGAGCGCGATGGTGGAAAACAGGAGCACCAGAAACACGAACATGATGGATCGAAAAAGTTTGTTATGGAAAAATGATTTCCCCCCCATGCAAGCCCCCACGTGAAGTTATTATTGAGGACTTTTGCCAGTCACGATGCGTGTCTAATATTGTAACATAAAAGTGATGTGTTGGTGAGAAAAAAATGTGTTTTTTACAGGTCCCCTAACACTTGGGAATCATAAATATAATATCATATGTGTGAGAGACGACCAGAGCCATCGATGGAGAAAACAGTTTTATTGATTGTGATAGTGCCAAGCTGTCTTCTTTGAGCAAAGGTTTTGAACGGCTTGATGTGTTGTGGTTTCAGAATGATACCGACCAGCTGTTTTTCTCCTTCGGGATTGGTATGGACGAGCACAATCATGTTGTTGGCACAAACCCTACTGGGTGGGCAAAAATTGGTTTCGTCAAAGGAAACTTCGTGCTCTTCGACTGTTTCTGGCGAATACAATTTTCCGTCAAGCAGATAGGCGATGAGGGTGCTGTTTTTAGGAGATTTTATAAGACCGTTTTCTGATGCGTAGATGGTGATTCTGCCTGTGTCAGGAGCAATGGTCAAGTCGTGAACGAGTGAACAGTGCACGTTCATGGCGAGCATGTCAAAATAGAAAGCGGGTGGAAGGGCAATTCCCTGCACGTGTGTCGATGAGGGGATCATGGGTTTGCTGGTCGGTAGATCAGAAACTGTCGGAGCGGGCTCTTCTGTTGAAGGCGGCAGTGGTGGTGGCTCAGCGCATGGTGGTTTTGTCTTTTTGGCGAAGGTTTTTTTTACAGATACTGATCGGGGTGGAGTGGCCGATGCCTTGATTGCATGTTGTTTAGTTCGTGACGTACCCCTATCGATTATGGCTTGTTCCAGTAATTGTCTTGCGTTTTTCGCCTCAGCCTCGTTGGCCAGACGGACAACTTTGTCGACGGGAATGGCGTCATGGACGTCAGCACATTGAAGTAAAACGCGACCATCTCTTTCAAATACAGCAAACACCTGAACGATACGCTGGCCCGATTCATCCGTGATCACGATCCACTTACGTCCATATATCTTTCGTGCCTCGGCAACGTTTGATTCTTGTGGTTCAGTGACAGGAGTTGGTTGGACATCTTCGATGAAGGTCGCATCGCTAAGGGGGATGTTAGGTCTGGTTGGAATGGATAGAAAGATCTGACCTTGGCGCACGTGAACGTCAATGACGCGCCCGCTGACTGGTCTATTCTGTCCACTGTCATTGGTGACGGTTGCCCTGATCTGGCGGCCAACATATTGTCTGCAGAGTTCGTCAATGTGTGGTCTGGAGGGTGTTGTTTCATGGGGAGACATGCGAAACCCATTGAATCTTTGTGAGTGACTGGTGTGTCCGGCGTTGACACTAGCATATGAGTCGATTGCTGAGTCGTGCTGGGGCAAAAGGGCAGGGGAAATCATTGTTGCGCTTTGCGCTCGTTGTTCGCGCAGGCCTCCAAACGCAGGAGATGCGGGATAGAGGAGGCTGAGAGCCGCAGTCAGTTGAGATGTGTGCATCAGTGTTGTCATATCAATTTCAATGTACCGGCATGTGTGTAAATACATTGGCGGTGATCGAAGCCATTTGTCTGCGTTGTTCAGCGCGCAAATTCTTGATGATGGTGGCGATGGCGTGCTTGGGATGGTGTTTTTTTGCCCACTTGAACACCTTGGCGAACGCGTCGGGGGCCTGGAACGCCAGAGGTTTTAAGATCTTTGCGATTTCATCTTCGGGTGAGTTTCTAGAGATTGCCCGAGCGAGGTACTCTGTTACTGTGTTAATGCACACCTGATTGTCACTGTGAGATTTTAAATACCAGATGGCGAGATTGGTACAATGTGTGGGACTGGGAAGGAACATGCTTTGTTGGAGTTTTTCGATGATCTCTGTGATCGCGCTCCCGCCACGTTCTGTTGCCTTGATGAACGCAGTATCGGCCAGCAGTTCATCAATAGAATATTTACGTGCCCTGTACCGGAGTTCACTGGAGATGATGCTGGCACAAGTGGAAGTTATTTGTTGTGTTGTGTCCTCTGGCAATAATGAAATGGCCGTCAAATACCTGAACGGGATGCCGTCGAGATTGTTCTGTTTGTCCTTTAGAAATTTGGCAAGCAAAGGACTGTGTGAAAATGCCGAGGTGTCGGATGCCAGATAATTAAAAACGATTTGGTTGATGAGCCTGGATTCATCGCTATTCGCGTCGGGACTATCGGAATCGATATAGCACGAGGTGACGAAATCAATTGTTTCTTGATTCTTTTCGATGCGTGTCAGCGTCATCAGGAGGAGCACTCTTTGAAAGGCTGTGACCCTTTCGGATTGAAACAAGCTGGTGAGTGTGAGTTGATCCTGACAGCCGATCCTCACCAGCTCTTTGACAGCAAAGTCAATGTATAAGCGCAGACCAGCCTCAGTGGTGGATGTGTTTGGCAAATAGTTGATGCCGGTGGTCACATAGTTTTGCGCGGAACGCCAGAGTAGCTGCGGGTCAATGGCATCGTGAGCGAGTTTGATCAGGGTCAGTCCGCTCAAAATTGCCCAGACTGCTGAGCCGGATTCACGAGGTAGTTCGAAATCACGAACGTGTTGTGCGGCCGTGATCAACAATGCGTAAGAGGAGGCCATTTTTTGCAAGGCGGTTGCGTCTACGCTTGGCCGGAGCATTTGCATAAGAGAGTCTCTGGCTGTTTCGCCAAAGGCTGACAAACACGCAACGGTTTGGTCCAAGTCATAATGAGGGTGACCATCTTGACCTGTCGTTAAGGGAGGGGTTCCTTCCAGCGCGCCAAGAAGACTGTGGATGACGGCTGTGGAAAGTCCCTCATCTGTTAATCGACGGGCAATGTGCAGTCTTGTCTTTTGTGATGTCGTGGTCAGCAGACGTCCCACACGCCAACGATTGGTCAAAGAAAGATGTGGATGTGGGTACCTGGCACCTTCTTGGGTACGGGGACTCAGGGCCTGTTGCACAGAATGTATCATGCCCCACGTTTTGGGGAGGCAATCAACAAAATCGAGGGGTCCAGAGGTGGAATACGATGGGGGAAAAACAATTGAAACAGGTTTTTGTAACATATTGATTCCTTATTGCTTGTCTGTTCTAACCTATTGAATTATTGTTTCTATCGCACGTAATTTGTAAAATGTTGCGTGTTTTTTGAGTCTGCAAAGCGTTTATTTACTAATTTACTGGTGCCCCATACCTTGTCCCACATATCACTGTTAGCGTCTCATTTTCAGTCCCAACACTGACGCAATGGTACCACATACCATAGAATCTTTCATATCTTGTTGTTATTTCAGGCATGTTTTTTTTTGCAGTTCTGGCACTGTCCTTGCTTGTGACTCTGTATTATGCCCAGAATCAATCGTTTTGACTATTTGGCCAACGACATGCTGTTACATGTCAGGATTCAGATCAATAATGGTGAGTTCAAATTCTTTGAAGACAAACACTTTGAGCTATTCGATAAAATCTGTAGGATGTACTTAAAAAAGTATCCCACCATCAAACTCACAGATTACGAATGGATGAGTAATCACGCACACTTTATTTTTCATATCGATGTTGATACCGATCTCCCCAAATTCATGCATGATTTCTGTTGGCGTTTTGCCTTTGAATATAACAAGATGCAAAATCGAAAAGGTCATTTATTTCAACAACGTTATCGAGCCAGTAATGTTAATACCGACCAATATGCCATGAGTTGCCAGCGTTATGTTTATCGCAATCAGTTGAGGGCAGGTATGGTCACAGACCTCCAAGACACAAAATGGAGCAGTTATCACTATTATGCATACGGACAACCAAATGACTTGATCACCCCCATCTTCACCTACGAGTTATTTGGCAACAGCCCAGAAAAAAGACAGATTGAGTTCAGGTTTTTTGTTGAGAACGTGCCAGAACACGAAGAGACTCTGTGGCGTGCTAAACTTTTACACCCGCTTCTTAAAACAAAAAAAGAAATTGTATTGAACCGCATGAAAAAATGTCATGTTTGAGCATGATCAATACAGTGAACACATCAAATATTTTCACAAACAAATTACCTTACGTCGATTCATGTAAAAAATCATGTTACAACATCATGTCCTCATGATGACCATTGTTGGTTAGTCACTGAAATTAGTCGATAGATTATCAAATCATCTGCAATTTGAGTAAAGTATGGAGTAAAGTATGTGGCACCTCTGCTTTTCTTAAGTATGTGGCACATCTGCTTCTACTGACAGGTTTGTAATTTGTTCGACAGCCTTCAGTCTTGTTAGTAGGTATGCTTGGGGAGGCTGATATGTCCACTTTTTTTTCCAGATTCTTTATGACGGGTCCGATTGTTCCTGTGACGCTGAAAACACACGAGGAAATCGATCGTGTCTACAAGCCGAAACGCTGGTCGGTTTTCTTGTCTGTCACACTGGGGTACACGCTGTTCTATGTTTGCCGGTTGAACTTTGCGATCATCAAAAAACCGCTGATGGAACAAGGCCTCTTCAATGCGGAACAGTTGGGTCTCATTGGATCCGTAATGTTCATCACCTACGCGGTTGGAAAGTTTCTGAACGGCTTTTTCGCGGATAGACTCAACATAAAAAACTTCATGTCTTTGGGACTTTTTGCCACAGCCACGGTCAGCCTGATTCTGGGCAACATCACGTATTTCTGGTTCTTCGTTGTTCTGTGGGGTCTGAACGGCTGGTTCCAGTCCTTCGGTGCCGCGCCAAGCGTGGTTGCGCTGTCGCAGTGGTTTTCTACGCGCGAGATGGGGACGTACTACGGTATCTGGATCATCAGTCACAATCTGGGGTCGGGACTCACGGCAGTCGGTACGGCCTATTTTGTAAAGTGGTGGGGTTGGCAATACGGATTCATTGTGCCGGGTGCTGTGGCACTCATTGGCTCCTATTTTTTATACAGGTTCATGTTTGACCGTCCACAAACGCTTGGCTTGCCACCTGTGTATGTGTACCGGAACGATCCCCTGCAGACCAGCCAGACAGAAAGTGTTTGGGAATTGCAGAAAGAGGTGATCAGAAAACCGGCTGTGTGGATTCTGGGTTTGTCCAGCGCTTGCATGTACATCGCCCGCTACGCCTTTGAGAGCTGGGGGATCGTGTTCATGGGCGCGCAAAAAGGATATTCCACTGTGACGGCGGGCAAACTTGTCTTCATGAGCCAGATGTTTGGACTGGTGGCCACCATGCTTTGTGGGTACGTTACAGACAAATTCTTTGCCAGCAGACGCAATGTGTTGGCCCTGATCACGGGGATTCTATACGCGGTCTCTTTGGCTGTGTTCTTGCTCACGAAGGAGAAGAGCTTGTTTATCGACTGCGCCTCACTGGCTGTGTATGGGCTGTCGTTGGGAGTCCTGCTCACATTTCTGGGAGGCCTCATGGCAGTGGACATCTGTTCCAAACGTTCTGCGGGAGCGGCGATGGGGATGATCGGGCTTTTCAGCTACGTTGCCACGGCGATCAATGATTACGTGAGCGGGTATCTTATCAACGCGCACAAGACGATGGTCAACGGCCAGCCTGTCTATGACTTCACACCGGTGAGCATACTGTGGATATCGGCGGCAGTCCTGTCCTTCATTTTTGCGGCGATGGTGTGGAAGGAAAGGCAGAAGGGGTGAGTCTTTTTAAGACATCTCTAATAACCACCATTTTCGGGGGCCTCTAAAAAGTACCCAGATGCAAGGCGCCCACAAACCCGCAAACGGAGCGTACACGGAAGTACGTGAGTATTGCGGGTGCAGTGGGCAACGCCGCAGACGGGTGGTTTTTAGATGTCCCTTTTAGTCAGCCAGCGGCAATAGCTCAGGGTCGAGGCTGTAGACATCAAAAAGAGAGACCTGTGGCATCCCTTCGCTACCGTCGTCTTGGTTGTACGCGCGGTAGAATACCATGTGCCCATCATCATCGATTGTGTACCTGCCCGAACATGATTGCCCATAGGTGCCGCTGTCAATTACGTAAAGATCATCCATTTCACCTGAGCGGACGCGGCTGTAGACGAGCCAGTCCAATCCTGTCTCTGATGTGTTGATCGAGCAGGTAATGAACTCGGAGTCTTCCACCTCGCTTTCGACGGAGACCACAAGGTAAGGGGTCATGATTCTTTCGAGGTCCAGGTCTTCCTGCGCAAAGAGCAAGGCCTCTCCTGTAATGGCATCGAGTTGGTAGAACCTGTGTGTATTATCCAGCAAGTCGACAAACATGATCATCTGTTTTCCCGAAGAGGCCATATGCATGATGGTGGGGCCGACCTCGTGTTCGTAAATTAACTGTCGGTTGTTCCAGGCGGTGGTGCCGTTGGACATCATGATGCTGAAGAGTGCGGCCTTGCCGGCGTTTGCCGGCGGAACAAACACATAAAGGATTTCGCCAGCCCCCTGTGAGAACAGGGGATTACTGTAGTTAATGCTTTCGATCAAACCCGTTTCCTCGTTTGTGTCCAGATCGTAAAAACGCAACAGGTATTCCTGCGGCTCCGTGCTATCCGCGCTGATGTATTTTTTTGTGGCCAGGAACACGCCATTTTCCGCGTCGGAAAAAAACAGTTGCACACTGACGGGGGTGATGCTTCCTTCGCTTAGGTTAAGCGGTTCTCCCACATCCATGATCATTGTGGGGTCATCCCAGGCGACAAGGAAACCGGCCATGCCTTCATAGATATCCAGATCTGCCACATCATCCGAGTGTTTCAGGTAATGTACTCGACCATTTTGTGTGGCCATCACCACATCGTGATTTTCCGAGACCGCCACAACACGAGGCGCAGAAACAAGGTCTTCGGCGATGACTTGAACGTATGATCCGTCAATGTGCCTGCGGAATAGATCAAACGTGTCATCATCGTTCTGCTGGCTGAAATAATAGTAGCCCCGGTCCATGATGGGGGTTTGCAGGATGTTGATTTTATCGGAATTGGTAAAGCTGTATGTGGTGACGGAGTTTTCCTTTTGGGCAAAGACGGGAGGCGCGCCCTGATCGGCATCGTTGATGGGGATCATCATTACGGGATCTCCCTCGACAGCGCTGATTGTGGCATCGAACGAGCCATCATCAGCGACCTCGTGCGAAGTGATCAGATCACCGTTGACCAGCAGGAGGGCATTGGCCTGTTCCGTATTGACGGCATCGGCTGTCCCTACGATGCGGTAGGTATTGGGTGCGGTCGCGGTTTTTATAGCGAAACCTGTTTTTGTTTGCAAACCTGAGGATGTTTCCTGCGTGACTGTGGTTTTTTCGACGTTGACCGATTCCATCTTCGCGATTGTGACGGGGATGCTCATGGCACTGTCATCACTTTCGTAGAGATCGGACTCGGTATCCGAAATGGGATCTGCCGAGGCCGGGGTTTCAGTGTCTATGGCGTTGGTGCCGGTACTGCCGCTCATGGCGCAGGCAGTTGATAACAAGACCAGAAGAATAATAATGATGTGTTTGTAATTGATCATGATGTACGATATTGACTCAACACAAGTGAATTGGCCAATACCCCTCCACAGTTGCAGGTATCAAAGAGAACACCAGTGATTATTTTAACATAATTTGTCGCATTTGAGATAAAAAAATTGGTTTCAGTTGTTAAGGGTTGTTGGCGTCTGTCAAGAGTTGTTGATCATCTTGGGCACAAATATGTGGCTGGATACGAAAAAAGGCTGCCGTTAGG
>CAZGMS010000225.1:0-8160 GCA_964526915.1 uncultured Nitrospirales bacterium
GGGGTCGGTCGCGACCGACCCCTACTTTTCTTATTGCTTCTTCCCCTTCTTTTTGTTGACCTTGTGGTGTTTGTGTTTTTTGGGACTTGGCTTGATGACAGGAAGTGTGAAGTTGATGTCCTCGCCTTTTGTAAAATAAGTGTTGTTGTACAAATCGCCATACACATGCATGGAGCGCAGAACCCTTTTCACATAACCTTGTGTTTCAGTGTATGGAATATTTTCGATGAACTCATCAAGCTCCAAAGGCCCCAGGCGTTGTAGCCATTTCCGCACATTTCCCGGCCCTGCGTTGTAGGCCATGATGGCCAAAGGGAGATGATTTTTAAACTTGGTGATCATCTGGTCCAAGTACGTTGCCCCTAACAGAATATTGGTTTTTGTATCAGTCAGATCTGACGAAAAGTCTGTGGTCGGGGCCCCCTTTTCAATCAAGCCTTTTTGTACCTGGGCCGCTGTTTGAGGCATGAGTTGCATCAACCCAATGGCGCCAGCGTGGCTGGATACCGTGCGCTGAAACAAGGATTCTTCTCGCATGATGCCCTCGATGGCCCCCTTGGGCAGATTGGTTTTTGCATAGGCAATTTTTGTTTTGCTCTTGAACGGCAAAGGATAAAAGGCCGTAAATAAAGGGTCGTCGGTAATGGTCAAGGGGCCATAGGGACCACTTTTGAAGTGATCGGAGGCCAGGGCCAGCGCCTTGCGGTAGTTTTGGGATTCGATGAGCTTGAGGGTCAAATATTCCTTATGACTCAGTAGCCACTGCGGGTGTTCATGCAAAGCAAAATCAAGAACGATGCGGGCGGCCTGGTGAAAGCCCTTTTTATTAAAGGCATCGATCAATTCAAATGTCGTGGTGTTCTCGGTGGGGGCTTCTCCGATGATGATGGGTCGTTGAGGAAGCGTGATGGGTGAGTTCACGCGATGGCTGGCCAGGACGGCATAAAAAGAATAGGGAAACTCCGTGATCAGTCGATGGTAAGTGCTCTGAGCCTTGTCGTGATTTTTGCGGCCAGTAGTTTTTTCGAGCGAACGGGCGTACCAGTACAATGTTTTGGTATAAGATTCGTCTGCTGTCGGGATCGTATCGAGCGCTTCAGACAGAATGCTGGCGGATTTTTCGAAATTCTGTTTTTTAAATTGCTCATAGGCCAGTTCAAAGGCCAATTCGCTTTTCATGTCACCTGTTTTGAGGTGCATGAGGATTTGATAATACTTGTCGGCCTGAGCTGTGTCTTTACGGGACAAAGACAGTTTATATAATCGGTAAACAGCGTCATCGGCCAACCTGCTGTCGGGAAGGGTTTTGTAGAGCGAGGTCAGGTATTTTTCTCTCAAGTCAGGCCCTGTTCCCTGTTTCTTGTGGCTCGGTTGCGCGAGCCCCAGACGATAATAGGCGCTGGCCAGCAGATCGGAGGGACAGCGCAATTTAATCATGGCTTGGTAGGCCGCGGTGCTTTCGGTCCAGTGGTCTTTGCTTAATCGGGAGGCATTTCCCAGGGCAAACAATGATGTGCACTTGTTTTCGAGAGGGAGGTGTGCGTCTTCGATCTCCTGGGCGGATACCAATCCTGGAATCAGCTTCAACATCCTTTTTTTGGATAGTGTGTTGAGTCTGGTGATTTTGTCGGTGGTGTTGAGGCCACTATTTTCTGCCTGCTCTCCCAAGCTGTCGGTAAGCATTTTATCATCAGGAAACAGTGTCACGATCAGGGCTGTGTCCTCGCGTGTGTTTTGGTTTAGGGCTTTTTTGGCCAACAACCTGATCAAGACAGCTCTCTTAAAGAGTTGTTCGTATAGGCCTTCGCCATAGAAGAGCTCATAGTCCGGTTTGGGTGGCAGGCTTCCCATCAAGGCCAGGCTTTGACGGACCTGTTCCCGTGCCCAATAAATCTCGGCCAGAAGGACCTTTTTCCAAAAAACAAAAACAGGATCGTGCACGCGGCTGACAAAACGAAAGGCTTCATTCAAGTTGCCTGCTTTGAGGTGTTTTTCGGCAACACGCAAACGAAAATAATCCCCAAACGCGCCATCCTGAGAGGCGTGTTGCTCGTAGGCCCGTGCCTGATCTGCTGGGGGGTCGGGGATGAGTCCCAGCGTGGAATCGGGAATGTTGGCCAGTGCGTGTCCTGCTGAAAGACTTAGCAAAACAAGGAAAATGAAAAAAAATGTGCGCATGTTCATGTGTTTACGAAAAGGGCCTGGGGCGTAGGGCTCAAGGCTTAGGGAAAGACGAGGAAGATGAATGTGCCGTTTTTTTGCCTTACGCCTTAAACCTTGGGCCTTATGCCCTCACTTTCTCACGTATATGGTACGCACGCACGCACGTCAACACGTACGCACGCAAATTGTGTGCCTGTTCATTTTTGTTTTGCAAGCGCGGGGAAATATTCTTTACTTCAAAATATGAAAACAATAAGGATGCCACATGCAGCTCAAGACCTTGCGGCTCAAAAATTTTCGCAACATCAGGGAACAGGCCTTTGTTTTTCACCCCGAATTCAACTTCATCTTTGGCAGAAACGCGCAGGGCAAGACCAATATTATCGAGGCCATTTATTTTTTGGCCGAGCTCAAATCGTTTCGCACAACGAATCGGCACGACATCATCTCACACGGGGCTGACTGCGCTAAAATTCAGGGTGTGTTCGAAAAAGACGAATTGAGTTGGGATATCGACATTTCACTTACGGGGCAGGAACGACGCGTTCTGCTTAACTCCAAAAAACCCGGTCATCGGCAGGATTATTACGCGCTGATTCCCCTGATCCTGTTTGAACCGCGACACATCTATCTTTTTAGAGACTCCCCATCAGAGCGGCGACGTTACATGAATCGGGCGTTGTATGTACAGGACGTGACCTTGCTTGGTTTGTTTCAGGACTACGACAAGGTGGTGGCACATAAAAACAGACTCCTCAAGGAGGGGGCTCCGGATGCTTTGTTGTGTGTTTGGAACGACCGACTGATCAGTTTGGCCTCGCAAATCATTTACAAACGCCTGCGTTGGATGGAGCAGATGTCGCAGGTCTTGACGCAGGAATACCGCTCGATCAGCAACAGCGCGGATGATTTACGAATCACTTATTTATCCACGGTCAAAGCTCTCAACGATAATGTGGTGACCCTGGGAGAGCAGGAGCTTGCCATTTTGTTGCAAGAGGAGCTTCGCATCATGCAGCACAGAGAGCGCGAGAGACGAGAATCTCTGGTGGGGCCTCATCGGGACGATTTTAATATTTTTGTGGGGGAGCGCAGTGTGGGTGCTTTGGGGTCGCAGGGCGAAAACAGGTCTGTGGTGATTGCTCTCAAGCTCAGTCAACTCAAACTGTTCGCGCAGAAGCACCAGAAAACGCCCCTGTTTTTACTCGACGATGTGGCCAGTGAATTGGACGAAGAACGGTGCCGGTATCTGTTTGATTATCTCAAAAAAGAGAACACACAGGCTTTCTTGACCACCACAGATAATTCAAGGGTGGTGAATGATTTCGTGGGCCATGCCACGTCATTTTTTGTGGAGAACGGGGCGGTGAAGCTGTGATCCCAAGCCCCCGAGCCAAACTCTCAGGTGTTGTTTAAGAGTTTTCTAAGCACAACGGAAGCGACCACCATTCTGAACTGGTCACGAGGGTAATCAAAAAAGTATTTTTTGTTTTTCAAAACACCAGCACAAAGAGTTGCAATGTGCGCTGTGCCCACGGGTTTGTCGGCGGTTCCTCCTGTGGGCCCCGCGATTCCGGTCACAGCGGCCACAAAATTGGCCCCTGTGATTGTTTGAATCCCGCGCGTCATGGCCTCGGCACATTCTGCGCTCACGGCGCCGTGATTCTGAATGATTTGATGGTCAACGCCCAAAATCTTTTCTTTAATATCGTTGGCGTACGCAACCACGCCGCCCAAAAACACAGCGCTGGCGCCGCTGACCGAGGTGATTCTTTGCGCGATCAACCCGCCCGTACACGATTCGGCCAATGCCACCGTTTTCTTTTGTGCCATCAGTTTTTTGACAACGGCTTCTTCGAGGGTTCCCTCCTCATCTTCTGAATATATGACAGACGCAAATTTTGAACGTATGATCTGTGACGCCTCGTCCAGCTTGTCTTGTGCTTCAAGTTCGCCTTGCCCGTAGGCTGTGAGTTTGAGGGTGATTTCGGGAAAAGCAACACGGTACCCTACGCGCACGCCACCAAGAGTCACCCGATCAGAAAATAATGTGTTCAATTCGGCATCCAGGGCCGATTCGGGGCTTCCAAAGGTTTTGAAAAAACGCGTGGCCACAGATTGCTTGAGGGGATGCAGACTCAAAATGTGTGGCAGAATGTGCGTTGTGAACAGCCAACGCATTTCTCGTGGCACGCCAGGCATAAAGTAAAAATGACTTTTTTTGTAATGACAGTAAACTCCGGGGGCTGTGCCCTCTTTGTTGATGAAGGTTAAGGCTCCTTCGGGAACATGAGCCTGTTTGCGGGTGTTGTCTTGCAGAGGGATATGATGCCCTGCGTACCAAGTTTCGAGATAATGCAATACCGATTGGTCACAGACAAGTTTTTTACCAAAGGTCTTGGCCGCCATTTCGATGGTAAAGTCATCAGCTGTCGGGCCCAGCCCTCCGGTGACCAAAACAATATCGGCGCGGTCGCTGGCGGTTTCAAAAGCCGTGACCATTTTGGTTTCATCGTCGCGTAAGCCCGTATGATATTCCACCATAAAGCCGTGACGAAATAAATGATCCGATAAAAATTGAGTGTTGGTGTCGAGCACATTGCCTGAGAGGAGTTCGTCCCCTATGGTGATGATTTCGATGAGCATGTGAGAACCTTAGAACTGTTTATACCGTGTGTCACCGCTTTTTTGTACGGGCTTGACGCCGGTGCGAGGAGTGTCATAGCACTCCCCAAGCGCAACCAAGGCAAAACAACATGGCCGGGTCAATTTTTACTTCAAATACAAGTCTCATCCCTCTTCAATATCTTGCACAGGGCGCAAGGGTTTTGTTTGATACGGCAATCAATCCAGAACAGATCGATGTTTCTGCTGAGGTCTTGGAGGATCGGTATTGTTTGTCTCAAAGCCCCCAAACGGATGCCTTACAGAGTCTTCGGGCTGGGCTGTCTCACAGCCGATTTTTCATGTCTGCGTCAGAGATCAGTGCAGAACTTCGTGAGCGGGCAAAACGGGTTTTTCCACCACAAAGTCGCCAATCTCGCCCCGGTAGTGTTGGGGTTCGCTTGGCCGCAGAACATTTTGGTGTGACCTCGCGGGTCATGTTGCATGCGTTTTCGGGGGACCGAAAAGATTTTTACACACCCAATCAAAAACGCAGAAGCCCAAAGGCGCAAAGCTATGATGGGGTGCTGGGCCAAAGGATGGCGCGGTTTTTCAAAACCCGATTTAACTATTTGTCTTTCGAAGGCCCCCCTTTGCAAGACCCCGCGATCATCTGGAATGAAATTGTGTTTCGATGTGATGAACTTCAGCTTGGGCGTGACGAACTTTGTCCTTTGTTGGGGGTGCCGTTGTCGTATTCTGCCTTTAAGGAGCTGATTCTAACCAGAGGCCCGTTGCCCGACAATATCCGTATTGCCATGACGGAACTCCTGCACATACGCCTCTGGCCCCATTTTGAAAAAATTCCTTTTGAATCTTTGGAGGGACTGGCGACACGCATCAACCAGACGCTAGCCGAGTGGCGCATGTCGCATTTGGAGCTGTCCATATTGGTAGGCCGCGGGATCATGACGGATGACATTTCACGAGTGGTTGGTGGGCACGTACAACGAACCACATTGCCCGCTTTGGTGTTGGCTGAGTATTTTGGATTTGAGATTAGGGAACAGGTGTCCCACGAGATTCCTGAGGTGGGACTGGTTTCAACGCTGTATGAGCTTGATCAGGAGCTCATGGCCCAGATCCGCGCCTGTCTCGAGGCAAGCGGTAAAACACTGGCAATGGTCGCCCAAGAAACCGGCCTTTATTGTGTTGATGGGCTTCAGGTCATGATTGATGGTGAAAGAGAGATCACCGCGTATCAACAATTCACGCTGTTGAGACGCTCACTGGAACCTTTGTGTGATTATCTGGGGATTCGTTTGAGACGCTTTGAGGACATGACGCCTACAGATGTGTGGGCCACAGAAGAGGACAGAGAGAGAGCTTTGAAGGAAACAGCTGTTGTGCAGGCTTGTTTGGATGTGATGAATCAAGCCAACAGGAGGTTTTTGTTCAGCCAAAACGAAGTCATGGCGCGCTATAATCAGCGATTTGGGCCTCCCCTGATGACGGCAAAAGTTCTCAACCGCCTCATGAGTGGCGATTTTACATTCAAGAAAGCCGGGTTGTATTGGCACAACCTTTTGTCGCTATATAAAATCAACGTGAGACAGGGGGTGCTTTTCGCAGCATCGCAGTCGTCAGAAATTAATTACGATGCTTTGTGGCGGGTGGTCCAGGCCCGCACAGGAACGGATTTGCTGTCAACCCACCCTCTGTCAACGCGTTATGATGCTTATCGATATCGAGAAAAGACCCTGCCGCTGGCCGATCCCCGTTTTTTACAGAGGTGTGTGATGGCTGGCGCGCATGGTCACGTTTCGGTGCAAATATTACTGGAGCAGGGCAATCAGGAGGCCCGTGCCATTGCCCTTAATTTGCCAGAAAGTTTTGTTTTGTTTTTTCCCTCGACCAAAGAAGGGTGGGCCGAGGTTGTGGAACGGCGGCAGACACAGTTAAGGCAACAGCTGGCAAATTATCTCAAAACAAAACAAGCCGAATGGCGTGATAAACTTAAGGAAGATAGGCTTCAAAAGGGTCGACCGAAACAAACCAAGGTCAAGGTGGGTTTTTATTTTCAGTACCGGGATTTGACGAATACGGTATTTGAGCATCTTTTTGATGATGTTCATTCCGCTGTTGAGGCCAGTGACGAGTCTTTTATACAGCCCACGGGAGGCGACCTCTCCGTTTTGGCCGGTGCGGTTCCAGATCATCTTTGTTATTTGTTTTCGGTAGGCGATGTGTTTTCGGTGGCTTGGGCCTTGTTTGCGCAAAGCAAGTTCTCTCAAGGACAGAATAATCGCATAGAGATCGTTTCAAAATTTCTCAGAATGTACGGGCGCTGGTTAAGGGTTGTTTATCAGGCGGGGCAGATTGATGTGTGGACCCATCAGAATGGGGAGCCTGTGAGAACTCTTTTCAGACAACAGCCGCTCATGTTACGGGGACGGGATCTTGAAAGGGTGTTTGAAGAGATTCAGCAACAGGTGGAGCGGTTTAAGAGACAGGCGCAGGCCAAAAACACAGCATCATCAGAGAAAACTTAAGGCCGCCTCTAAGAACCCCCTCTTAACAAGAGGGGGCAGGGGGAGTTTTGATTTTGCTGAGCCATATTGGCAGTGGGGCGACGGCTCATTATCCAACGCCATTGCTTTTTATGATGCACAGAAGATGACACTTAACTTCAATGTTGAGAGATATCTTCAGAATCAGAGAGGGCTTTCTTCCCAAGACAGCTTGGGGCTGTGGCACGAAATGGCTCATGCTATCACGGACCTCATCGGTGAGCGACAGGGGCACAGCCTCTACACCTCGGGGATATTGGCAACAGAATTCGACAAAGTGCAGAGTGTCTGCCAACAGGGGTTTCACAATGGTTTGCCAACGGTCACCCCGTACGCGGCAACGAATATTATGGAGTTCACGGCAGAGACGATGACGGCTTACTTTAACGATGGCAGAGAGTTTCCTTTTCTTGTTGATGATGATCTACTCACAGGCGGCAAATTCAAAAACAGACTGGTACAAACCAGTCCCTTGTTGTGCTTGGCCTACACGGCTTTTTTCTCGATCGATTCTCCTGTCAGATTTGACCCGTGGATTTTTTCTGACGCGGCATTGCCTTACTTGGAAAGGGCCGAACAAGAAATTGTGCATTGGCCTGACCGTGTCAAAAAGGACAGCGATGAGGACGTTCAGTATGCCATTGAATATTTGTATCGTGAGCTGACGGCACACAGAACCCACTAAAATCACGTTGCATTATATGAGCGCTGTGCTAGCTGGACGCTATACTCAGCGACATAAGTCCGATACATCTTTTGATGCTGTGTCGTTCATTGCGGTGCCTGCTCACGTACTTGCGTGTACGCTCCGCTGGCTCCTCAT